>DVAE01000016.1 GCA_014189675.1 Candidatus Undinarchaeales archaeon SRR5007147.bin71 | reverse complement strand
GTTCCCTCCGTTTCTTGCTGCGATTCCGAGAATTGCCTGCCCAGATGCCAGAAGAGTTTTTATGACATCCTCACTCTCCACAGTGCTAGTCAGAAAATTATGCTCTTTCAGGCAATTGAATACAGCCTCTCGCTCTTCTTCTGTCTTGACGAAGTGATTCCAGCAATTTAGTTTTATGTCAGGGTTGTAATAATCAACGACAAAAGCCGGTATTCGCTTGCATCCCAACTTTTGGAGGGCGTAAAAACGGTGATGACCGTCCAAGACAACATTTGAATGCTTATCAACAACTATAGGGATCTTAAGCTCTTTATCTTCCTTTATTTTCCGGGTTAGCTCGGCAAGATAACTCTCGTTTATCTGCTCGTGGTCCTTCAGGTCCTCTATATTTAACAGGGCAATAATTGTATCGCCGCTTCTCTCTAAAATTTCCATAAGTAAATATCTAACAATACCAAGGAAATAGATATAAGAACTAATATTAAAGGTTTATCCAAGATGAAAGCTGTGCTTGGACCCTATCCTCCGCCATACGCCGGAACTGAACTCGTTGTAAGAGAAGAATTTGAGGAACTTGGCAGGGATGGTTTTCTAATTGGGACGAGTATAATTCCTGTTGATCTCGACGACAGAATCCTTATACGGAGAAGCCGTTTTGTAATTAATGGACCGGCTCTTATCTATCACATAATGCGCAGAAGGCGGCAGATTGACAGCATATCTGCGCATTTTGCAACGACTTTTGGTTACCTTGCGAGAATCGCAAAAAGTTTATTTGAGATACCATATACAGTAACATGCCACGGGACTGATGCTCTTATAAATCTGAAGCGAAAGCCTCATAGATATTTTACACGAAAAGCTTTGCAGGGCGCGGACACTGTATATGCTGTCAGCGAAAGTGTAAAGGACTCGCTTTTGACAGGAGGGGTTCCTGAGAGCAAAATAGAACTTGTGCACAGGAAAATTGGAAAGGCTTTTTCCGGCAAAAAGGTGAAAAGAAAAAATCAAGTAATTTTTGTTGGCTCGGTGCATCATATTAAGGGAATTGATACATTACTAACGGCCTTTGCAGAGTTCTCGAGAAAGAACACGAAATTCAGCCTGAAAATAGTCGGAAGAATAGCAGACCCCCCCTACCTTAAGCTTCTGAAGAACCTATCTAAAGAGCTTGGAATATCCGAAAAGGTTCATTTTGTCGGCGAAATGCCTCATGACCACCTTCCAAGATATCTTAATGAGTCTAAGCTTTTTGTAATGCCCTCAAGGTCTGAAGGATACGGGCGAGCTCTCGATGAAGCTCTCAGTTGCGGACTGCCAGCTGTCGCAACAAATGTTGGAGGTCTGCCTGAAGTTGCAAAAGGAAGAAACTGCATACTTGTTGAACCAGAACTTCCTGGACAAATGGCGGATGCGATGCAGAGAGCCCTGACAGGCAGAGAGCATAAATAAGACTTTAATCTATGAAATCGTATGAAAACGTCCTTAAAAGTTATTGTTTTCGCTTTATTCTCAGCCCTTTTGATGGCTCAGGCAGTATCAGCCTATGATCTTGTGGTGGCTGGAGAGGACTATCCCGTTGATTTCTTTCTGGCTCAGACTTACACAAGTAAAGAGGGAATCCCATTAATAGGGGTTTCTAAAAAAGGATTTACACAACCAATAGCGTCCGAACTTTTGGGTTATGTCCAGCAAGGATACAGTGAAGCAGTCATAATAGGTGGGATAGAGGCAGTCCCGGAAAGTGTTGAACGCAGCCTGATAGCAATGAATTATAGTGTTATTAGAATTTGGGACTGGAATCGCTACGGAACCGCAGCAAGACTTGCCGTGACTTTATGGGAAGAGTCTGAAACTGTGATTATTGCAGAGGGAGATATAGAAGGGGCTGTTATGCCGGCAGCGAGGATAGCTATAGACTATGGAAGCCCTGTTCTTTTGACTGAACGGGGAGGATTATCCGGATCGGCTGAGCAGGCAATAAAAAAGCTCGGAGCAAGGAGAATTGTTGTTGTTGGAAACCTGTCTGATGAGGCTATGAAAACTCTTGATTTGCTGGGCGGAGTTGAGCAGACGAAGCTCACACCATCCCCTTTAGTTGAAACAGGTGAAAGAAGTAGTTTCCTTGTAGGATTAATAGCAGGAGGACTCATAATTTTCCTGATAACGAGTTTATGGGGAGCTGAGATCATACGAAAGAAAGAAAGTGAGATACCCTACGATATACTTCAGGATGATGAGAGAAGAATTGTTGAGCTGGTTGAGAGCCAAGGGGGTAGGATGAAACAGCAAGATGTAGATGAGATGACGGGATTCTCGAGACCAAAAGTTTCTAGGATCGTTGCAGAGCTGGCAGAAAGAGGTATACTTAGTAAGAGAAAATCCGGAAAAACGAATATACTTGAGTTAATTAAGAAGATGAATTGAAGAAATATTGCGTTTAGGTAGAAATAACGTTGTGAAAACGTGTGAAAACGTGTGAAACGGTTTCACCGGATAGCTATTTATAAGCAGGATTACACCTGTTTTTTATGAAGGTATGGATTGACCTTCTCACGCCGAAGCAGGTTATGCTTTATTCGAAGTTGATACCGATGCTTGAGAAGAGCGGAGAGGAAGT
>DVAE01000015.1 GCA_014189675.1 Candidatus Undinarchaeales archaeon SRR5007147.bin71 | reverse complement strand
TCATCATCAAATTCTCCAAGTATGTATTCGAATCCAAGTGGGAATTCGCCGTCCTCTGCCGTTCTAAATCTGTATGGAGATGCTTCATCTCCTCCACCTGCACCGTACCACCAGAAAGGAGGCTCGTTTCTATTACTAGCCACAGGCACACCTATAGATCGAAGTCTTCTGTCGTCGTCATACCATTTTACAACTGTTGTTTCAGTATAAGTGCCTTCCTCTCTGTCAACAATCCATGAAGGTAAAGTATCACCTACAATATCCACATTTGGAGAAAGTATTACAAAATCGCCCTCTTTTACTGGTATTACTCCATCTTCATCATAATAGCTGTCCGAGGTTCTTTCTTCTCCCCTTTGAGTTGTTACCGAAACAAAAGCCTTTGCCGCACCTCTTACCTCACCACTTTCGGGCTCTTGTGCCTCTTGTATTATAGAAAAAACAGAAGTCAGCCATTCATCGCCTTCTGCAGTCCTTAACACTGCCCAAGTCTCTCCAGCGTCTTCAGTCTTTAGTATCAATCCAAAATGTCCAACAGCATAACCTTCATTAGCATTGGCAAAATGAATTGAACGTAGAGTAGGTACAACATCATAACCTCGTGATATATCATCTCTCTCTGCCACACTCAAATCCAGTTCTTCCCAATTTTCTCCGGCATCTGTTGTTTTTAGAATAGTTCCAGTAGTGTGATAAGGCCCACCTTGAGATCCGTGCCAAACTATTTCAGCTCCAGCCACATATCCAGTATTTTCATCAGTAAAATATATTGATTTAAAGTTTCCATCAATATCAAGTACAGATTGCCAAGACTCTGGCCAACCGCTTTCACCACCATCTGTTGTTTTACGAACCGAGCCATAACTGCTAACTATGTAACCTGTATCTTCATCAGTGAAATAAACATCATTCCAATCAGGATTTCCGTGAGGGATTAGATTTTCGATAACATCTCCTTCTATTTTGTCCAGCATCCGACTTTTGCCAGCAAGGTATCCTGTATTTTCGTCTGTGAAGAATACTGCAAGTTTATCAGAATAGGATGAACGCATTTTATACTCCCAATTGTTGCCACCATTAGAAGTTTTTAGATAAGTTTCCCATCCTGCGGCGTAACCGACTCGTGACGTTGGGAAATGTATGTCATTAATATAACATGGGTCAATTGAACCACAATTTACGCTGGTTTGTTCCCACTCATCACCGCCATCTGTTGTTTTCAATAAAGTTCCCCCGAGACCTGCAGCAAAGCCAATATCAATTGAAGTGAAATAAACTGTGTTGAGGCGTTCAGTAGTCCCAGAATCTTGTTCCTCCCAACTATCTCCGCCGTCTGTTGACTTTAGAATCAAACCATTTTGACCTACAACATACACTGCTTCCTGGGCTTCTCCAACTCCTGTGAACTGCCCAAGAAGGCCTCCGCCAGCACCGAAGAATACGTAGCCAATTACAAGAAAGAGTACGACGACAGCTCCGCCGGTGACTAGCTTGTTGACCATGAGGATGTATTAGGAGAAGTGATATAAATGTTAGTGGGTTAGGGTGTTCATGGAAGGAAATCCCTGTGAATCTTGTAATAGGCCGATGCATAACGAAAAGCATCATGGTGGTGGCTTTGCGGGCAATCCATACTGCGATTTTTGTACAGATAGGGACGGGAATTTGAATAGTTTTGAGGAAATACGGAAAGGGATGGTAGATTTTGCTGTCAGCAGGGATGATATAGGAACTAGGGAAGCTGCTGAAATGGCCAATCAACATTTGAGGAAGATGCCGGCTTGGAGGCATCTTTATGAAGCTGAGTAGAGTTTTTAGGATATTTTAAATCGCTATGCTGCGCTTGAAAAACTGACTTTCTTGGAAAAGGTCGATTTAAGTCTCACATTTTTGTGAGATTCCTCTGTCAGACCCTTTGAGAGCTATATTTTTTCGATTCTTCTCTCACAAAGCATTTTTTGCTTCTGATTTTGCTGGACTCTAGCTGCGCCGGGCTTCAGAGCTCTCAACTTCTTCGGCTCAGCGCATAAACTGCTTGACTTATGTCTCACATTTGGCTTTTCTATGTATATAGGAAGCATATGCACGCTGTTTTTTACTTGCTCTACAGCTATCGGTTTTACTAAATATTTTTTAGTCGGACTCAGACTTTATTTGGAAATCTATTTTTTAATTATGATTTCTTTAATATAGTGTTTAAAAGGTATATTCTGAAAATGCATAAAGTATAATAGGAACCGAAACTTAAATCCTCACATGGGAACAGAAACACTCGGGGAAAACCAGCATCAAGCGACGCTGGAGAACCTTTTTCTGCGGCCGAAGCCGGCAAAGCTTCTTGTCAGCGTTGGCTCAGGTGAGAAATCCTATGCTCTTGCGCTCGCAAAAGAGATAGACTGCACCTATGCTCATACTGTAAAACTTCTTATGAAGATGGAGGAGCTCGGTTTAGTCACCTTCAATAAAGAGGGGAGGACTAAGTTTGTTGAGCTGACAGATCACGGTAAGGACCTGGCTGATGAGTTTGAGATACTGCTGACTAGGAGAATTCCGAAGAGAATGCTTCCGGCAGAGAGTGTTGTTGAGGAGTCTGAAGGAGAAGCAGAATAACACCATTATGGTATTATAGATTTTTTCGTTTTATTTGGTCCAGGGGTGCTATATTTTTGTTAAAAACGCTGTTTTAGGCGCTTTTTTGGAACTTCAAGCGCCTGGGCCAGCCTCCAGCACTGAGATTTCCAGTAGCACATCATTACAATAGACCACTGGGTTTTTAGAAAGCCGAATTTGGTTAAAGTTAAATAGTCTAAGGAATTAGGAGAGACTATGGCAGAAAAACATCATAATGGTATGCAACCTGCTTCAAGGGGAATTCCAAGCAAGGAAGCTCTCTGGATGTCGGACATAAGGAAGCTCCGGGATCAGTGGAAGTACGGAAAGAATGTTCGGCTTGAGATGGAGCAGATACTGCAGATTGTGTTTCCAGACCAGTATCAAGCGAAGTATTATGAAGTTTCTAAGGCATTTATGACGCTTCTTCTTGAAAAATTGGAGCTTGAAGGGGACGATGTCGGAGCCTTTCTGAGGGATAATAATTTTTCGAAGGCGACATTTTATAATGTGATATTGCCCAGATTGAGGCGCGTTGGTATGGTGAAAACCGAGAGGCGGCGCTTCCATCATTCTAAGTCGACGCAAAAACATTATCAGAATATTATAAGACCGAGTACTCAATTTTCAAAGTTCTTTGGGCATCTTGCGAAGGAGTACGAGAGCATTGTGGAAACCGCAAAAGCGAGAGCAAGCGACGCATCTGAAGGAGAAAAACGTGAGAGATAAATTTAAGGTTCTGAGAAGGTATTGTTTGGAAAATGATGATTAAACAGTATGTTTTGAAGGTATATTATATGGAAGATTTAAAAAATACAAAAAGATATAAGCGAGTATACGGATAGGAGAGCATCTATGAAGAGCAAGCCAAGAAAATGGAAGAAAAAGGGTAGGCAGCGCTGGAAGTGGGTCAAAAAGAAGATTAGAAGAAGGAAGAGAGCCCACAGAAAGCGTAAGATGGGAATATAAGTTTATTTGTGAGACTTAGCTCTATTTTTAGGAGATTTTACGAAGTAATTAGTGAGTAGTATACACTTCTGCCGCGCTTAGTGCGCTTTACAAAGCCAGAATCTATTAAGTGGGAGAGTCTTGAGGCAGTGTACTGTCTGGAGAGGCTTAGGTTTTTGGAAATCGTTATGCTGCGAAGCTTTTTTTCAGTGAGAGAATCAAGTATTTTCTGATCAATTTCAAGTATGTCCAGTTCACCTTCTATATTTTCTTTTTGTTGTTCAAGTTCGTGTTTGCGGTTTTCGAAAGCCTGAGCTACATTATCTGGCGTAACCTGCCGTTCTATGATTGTGTGATGATCGTCTCTGAGACTCTGCATACCGCTTTGCATTGTACTGTGGCTTTTTTCGAGAGCGTCCTGGATTTTTGTGAGTTGCCGAGAAATTGAGATAAGTGGATCTTCTATTTCGGTTTTTGCCTCTATTCTTGGATCTATTACGACAAGATTTGCTCTTTTTTTCGATAGCTGGCGAGACTGTAGTGGTTTTTGTGTCGCCTTAGTCTGGAGACGCTTTTGACGTGACGGCTTACGGGTCTTCCCTTTACTTGACGCTTTCTTTACGGATTTCTTCTTTTTTTGCCTGAGGAGATCGAATAGTCCCATGCTTAAGCCTAGCGGTTTATCATATAAATATATTGGGGATATTATGTAAGGTGACATGTAAGGTGACCTATTAATATTTTGAGTAAATCAGTAGCTTGTGTCCTGTTTACATATATGACGGATTATTGTGAGGGGTTTTGTGTAAAATTGGAGATTTGTCTTTGAATTTAGGGGGAAATTCTGAGTGGTTGGATTTTCAGGAGCTTTGAGAGATTTTTGAAACTTTTTCTTTAGCTTTTCCAAGTGAATTATTTTGAATGTGAGAGTTGATTTTTCGATTTTGAGACAGAGAATTGAGAGATTTAGTCATTTTGTGAAGAGAGAACTTGTTTGTGTGTTTAATACTTGGAAATGTATGTATGAAAAGTGTGAATGTGAGACATAGATTGATGTTTTTGGGTTTTTAGGTGGCGAGATCAGGGAAAAGTTTGAAATGTGAGAGAAACGTAGCTAGAAACTAGGGAAAATGGGAAAAGTGAGGGATGGGCGCATGCTGTCGATTTCATATTTCACTTAGTTTTTAATTTTGTAGTAAAACCACTATGCTGAGGCTGAATCGACCGACTTTCTTGAAGAAAGGCCGTTTAATCCTCACAAGGGCGTGAGAGTAAAGTGTTAATACCAGAAAGAACTAGGTCGAATATGAAGAAAATACTCATTACCAATGATGACGGAATAGACGCTCCTGGCATCAAAGCGCTTGAGGAAAGTATGTCAGAGCTCGGAGAGCTTGTTGTGGTAGCGCCTGCGAAGCAGAGGAGCGCTACAGGACGTGGATTTACACTTGGGAGTCCTGTGCGGGTCAACAAGAGAGATGATAATCACTTTTCAGTAGACGGCGTTCCGGTAGACTGTGTTTTTATAGGAATGACGAAGCTTGTGAAGGATGTTGATCTTGTAGTTTCAGGAATAAATATTGGTGCGAATTTAGGAATACACGCATTGATGCGTTCAGGGACCTGCGGCGCCGCCTTTGAAGCGGCGAATTTAGGAGTTCCTTCGATTGCAGTGAGTATTGAAGCGACGCCTGAGGAAGCGCACAACATGGAAGGAAATCATTTATTTGATGAAGCTCAGAAAATTGTGAAGAAACTGGTTTCAGGCATTATTGAGAAGGGATTGCCAGGGGATGTTAAAATGCTTAATGTTAATGTGCCAACTGGAGAGCCGAAAGGAGTTGAGGTTACCCGGCTTGGAGAAGAATATGTTACTCCACTTTTGAAGGAAGTTGAAGATAGTGTTTATGTTATTGGTGGAGTAATAGAACCAAAGGAAAGCCCAGGAACAGATATTTACACTTTACATGATGAGAGAAAAATTTCGATAACACCGATTGCAATTGAAGGATTTGAACACGGAATAATTGACTTCGGCGAGTGGTTGAAAAAGATATAAAGGGATGAGCCATATCTGGATTTATGAAGGTTAATGTTTCCAGTGAAGGTAGTGATAGAGTAAAAGCTGATATCCTTGCCTTTGCAGTCTATGAGGGCTCTGGAATTTCGAAAGATTTGCAGAAAATTGACAGCAGTTTAGGAAGCGCTATCTCGAAAGCGATTAAGCTGAAGAGATTTTCAGGTAAGCATGGAGAGACTTATATGCTCCAGACTTATGGAAAACTTTCTGCGGAGTGTATTCTTCTTGTTGGGATGGGAAAGAAAGAGACATTTGAGCTCGATCATGTAAGAAAATATGCCGGAGCTTCTATATGCTCAGCGAAAGTTATGAAGGCAAAGTCGCTTGCAATTTCAATGCCCTCTTGCAAAGAAAAAGTAAGTGATGTTTCGCACGCTCTCGCTGAAGGCTGCGTCCTTGCGGACTATGTTTTTGATGATTATGTTACAAAAGAAGAAACACCGAATAATCTGGCTGTTTCTATACTTTCTGGAGATAAGAAGAGTATTGATTATGGGGTTCTTGTAGCAGAGTCAATTAACTATACAAGGAAGCTCCAGAATTTCCCGCCTGCAGTCGCTACACCTGCCTATCTTGCAAGCGAGGCTCAGAGAATGGGGAAAGAACTGAAATTAAATGTTTCTGTTTTAGGAAAGAAAGAACTTGAGAAGAAGGGGATGAATGGAATTCTCGCAGTTGGGAAAGGTAGTGTTAATGGGCCGCGACTGATTCAGCTTGAGTACAATGGGGGAAAGAAAGGAGATAAACCTATTATCTTGGTTGGGAAGGGAATTACATTTGATACTGGAGGAATATCCATAAAGCCGTCGAGAGCTCTGGACGAAATGAAATTTGATATGTCAGGGGCGGCTGCAGTTCTTGGGATAATGAGAATTGCCGCCAAGAGTGCTTTGAAGAAAAATATTATTGGATTGATGGCCTGTGCTGAGAACCGACCGAGTGCTTCTGCTTATTTGCCTGGGGACATCATAAAAACTTACAATAAGAAAACTATTGAGGTTCTTAATACCGATGCTGAAGGACGTGTTGTTCTTTCTGACGCTTTAGGATATGCTGCGGAGATGAAATCTGAAATAATTGTGGATATTGCAACTTTGACTGGGGCTGTTGTTGTAGCGCTTGGTTCGACATACAGTGGAATGGTTGGAAACTCGCAGAGACATATGGATCTTATGAGGAAGGCAGGAGAGAAAACAGGAGATAAAGTCTGGCAGATGCCACTTCATGAAGATTATAGAGAGATGGTGAAAAGCAAAATTGCGGATGTTAAAAATATTGGCTCGGCCAAAGGAGAGGCAGGTTCCCTAACTGGTGCTGCTTTTCTTGAGGCTTTTGTTGGGAATAGTAAATGGATTCATCTTGATATCGCTGGAACTGCCTGGACGACGGAACCGAAGCCATATTTCGGGCTTGGTGGAACTGGAGCTGGAGTCCATGTTATTGCCGAGTTTTTGAGAACTTTGTAGGAGAGGCTATGGTAGAAGAAGAAAAACAGGATTCTGAAGAAGGTATAGAAAAATTAGCCAAGGGTTTAGTCGAATTATATGAGGTCTTTCCTGAGCTGAGGCCTGCATTTGATAGAATTAGTGAGGGTGATCTTTCTGGAGCCGCCGAAGAACTTGAAAAGGCTGAAGAGGAACTGGCAAAAACCATTCTGGGGAAAAAGTTCTCGAGGGGAACGGGAAAAACCGAGGAATTTGTTGAAAATATTAGAAAACTTTTGAAGAGAATGAAAGTTACATTGAAGGTAGAGGCTGCGGCTGCTGCAATTGTTGAGAGAGAAGGAGGGGGCGCAGATCTTGAAAAGCAGAACACGGAGATGATTAAGTTGAGTGTCCAGGAAACGAGAGAGATTCTGTCGCTGACAGAAGAGTTAGAGAAGAGGGATAACAAAGACATTTTTGAGGATGTGTTAGAGGAGTACCAAAGAATTATGAAGACAGGAGACTCGAATCTTATTTCATCTGGAGAATTTCTTGAAAAGTTGAATGTCCTTCTTGAGGAAGTTGGAATGAGTAAGAAAGAAAGAACTGCTATAATGAATGTTTTGAGAAGTGGAAAGGGTAATTTGGAGCCGGGGACTTTTGGATGGTCCTCATTTATGATTGTTGTTGGTTCGTCAATAAGCGCAAGTGGGATATTAATGATGGATTTTCTTAGTAATTTTGAAGGTGGAGTTGCAGGACAGAGTATAAGAGCATCTATTGGAGGGACAGTTATTGGTTTGTTGCTTGTACAAGGTGGGATTTTCCAAATAATTAACGAAGTTGCCCAGGGCTATGACATCGAAACTTTGAAAAAAATATTCAAGCGCTGATTATCTAGACTTTAGATATGTCGTGGCTCTTACTTTCTGCCTTTCCTGCACTCGTTACGCGGATGAATTTGGATTTTTTTTGCATTTCTTCTATGTTGTGTGAACCACAATAGCTTATTCCGCTTTTAAGACCGCCGATAAGTTGATTTATTATATCGCTCGTGTGACCTCTGTAAGGGACGTAGCCTTCGACGCCTTCAGGAACTATGTCAAGTGCATCAGAATGTATGTGATCGCGCTCGAGCTTGCTCATGTTTGAGATGTAGCCAGCCATTCCACGTATTACTTTTACCTTCCTATTGTCCTTCATGAGAGTTTTTCCTGGACTTTCCTCTGTGCCAGCAAGAAGATTACCTACCATTACGCTTGATGCGCCTGCTGCAAGAGCTTTGGAAATATCACCTGAAGTTCTTATTCCGCCGTCAGCGATTATTGGGATTTTACTCTTTGACGCCTCTTCTGCACAGTCAATTATAGCACTTAGTTGAGGAACTCCTGAGCCTGTAACGACACGAGTTATGCAGATTGAGCCTGGTCCGACACCGACTTTTATTGCATCTGCTCCGGCGTCTATGAGATCTTTAGTTCCTTCAGCAGTGGCGACGTTTCCTGCTATAATGTCGACAGAAGGGAATTTTTCTTTGACTGTTCGGACTGTGTTAATTGCAAGATCTGAATGACCGTGTGCTATGTCTACTACTAGAGCGTCTACTCCTGCCTCAACAAGAGTTGCGGCGCGATCCAGATAGCCCTCCTTTACGCCGATTGCTGCCCCAACGAGATATCTGCCTTTATCATCTGTTGAAGCGTGAGGTCTCTGAGTTATGTTCAGAATATCCTTTGCTGTTATGAGGCCTTTTAGGGTGTCGTTTGAATCGACCAGAGGAAGTTTCTCTATCCTGTTTTCAGAAAGGAGTCCTTTAGCTTTGTCTATTGAAATTTCAGGGTCGCCACAAATGAGCTTTTCGCGAGGAGTCATTATTGAAGAAACTTTAGAGCCATTCTCTATGAACCTCAGGTCACGGGAAGTTACTATCCCAAGAAGTTTGTTTTCAGAATCAACAACGAGAATACTGTGAACTCCTTTTTCTTTCATGAAAGATTGGAGTTCTGTTATATTTGTTTCAGCACCTGTTGTGTATGGTGTGTCAATTTTGTAGCTGGCAGCCCTCTTTACTCGGCTGACCATTTTTGCCTGATCTTCCACAGATAAAAATCTGTGAAGTATTCCTATGCCGCCTGACCTTGCCATGGAAATTGCCATCTCAGCTTCAGTCACAGTATCCATATTGGAACTGACTATTGGGTGGCTCAGTGATATTCGCCGGCTTAATTTTGTGTTGACATTAACGTCCTTCCGTGACTTGACCGCTGATTTTCTGGGAACCAGCAGAACATCGTCAAAAGTTAGGCCTATTCGGGCGTCCATACCCACAACAAGAGGCAGAAGTCTCTTATAAGGTTTTCACTTTTGGATACACAAAGCTTAATAATAAGAGAAAACAGTCATGATTTGCAAAGGGAAACTGATTGAACTGGAATCTGTCTTTTTTGGCATTTCTAAAAAAATTAGTTTCCACACACGGAGGAAAAACAATGGTAGAATTCAAAACAATAAAAGCAGAAGAAATAAAGTTTGGAAATAACAACTTCATCGAAGTTGCAAGAAAGGAAGCTGTTGCCGAAGAAGGCAGCAATGAATTCGTGGCGATTTCGCGCGGATATTATGCTCCTGACGGAGGCAAGCGCTTCAAGAAAAGCTTTGCCGTTCCGCTAGCGCCTGAAGTTGTAGATTTTATCTGCACTAAGGTAAAAGAGCTTGCAGGCGAGGTTTCTGCCGCAGCTCCTGCACCCTCAGAAGAGCCTGTAGCTGAAGAAGCACCTGTAGAAGAATCTGAGGCAGAAGAGGCACCGGCTGAAGCAGTTGAAGAAGCTTCTGAAGAAACTGCTGAGGCTGAGGAAGTCGTTCCTGAAGAGCCTGAGGCAGAAGAGGCACCGGCTGAGGAATCTTCTGAAGAAGAAAAGGTAGAATAAGTTTTTTTGGGGTGAAAGCCCCTAATTTGAGAAGAAACAGCGCTAGCGCTGATTGTTGTAAAATAATCTAATTAATCTACTAGGCCTGGAATTGGAGACTCGTCATGGTCTTCTTCTTCTTCTGCCTGTTTTGGAAGTAATTGTTTTGGTGCTGTTACTAGGACTATGTCTTTGCAGGCAAGGATTTCCTTGTAAGGTATCAGAACGCTTTTCTTTATTCCCTGATCTCCCTGTGAAAGTGTCTTGTAAAGGAAACTCTCACGGGCCATGGAAATTGTAAAGCCTGAAATGCTTCCTTTTTCGGTATCAAGCATTGCATCCTCAACTTTTCCGACGTATTCAGCGCCTCTGGTATAAACATCCTTTCCTGTGAGGTTTGTCAAGTTTGTTACTGTCATTGTTTCTCCCATTTTTCACTAAGAGCTTCTTGTTTAAATAGTTTGTCGGAAAAAGTATAAGACAGGAGAAATAATGGGAAATATGCAATTGCTTGAAAAATTTACGAAGAAGGAGTTACAAGATCTTGGTATTTCTGTTATTATAATGTCAGCTGTTGTAGCGGTTTCAATGAGAATTCCTATGATGTTTATTTTTGCAATTCTTGCAATTGGTCCAGGATTTATACTGCATGAATTGGGACATAAGTTTATGGCGCAGAAAAAGGGCTATCATGCGCACTATAAAATGTGGAAAAATGGGCTTATATTTGCCGCCTTCCTTTCGATTTTTGGCTGGACCTTTATAGCTCCCGGTGCTGTTTACTTTGGCGGACGAGTTAGACATTCTGACAGGAATGTTGGCCTGGTTGCTGTTGTTGGTCCAATGATAAATGTACTGCTTGCTGTGTTTTTCATGACCTTTATGTATACAGGAAATGGATTTTTAGTAACTTTAGGTTGGATTGGAGCTTATGTAAACTCCTTCCTGGCGATTTTTAATCTTATTCCGATTTATCCGCTTGATGGGCAGAAAGTCTTCAAGTGGGACTGGAGAATTTGGGCAGGCGCAATAGGCATCGCTTTTTGGGTATTTAGTGGTGTAAAGATTTAAAAGCTACAAGCGTATATGTAAGTGTAGGTACCTTATTTGGGTTTAAAGGCATGTCAGAACGCTATCTAGAAAATCATCATACGACAGAGGAAATGGAGAAAATATTCTCCAATGAAAATATTCTTGAGAAATGGCTTTCTATAGAGGCAGCTCTTGCAAAAGCACAGGCATCTGTGGGGAATATACCAAAAAAGGCTGCCGATACTATTGGGAAAAATGCGAATTTAAAAACCATAACGCTCGAAAGGGTTGGTGAGTTAGAAGAGGATCTTCAGCATAGGATACTTGCTGTTTCAACGGCTCTGGCAGAGAAATCAGGGGAGTATGGGAAATATGTTCACCTTGGAGCAACATCTTATGATATAATTGATACTGGGTGGGCTCTTATTTTTGCAGAAGGTTTAGGTATGATTGAGAAGAGACTTAAGAACTTGAGATTGGTTCTTCTGGACATGGCAAAACAATACCGAGATTTGATAATAATAGGAAGAACGCACGGACAACATGCTGTTCCGACTACATTGGGATTTAAATTTGCTATTTGGTCCTGTGAAATTGATAGGCAGCTTGAGAGAGTAGAAAGATCCAGGAAGAATATATTATTTGGAAAGATGACTGGGGCTGTTGGAACGGGTGCAAGTTTTGGCAAAAACGCAGCAAAAATCCAGGATTTGATAATGAAGGATTTTGGGTTGAAAAGTCCTCGTGCAACGACACAGGTTGTTCAGAGAGACCGGCATGCTGATGTTATTTTCACACTAGTTATGATAGGACAGACTCTTCAGAAAATTTCTACTGAAATACGAAATATGCAGAGAACTGAGGTTGGAGAATTAGGAGAGCCGTTCAAGAAAGGAAAGGTTTCGAGCGCGGGAATGCCACAAAAGAGAAATCCCTGGAGATCAGAGAGGATTTCGGGAATTGTCAGATACTTGAGGTCTAATATTGTTCCGGCTCTTGAAAATATCCCACTGGAGCATGAAAGGGATCTGACAAATTCCAGTTGCGAGAGTATAATTTTCCCTGAGACTTTTATTTTGACAGATTTTATTGTAGAAGAGACCATACAGATAATGCAAGGACTCAATGTCTATCCAGATAAGATACACAAAAACATAATGTTGACTAAGGGCCGTTTTATGGCTGAAGCAGTTATGTTGAAGCTTGTTGAAAAGGGGATGGAGAGAAGTAAGGCTCATGAAATTATGAAAGAATCGTCGATGGAAAGCTCAAACAAAGATATTGAAATGATGGAAGTTCTGAAAAAGAAGCCAAAAATTAGGGAACTTCTTTCTGAGGATGAGCTTTCCGAAGTTCTTGATCCGAAAAATTATATTGGCTCTGCGAAGACCCAGATTGATAAGATAATCAGAACGCGCTGAATTATTGAAGGGTGAGAATATATAGGAAGACTGGGTAGCCTATTTCTGATATTATTATGTAGTTAGCAAAACTACCCATTGAATGTGTTATAATATTTTTTGGTAGTGGAACTGGAGCGGAGAATTTAACTATTATCGCGTCAAGCCAGATTGCAAAAAGGACTGTGCCATAGGCAGACCAGAAGAACTGTGTCTCTGTTATATTTGTCCCGAAATGTCCTGACAAAACACTTGCAACAGTGGCGATTATTGTAATTATTACGCTATGTATTACTATTCCATTTCCTTCAGATGGTTTTGTTTTTACTACGAAATAGAAGGCAAGGAAAGAAATGGAAAGCGCTATGAAAAGATTGTAAGTATAGGCTAGAAGAAATGGGGAAAAATAGAATACTTCTATACCGACTTTCCAAGAATCTGCTCTACGGGTTATCAAAATTGCCAAAAATGCAAATGGAAGAACAAGATATTTTCCGTGGGACGCCCAGTTGAAGAAGGGAATTATAAAAATAAGTGCGATAATGCCCACTACAGCCAGAAAGAATACTAAAAGGCTTCTCTTTGAGACTTTGATAGCTTCTTTATTGGTTTTTGGCATATTTATTGACGGATGAGTCTTTCAAGTTCGGCATGCTCTCTCGCCAAGTTGTCAAGTTTGTCGCTGATATATGTGAGATACTGCATATATCTATCAGCCTCTGATTTGTAAAGTGCTTCTTTGCTTTCTATATTTTGGAGGTGGGACTCTAGTAAGTCTATTTTAGTCTTTATGGTTGCCAACTCCGCTGATATTTTTCCAGAATCATGTGGAGCCGAGGAGACTTTCTGCTCTTGTGGGGCTGGAGTTAAGGGGATTTCAGAAACAGGTGGTTTTGTAGAGGGAGGACTTGTTGGGGAGGGCTCTGGTTTTTCGTTTAAGTCGTCTAAATCTTCTTCCTCATCTTCTTCGTCTTCAGATAAATCATCATCAAGATCTTCGTCTGATCCAAGCTCATCTTCTAAATCGTCTTCGTCGGAAAATCGACTTTTTATTTTTTTGGAAATTCCACCTAATAGCGCCCTGACTCCCATATTAAAGATTATTCTATTGTGTTTATAAAGTTTTACAGAAGGAGAATTGTGAGATAAAACGAAATTGTTGAGGAAGTTATTGAAAGTATTCCAAGATTAAGTTTGAGAATTTTTGTGCTTGCGAGGGGCATTAGGTGAAGAGTTAGAACAGCTAGAGAAAAGAAAAAGATAGGTGGAAGAATTTTATTCGAGAGTGTGGTCATCCAGGTGGGGAGTGGCTTTGTTTGTTTTTTTAGAGCCGGTTTTTTCATTATCTTGACCGACTACTGAAGTATTGGGGGTCTTATATACTTTTTGTCGGGGCGATGAAATATATAGAATGTGAAACAAGATATGGGTATGGGAAGTGGATTTTTGAAAGAAGGCGCAATAGAGAAAAGGCTCTACCAAGAGACTATTTTGGGAACTGCTGTGAGTAATAATACTTTAGTTGTTTTACCAACAGGTTTAGGTAAGACCTTTGTTGCGGCTCTTCTTGCTGCGCAGAGGCTTGGAAAGCATCCAGAAGGGAGAGTTCTTTTCCTTGCTCCGACAAAACCTCTTGTTGAGCAGCATAGGCAAGTATGGGAAAATGCTTTTAAATTTGGAAAGGATGAGTTTGTGTCGCTGACAGGTGAAATTTCTCCAGAGAAACGGAAGATTCTTTATAATGATGCGCAATTTATTTTTGCAACCCCCCAAGTCATTCAAAATGATTTGCTGTCAAAAAACCTAGTATTTGAGGATTACTCTCTTTTGATTGTTGATGAGGCACATAGAGCGGTTGGTGACTATCCTTATTCATTTATAGCTGAGAAGTATATTGAGGAGTCCCAGTTTTCAAGGGTTCTTGGGCTGACTGCTTCTCCTGGAAGTGGGAAGGAGGATATTGAGAGGATTTGTAAAGAGCTTTTTTTGGAAAAGATAGAGTATAGAAATAGGAAACATGTAGATCTTGCTCCTTATGTGAGAACGCGAAAAATGGAGTGGGTATATGTCGAACTTCCTAGAGAATTTATGAGAATGAAGGATGCCTTAGATAAGGTTTTCAAAGAAAATATAAAAAGTTTGAGAGGAGCCAGTCTGTTAGGAAACAGTAAGTATGTGAGAAAAGTTGATTTGTTAAAACTACAAGGAAGTTTGGCAAAAGATGCTGCTGAGAACCCTGATTTGTATAAATATTTGTCAATTGTTGCAGGGGCTATGAAGGTTTATTATGCACAGGAACTTCTGGAAACACAAGGGATTGCCCCTTTACAGGAATATTTTATGAAACTTAAGAATGACCCGACGAAGGCTGCTATGAGACTGAGAATTGATCCAAGAATGAAGATGTGTTTTGCTGAAACTGAGAGTCTTACAAAGCTTGGTTTTGAGCATCCGAAGATGGAGAAATTATATGAGATTATTTCCACAGGTAGTGGACAGACACTTGTTTTTGCCAATTATAGAGCAAGTGTTGATAATATTGTGAAATTTTTAGAGGGGAAGGGAATTTCCACAGGGAAGCTCATAGGACAGGCAGGTAGAAGGACGAAGGGGCAAAGTCAAAAAGTTCAGATAGAGCAGATTGATAAATTTAAGGCTGGGAAATTTAAGGTACTTGTAGCAACTTCTGTTGGAGAGGAAGGATTAGATATTCCTGTTGTTGAGAGTGTTGTTTTTTATGAACCAGTTCCAAGCGCAATACGAAGTATACAGAGGAGTGGAAGAACTGCAAGGACGTCTCCAGGTAATGTTTACATATTGATGTCGAAAGGAACTAGAGATGAAGCATATTATTGGAGTTCTAAAAGAAAGGAAGATGGGATGGAGAGGGCGCTTGGTGGTGTTGAGTTGAAACCAGCAGCCCAGAAGACTCTTGAGAAGTTTTCCACTAATACAAATGATAAAGTGATTGTTATAGCTGATTCACGGGAATCTGGATCAGGAATAATGAAGGGATTGTCAAAACTTGGGTGTGAAATTCAGTTGAAGCATTTGGATGTTGCGGATTTCCAGCTTTCTGATAGAGTTGGTGTTGAAAGAAAAAATGTTGATGATTTTCTTCAGTCGATTATAGATGGTAGGTTAATGGATCAGGTGGCTTCTCTGTGCTCGGTTTTTGAGAGACCTGTTTTGATAGTTGAGGGGAGTGGACTTTATAATAAAAGGAACTTACATCCAAACGCAATACGTGGGATGATTTCATCAATAGCTATTGATTTCCAGCTACCGATAGTGACAACCGAAGATGTTTTTGATACTGCGGCTTATATTTACCAGATTGCGAAGAGAGAACAGATTGATGAAAAGCGAGAAGTAAGACTAAGAAGTGGGGCAAAGCCGAGACTTCTTTCAGAAACTCAGCAGTATATTGTAGAAAGTCTTCCAAATGTCGGACCTTCTCTTGCTAAGAGGCTTCTTCAGGAATTTGGCGGAGTTAGTGGAGTATTTCAGGCGAGTGAGGAAGATTTGATGAGGGTTGAGAAAATAGGGAAGAAAAAGGCAAAGGAAATACGAAGTGTTATAGAATCTAAATATTCTCTACAATAAACTTGTTTTAATGAAGATTGTGTAGTCGTTTTCCAATTTTGTGAGATTAGAAACAATTTGTTCTTTGAGGTTTCCAAGAACAGTTCCGTACTCTATTGGTTCCCAGCGTCGAGAGGGGCTGGATGAGGCGCCTGATTGTAGATCCGCTTCAACTAAGATTTCATAGCAGTGCCATCCGAATTCAAGAATTTTTTCCCCTTCTGTTTTTAGTTTGGCTGTCTTGCTTGGTTTTGAAGAGGCCTCATTTAAGTAGAGGGTTTCAAATTCACCAAGCCATGTTTTGAGAGATTCTCCTTGTTCAAAAATGGTTTTATTATCCATTATACCTGTTTCTGGATTCAGTGCATTTAATGTGTTTTTTTTTATTGTCCTTAGTTGTGTTTCAAGTTCGCGTGCGTTTGGTGCTGGCATAGTTTGAAAGTGGTCTTTTTGATATTAAAGGTTTTGGGAAGTATTATTGTTTGGAAGAATATGATGTTCTACGGGTGGGACGTTTGTTTGAACGCCTACGTGGATATTTGCTTGAATGGCTCTGAGAGCCTGTTCTTCTTCTCTGCGGTCCGCTTCTCTGTGGGCCTCTTCTCTGTGGGCCGCCTCTTTGGGGACCTCCTCTTTGTGGGCCTCTTCTATTACCTGCTCCATATCTGGGTTTTTGTGGTCGACCCCTAGGTATTTGAACAATTATCTGTTCAAATTGTGGAACCTCTGCCCGAGGTATATCCCCTATAGATTCTTGTTTTACTTTTCTAAAATTTTCGTAGTCGCGGCTTCCGAGTATGTTTATTACCTTTCCTTCTTTGCCGGCTCTTGCAGTTCTTCCAATTCTATGTATGTATTGATCGCTTTCCTTAGGGATGTCAAAATTGTAGACGTGTGAAACCATGGGTATGTCTAAGCCTCTTGCGGCTACGTCGGTGCAAACTAAGACCTGGACATTTTGTGAATGAAATCTGTCCATTGTTTTTGTTCTTTTTGCCTGCCTGAATCCACCGTGGATTGCCGTGGCATTTACACCATTTTTATTTAGGTGTTTGGATACAAAATCAACAAATCTTCTGGTGTTGCAAAATACCATGACAAGTTTTGACTCTTCATTTTTGAGAAGGTGTAAAAGAAGTGAGAATTTGAACCGGTCATCCACATCATAGTAGCACTGCTCTAATTTTGTGGGATCAACATAAGATTCCGCAAATACTTCCTGTGGATCTCTCATATAGTTTCTTGCGAGTTTTTTTACTCCAGAGGAAAGTGTAGCAGAGAATAATAATGTCTGCCTGTCTTTTGGGCAGGCCCTAATTATTTTCTGGACATCATCTATGAATCCCATGTCCAACATTCTGTCTGCCTCATCTAAGACCAGTGTTTTAATATTATCTAATTGGATTGTGCCTCTTTCCATGTGATCGAGAAGTCTTCCAGGTGTTCCGATTGCAATTTCGACTCGGCGTAGGGCTTGTATTTGGGCTCTTATAGAAACCCCACCATATATTGCTGAAACTCCTAGAGATTTGTGTTTTGAGAACTCTTTGAGTGCTTTTGCAGCCTGTATTGCTAATTCTCTTGTTGGGGTGAGTACTAGTGCCTGTAAACCTTTTTTTCGTTCAGTGTTTTGTATTATTCCTGAACCAAAAGCTAGTGTCTTTCCGGAACCTGTGGCAGCCCTTGCCATTAAATCCATACCAGATAGTACTGATGGAATTGATTTTGTTTGTATTTCTGTTGGCTCGACAAAGCCCTGCTCTGCTATTGATATTAATAGAGATTCTGTTATCCCTAAATTTTTGAAGGATTCAACAGAACTAAGATTAGTTGTTGTGTTTGTTGCGTCTGGTCTTGTTTTATGGTGATTTCTCTTTTCACTTTTTTTTGTATTTTCTTTCATTTTTATTTAATCTGATCCACAAAAAGTTTAACTTGTTTTATGGTTTGATATCTAACTGTGTTATGGTTTCAAATTCAGGCTAGATTAATGATGGTTGGCTTATTAATATGTTTGGAGTGGGGTTTAGGAAAATATATAAACTTTATTAATTATTATCTATATAGACAATAATGGTTGCAGAAAAGAAAAAAGATGGTCGCGGCCGACCTGTTGGGAGCCCAATACGAGAGAAAATAAAGCAGATACTTGGAGCGCTTGGTTGCGCTTATGGTTATGAAATACATAAGATATATCTCCTGGCTTTTGAGCCGCTTGAAGCACGGCAAATTTACTACCATTTAAAAAAGGGGGTGCAGCAAGGTGAATTTAAAGAATATGGAATAGAAAAAATACAAGGAAATTATACTTGGGGAAGTACAACTACAAGGAAATATTATTCCTTAGATCCAGGTGTTGTTGTTGAGATACCGGACGCGGTTTTTAGTGCTATGAGAGTGCTTGGTTTAAAATATAAAGAAAAGCCCGAAGAAGGAGTCAAGGTAGTTGTTGAGGAAAGTGATACAAATAAAGGGGTCAGTGGTGGCAAAGATGAAAGAAAAAATGAAGTAGATGATTCTGATGTTTCGCGGCCACATAAGGCCTATGGTTAGTTGTTTGGTTTTTTAGGTCCCAGACCCCTTTATTTCATATAGAACTTTGCTTTCTTTTCTGTGTTTTTCTTTTTTTGTGTGTGTTTTTGTTGTTTTTTTATTCCTTGTCCGTAGTCTTTTGGTTTTATTTATTTATTTATTTATTATCTATATGGTTAATTATTATATATATAAAACCAACACCAAAACCTCAACTTCCACTGGAAAAAACCAAAATACCCCCCCATTTCACATGGAATAATGGAAAAAGCCCCCAAAATAAAAACCAAGACCAAACCAAACCCCAACTTAAAAAATAAAACAAAAAAGACGCGTAAATTACTTTTTAATAAAGGAACAACAACACAAAAACACTACAAAACAGATAAACAAGACTTAAATAAACCCAAAACAAAAAACACAGCCCCCTAAAAGCACCGTTCCACAGGAAATAAAGGGGTGGGTGGGTTCTAAAAACACAGAAACGTATTTATACCCCCACTTCTTATGCAAAATATTGTGGGTTGGTATGAAACAAAAAACACTTGAAGATTTATTTGATTCCTTTCTTAGCAAACAATCCTTTTTCCTCTCAAAACAAGCTTTACAAGATGCCTACACACCAGACACAGTTCCACACAGAAACGAACAAATAAACCAACTCGCATCTATCCTTGCACCAGGTCTCCGTGGCGACAGACCTTCTAATGTTTTCATATATGGTAAAACAGGTACGGGTAAAACACTTGTTTCAAAATTTGTCTGCCAAGAATTAGAATCAAAGGCCACAAAACAAAAAACCCAACTAAAAACCCTTTATATGAATTGTAAAATGGAGAAAATAAACACTCCTTATCGGCTTCTTGCACGCTTCTTAAGTTTCATTGATGTTGAAGTTCCTGCAACAGGACTTCCAACAGATGAAATATATAAAATTTTCCTTCGAGAAATTAACAAAGTAGGTGGAGTATTTACTTTAGTTCTCGATGAAATAGATACTCTGGTCGAAACAGACGTTCTTTATAACTTAACAAGGATAAACACCGAACTCACAAACGCAAAAATAAGTATTATCGGAATTTCCAATGATTTAAATTTCACAAACAATCTTGATCCAAGAATAAAATCAAGCCTTTCTGAAGAGGAATTGGTATTCCCTCCTTATAATGCAATTCAAATACAGGATATTTTACTAGACAGAGCCAAAATCGCACTTTCTCCTACTTCTGTTGGTGAAGGAACTATAGCAAAATGCTCAGCTCTGGCTGCCCAAGAACATGGGGATGTCAGACGGGCACTGGACCTTCTCAGGGTTGCGTGTGAAATTGCAGAAAGAAATGTCGACATAAAAGTAAATGAGAAGCATGTTGACGAAGCAATGCGTAAAATAGATATTGATCGTGTTGTTGAAATTGTAAAAACACAACCACGTCAGTCACAAATAGTGCTCTACAGCATAATATACTTAAAAGAATTAAACAAAAACGAAGTTGCTACAGGGGAGGTATTTGAAGTCTACCATAACCTCTGCAAGCAAATAGGCCTTGTGCCACTAACTCAGAGACGTGTCTCCGACTTAATATCGGAACTGGACATGTTGGGAGTCATAAATTCCCTTGTCGTCTCCAAAGGACGATATGGAAGAACAAGAAAAATAAAACTGGATATGACTCCTGTCGCCCTAGAAAAAACATCCGAAATACTCCGTGGCGAGCTTCTCTGAGATCTACTATGAATATACAACTACAGAAAGACCTACTAAGATTGGTTATAGAAAAAGACCTACAGATAACAACAGATGCCATCAGGTTAATTTCTGAACAAAAAAATCCAAAAAAAGCGCTTGAAAATTCAATACGAAAACTGGAAGCAAACGAATTTCTTTTAACAACAACACACTTCACCAAAACACAATCAATTTCAGAAAGAAAAATAGGCTCTCCATTCAAAACAGAAGTAAGTATAATTCAAAATTTTACAAAAACCCCTTATGTAGATGATTTACAAACAATCTCAGATTTCTTCAGAGCAAGATATAATCATTTCAAAAAAGTTCTTTCTCCCCGCACCAATAATACTATGTCACTTGCGCATGCTGAAAAGGCAAAGGGGGAAAAATGTAGCTTAATTGGAATAGTTTCTGATAAAAGAGTAACTAAAAACAGCGTCATATTGGAATTAGAAGATCCCACAGGAGTTCTAAAAACAATAACAACAAGCCCTGAAGCAAATAAACAAGCAGAATCTATTGTTCTCGATGAAGTCATTGCCCTTGAAGGAAGTATGGGTGATGATATTTTCTTTACCAATAACATAATCCAACCAGATCTCCCAACAGGGAGGCACATGAAAAAACTCTCAGATTCCAGCTATGTAGCATTTCTTTCAGATATACATATTGGAAGTAAAAAATTCCTCAGAAAAGAGTTCAAAAACCTTCTTGAGTGGTTTAATTCAGATGTTGAAAGTGATATGCAGAGAGAAATAACGGACAATATAAATTACATTTTCATAGCTGGAGATCTCGTTGATGGTATTGGTGTTTATCCAAACCAAAAAGACGGCCTGTATGAAACAGATATCACAAAACAATATACAGAAGCGGCCAAACTCCTGTCAAAAATTCCCGAAAACATTGAGATAATTATTTGTCCGGGAAACCATGATTATACACACCTCGCCCAACCACAAACCCCATTGACTAAAGATATTGCCCCTGAGCTTAATGAATTGAACAACATAACTATGGTTAGCAACCCCTCACTTGTAAATATCCACACATCGGATGGAGGGGGCCTCAATACACTCCTCTACCATGGAACGAGTATAGACACAATAATTGCATCTGATAAAACTTTCAAAGAAGGATATAAACATCCAGAAATTGTTATGCTTGCTCTACTAAAAAAAAGGCACTTATCCCCAATTTACAGTTCTGATCTAGTAACAAGCGGCCAAGATAGTATGGTAATTCCTAGTGACATAGATATTTTTCATACAGGTCATGTTCACTCAAACGGAGCAATGAATTATCGTGGTGTTACAATGCTAAATTCCGGTACCTGGCAAGGTAAAACAGATTTTCAAGAGCTATGTGGTCATGAACCGACCCCTGGAAATCTTCCTGTAATAAATATGAAGAGCCGAGAAATGCAGCTAATAAACTTTTACAAAAATGAATCAACTCGAATATAAAGAATCCATAAGGCAACAAACACAGAAGGAGTTTGACATAGCTTCCAAAGCAAGGAATGCAGCATTGGATTTTTCAAAAGAACCAGAGATATACATAGCCACAGATGTAGAAGAAAAGGTAGAGGGGCTTCTTCAAATTGATGGGCTTTCCGACCTTATCAGGAAAATAAGAAAAAACACAGAAGTAGAAGAGGAAGTAGCTTTCAAACTTATAGAAGAATTGGTAAAATTAGAACCTGACCGTGAAATAGCTGCCGACAATGCAATCCGTGCATCTCTTGCTTATCTGACTCAGGGTTCAGTTGCAGCTCCTTTAGAAGGGATAGCAAAAGTTACCATACGAAGAAATCCAGACAACACAGAATATCTGTCGGTCTATTATGCCGGCCCAATAAGGGCAGCTGGGGGAACCGCTGAAGCACTTTCTGTTGTAATGTCCGACTTTACAAGAAAATGTCTAGGACTTAGTAAATTCAAACCAACCCAGGATGAAGTTCGCCGCTATATTGAAGAAATTAACTGGTACCACCGCAGAGTCCACCTACAATACAAACCCACTGAAAGTGAAATAGAGACAATAATCAGAAATGTTCCAATATGCCTCAATGGTGAGCCAACAGAAAAACTAGAAGTCTCAAATTATCGTGATCTTCCTAGAGTGGAAACAAACAGGTTGAGAGGGGGTATGTGCCTAGTCCTAGCGGAGGGAATAGCCCAAAAAGCTCCAAAACTCCACAAGCGCCTGAAGCCCCTTGAAAAAAAATTCGGCCTCGATTGGAGTTGGATTGACGGTCTTCTCGCTCAAAAAAAGGCAGCAAGTAAAAAAATCGAAGTTGAAATCCCAGAACACGAGTGGATATCTGATATTACTGAGGAAGATGCAGCAAGCCTCGGAAAAATAATTGATAAAGCTGTAGATAAGGGAGAAGATTGGGCAAAACAACTTTTAGAGGAGCCAAAAGACGCTCCTCAACACGCTAAATACCTAAATGAAGTACCAGCAGGTCGTCCCGTTTTCTCATTCCCTTCTTCAAAAGGTGGCTTTACCTTAAGATATGGAAGAACCCGTGCAACAGGTTATGCAGCAGTTGCAGTAAATCCAGCCTTAATGTATATTCTCAATGAGTTCATAGCAGTTGGAACTCAAATAAGATTGGAATTCCCAGGGAAGGCTGCAATAGTTACACCCTGTGATACTATAAACGGCCCGACGGTTCTTTTAGATTCAGGAGAAGTCCTGCAAATAAATACAACAGAGGAAGCAATTGAACTCAGAGATAAAACAACAAAAATAATCCAATTAGGAGATCTTCTAATATCTGTTGGGGATTTTATAGAAAATAACCACCCACTCCCTCCTGCTTCTTATTGTGAAGAGTGGTGGGCTAAACAAATACTTGAAAAAAATCCAGAAGAAGAATCACGAGCAGTAAAACGCCCGTACTCTACTCCTTCATTCAAAGAAGCATGCTCATTATCTGAAAAATACAAAATCCCACTCCACCCTAAATACATCTTCTTATGGAAAAATATTTCAAAAAAAGGATTAGGTCATCTTTCAACAGCTCTTGAGCAATCCCCTAAATCAGGGGATATTATCCTAAAAAACACACGAGAACTAAAGATATTACTTGAAGAGCTTTGTGTATTCCACAAAATTTCTGGTGAAAATATAGTAATAAACGAGCACTCGGAAGCGCTTCGTTATCAAATAAATCCTGGAAAAGAGACCACAGAGAATATCAAAAATTCTCCTCATAAAAGCTCTCTCAAAATCATAAATGACCTATGCAAAACCGAAATCATGGATCGTATTCCAACAACAATTGGCGCAAGGATGGGGAGACCTGAAAAAGCAAAACCCCGTAAAATGGTTCCAGCAGTCCATGCTTTATTTCCAACAGGAGGTAGAAAAGGAAGAATACGTGACCTCAGAAAAACAATCGAAAAAACACCAAGCGTTCTTATGGATGTTGCAAAATTCTACTGCAGATCTTGTAACCGCTCTGAAATGTATCCAAAATGCTCCGTCTGCGACTCATCAACGGAGCTAATTGCAACCTGCCCACGCTGTAAAAGAGCTACACAAAAAGAAAAATGTCCTGTTTGTAAAATTCCTCCAACTGCTCATGAAAGAAAGATGGTCAATATAAAATCAATCTTTGAGAAGGCAGCTAATAAAATAGGAAACCCGGAGCTTCCCCCAGTAAAAGGGATTCTTGGAATGGGTAGCCGTAACAAAATTCCTGAGCCACTTGAAAAAGGAATGCTCAGAGCCCTCCATGATGTATATCCCTTCAAAGATGGTACAATAAGGTTTGACAGTACAAATGCACCCTTGACTCACTTTACTCCATATGAAATTGGACTTTCTCTCAAAAAACTCAAGGAGCTGGGCTATACTCAGGACCGTTTTGGAAAAGAGATAAAGAATACATCCCAGGAAATTGAATTGAAACCCCAGGATATAGTTCTATCAAACCATGAAGACAACCCTGCTGGAGAGTATCTTCTCAGAATTTCTAAATTTGTTGATGATCTCCTTGTGAAATATTATGGTCTCCCTCCTTACTACAATGCAAAAACAGGCAAAGATATGGTCGGCTGTCATGTAATAGCTCTAGCTCCTCACACATCAACAGGAATTATAGGTAGAGTAATTGGTTTCACCAGTGCACGCGTCGGATACGCCCATCCATGTTTTCACGATGCAAAAAGACGAGATTGTGATGGTGATGAAGACGCAGTGATGCTTCTTCTGGATGCATTTCTGAATTTTTCCAGGGAACTCCTTCCAGACAGGCGAGGGGGAAGAATGGATGCTCCTCTTGTCGTAACTAGTGAACTAAATCCATTGGAAATTGATGACGAAGTCTACGATTTGGATATCGTTGAAGAATACTCTCTCAAATTCTATGAATCTACAAACTGGACTACAGACCCATCAAGTGTAAATATGAAGAGAGTTCGTGATGTTGTAAATGATGAAAACCCCTTCACCGGATGGGGCTTTACCCACGACACATCAGATATTGGTCGTGGAGTTCATTTTAATATATATTCTACCGGTCAGATGATAGAAAAACTTGAAAAACAAATGGATCTTGCTGAGAGAATATCTGCTGTAAATGAAAATACAGTTGCTGAGAAAATAATCCAAAGCCATTTCCTTCCTGACATAAAAGGAAATCTAAGAAAGTTCTCAAAACAAAAAGTCAGATGTACAAAATGCAACACAAAATACCGTCGCCCTCCGTTAAGTGGAACTTGCAGAAATTGTGATGGAAATCTTACCTTAACTGTTCACCGAGGAAGCATAGAGAAATATCTCGGTATCTCCAAAGATCTAATAAAAAAATACAATCTATCAACATACCTTGAACAGGAAATCAATGCCTTGGATAAAAATATATTGTCACTTTTCGGAGTCAAAGAACAAAAATCCTTGAATAAATTTACTTCTTCTTTATCAGCTTAAGCTTGAATAAATTTTCTCTCTCTAGCTCTTCAAGCCGGGCTCTTATAAATTCCGCCTGCCCCTCCATCCTAGGTATAACAATATATTCCAATGCGCTGACACGCCGTCTAGTCTTCTCTATCTCAAGAAGAAGTCTTTTCATTGCGGTTTCCATTTCAGCGCTAAGAACAATTTTTTCAAGAAGTTCCTGGTAATCATCAACAACAGTGTCTACATAGCTAGAACTTCCTATAATTCCATAATTCCGTTCATCAAGTACTTCTCCTTGAATAATTTCAATCTCAGGAACAGAAACACCCATTATATTTTTTGTCTGTACTTTTATCTCAGGATTCTTTGTAACGGAGAATGCCGTGGATTCGACCGCCAGAGTTCCATCCATGGCCCGGCTCAATTCAAGACTAGTTATAGATTTTCGATGAATTCCACCAAGAACGTCCCTATTCTTTCTTACTTCATCTAAAATTGAAAAGAATTCCTGTATAAGCCCGTCTTTCTTCTTCTTCAGTAGTTCATATCCATTTTTAGCTAGTTTTATTTTTCGCTTAAGCTTTATTAACTCAGACCTAGTTGGTTTTATATCCTCAGCCATTTTATTTTTTCAGACGCTTCCGTATTTCCTCAGGATCTATTCTTGTAAGATCCTTCTCATCAAGAATATCAGCGAACATCTTCCAGCCTAGATTCAAAGTGTCCTCAATAGAGCGGTCTTCATCTCTATCTTGTCTAACTAGCAGATTTTCAAATGCATCCGCAAAACGAAGGAACCTTCTATCCCTATCTGAAAGAGCTTCCTCTCCTACAATAGATACAAGACCCCTCAACTCTCTTCCCTCAGCATATCCTGCATACAATTGGTTAGAAACATCTTTATGGTCATCTCGTGTTTTCCCCTTCCCAATTCCTGAATTCATCAACCTCGATAAACAAGGTAGAACGTCAATAGAAGGATATATTCCTGAACGGTGCAATTCTCTTCCAAGAACAATCTGCCCTTCAGTAATATAGCCTGTAAGGTCAGGTATTGGGTGAGTTATATCGTCTCCTGGCATCGTCAATATAGGAACTTGTGTGATTGATCCTTTCTTTCCATGAATAATCCCAGCCCTTTCATACAAATTCGCCAAATCAGTATACATGTACCCTGGATAACCCCGTCTTCCAGGAATTTCTTCTCTTGCAGCTCCAATCTCCCTAAGGGCTTCACAGTAGTTTGTCATATCAGTAAGTATTACAAGAACGTGCATTCCCTTCTCAAAGGCAAGGTACTCAGCAGTAGTCAATGCAAGTCTCGGAGTAATAATTCTCTCAACTGCAGGATCATTCGCAAGATTAAGGAAGACAACAGCATGCTCAAGTGCCCCTGTCTCCTCAAAATCCTTGATAAAGTATTTTGCTTCCTCATTCGTTATTCCCATTGCAGCAAAGACAACAGCAAATTCTCCTTCCTGACCCGGAACCTTCGCCTGCCTTGCTATCTGAAGTGCAATATCGTTATGAGGAAGTCCTGAACCAGAGAAAATAGGAAGCTTCTGTCCTCTTACAAGTGTATTCATTCCATCAATTGTTGATATTCCTGTCTGAATAAACTCAGAAGGAGGACTTCTTGAATAAGGATTTATTGCAGCTCCATTTATATCAAGACGTTCTTCCGGTATAATTTCAGGTCCTCCATCAATAGGAACTCCAAATCCTGAAAAGACCCGTCCAAGCATGTCTTCTGAGACTCCAAGTTTTATAGTCTCTCCAGTAAACTTAACAGAAGCTTTTTTATCTATCCCTACAGTCTCTCCGAAAACCTGAACAACGACAACATCCTTCGCTGTATCAAGAACCTGACCCCGCTTCCTCTCCCCATTCGAAAGTTTAATATCAACTAACTCTCCATATCCAACTTCATGAGTTTTCTCGAGAAATATTAAAGGTCCTGCAACCTGATTTATTGTTTTATATTCTTTCATTTTACATCCTCCTGATTTAGTGAGCCTGCATTCTTAATCAATTTCTCAAACTCCTTCTTCATTTTATCAGTCACAGAATCATATTTCGCTTTAAATTCCTTTTCACTTGCAAATTTTAACTGGAGGAACTCAGTTTTGCTCTCCATTCCACCAATCTTCTCAAGTAAAACACCAGCTTCTACAGCTTTCTGCCCCTGTCTCCCAAACGCAAGGTTGAATTTCATCATCATCATCTGCCTCTCAAGACTGCAGTAAGTATCTATCTCATGGAAAGCATTCTGTTGAAGATAACTTTCTCTTATCAGTCTTGCAGTTTCAAGAATCATCTGGTCCTTTTCAGGTATAGCATCTGATCCAACAATTTGTACAATTTCCTGCAGCTGAGCTTCTTTCTGAAGAAGCGCCATACCCTCTTTCTGATTATCAACAAACTCCTTCCCTATATTTTCAGAAAACCAGTCCTCAAGTCCCTTCATATAAAGGGAATAAGAAGTAAGCCAGTTTATTGAAGGGAAATGCCTCTTATTAGCAAGCTTGCTATCAAGAGCCCAAAATACCTTCGCAACTCTCAAGGTGTTCTGAGTAACAGGCTCAGAGAAATCTCCTCCTGGTGGAGAAACCGCACCAACAACTGTAATTGAACCAAAATCCTTCCTTCCATTACACTCAACTCTTCCTGCTCTCTCATAAAACTGGGAAAGCTTTGCTGCAAGATAAGCAGGATAACCTTCTTCCCCTGGCATTTCCTCTAGCCTTGAAGAAATTTCCCTCATAGCCTCTGCCCATCTTGAAGTTGAGTCCGCCATCAGAGCAACATCATATCCCATATCCCTATAGTACTCAGCAATTGTAATTCCTGTATAAATCGACGCCTCTCGTGCGGCTACAGGCATATTAGATGTATTTGCTATAAGCACAGTTCTGTCCATCATCGGTTTTCCAGTCTTCGGATCAGTCAGCTTCGGAAATTCTTCCAGAACTTCAGTCATTTCATTTCCTCGTTCTCCACATCCTATGAAAATAATTATATCAGTATCTGCCCACTTTGCAAGCTGATGCTGAGTAACGGTTTTCCCTGTTCCAAAACCTCCCGGAATTGCAGCAGTCCCCCCTTTTGCTATTGGGAAAAAGGTATCAAGTATTCTCTGACCAGTTATCAAAGGGATATCTGGACTTAATTTATCCTTATATGGTCTTGGTTTTCTGACAGGCCAGTACTGAGCCATAGTTATTTTATCTCCACCCTCAAGTTCGGCTACAGTCTCCTTTACAGTGAATTTTCCCTTGCTAATTTTCTTTACTTTTCCAGACATTCCAGGAGGAACCATTACTTTATGTGTTATAACAGGAGTTTCCTGAACGGTCCCTATAATTTCTCCCTCACTTACTTTATCTCCTTTCTTTACAGACGCCTTAAATTCCCACTTTTTTCGTGTATCGAGACCATCAATAAAGACTCCTCGCTTGATGAAATCTCCCATCTCCTTTTTAAGACCTTCAAGGGGCCTCTGAATTCCATCATAAATACTTGTCAAAAGACCAGGACCTAGATGAACTGCCAGCGGTCTTCCTGTGTTCTTAACCGGCTCTCCTGGCTTTACTCCGGACGTGTCTTCATAAACCTGTATAACAACATCTTCCCTATCTATCTTAATTACTTCCCCAAGAAGACCTTCCTCTCCAACATTAACAATATCATACATTTTTGCATCAAGTCCTCTAGCAACAACAACCGGTCCTGATACTCTATAAATTTCTCCCTTTACCATCTTATTCAATACCTGCCTTCTTGTTAACAAACATCTTTATCATTCTTTCCATAAGTCAACTCCTAAACTTCTTTTTATCAAATTTCTCAAATCCGCGCCTCCAGCGCTTTCTGCATCAGACAGAGTAACAACTACAGGAGAAACTAATTTCTCCAACTTCTTCCTTATTTGCACAGGTACTTTTTGATAATATCCCTCATTAACTACTACAATTCCAACCTCAGTATCTTCTACTGTCTTCATAAAAACACTACTAAATTCAGAGTAATCAGACTCCTCAATATTTGTGATGTTCTTTATTCCGCACAACTGGAATCCAATTGTAAAATCCCTTTCACCAATTATTGCAATTTCCATATTAATTCTCAAGGTACATTCCGGACCTCACAAGCACCTCCATTTCAGCGTTTTTCATCTGCTTGCTTCTTACAAGCATTCTAACATTTGCCATTTCCCTCTCCTTAACTATAATATAGCCAAGAACAGTTTTCAAATTCGGATTATAATCTCTCAATAAAACTGTGCTCCGCATCATAAGATACTTCCTTAATCCCGTTTCCATTTTTCCAATATCCTTAATCCCACTTTCTACATACTTCCAAAACTTTCGTTTCTTGAAAAAATCATAAATACCTGTCAAATCTTTATCTGCAAGTGCTTTAAGGGATCTCACAGTAATTTTCCCCCCGGCAATAAAATATTTACTTTCCACTTTTGTTTTTGAATTTCCCAATCTTAGAATAGTTACGGCATTTTTGATGTCTATTTCTTCCCTAACAAAATCCATAAAGTCAGAGTCTCCACGTCCTGATGCAAGTATTTTTTCATAGTAGCTTTTATCAAGAGCGTCCTCCAATTCTTCTATATCATTCTGATCTAGTCCAGCCAAAACTTTGTAGTATTGGGTTCCTTTCAGTCCCTTCAGAACATCTGCAACAGATGAGCTGGTTTCAATTAAATTCAAATAAAATTCATGGCGCAGATTCCCTGCGGGTATCATAACTCGTTCCAACTCTTCATTGCTTCTGCCCGAGCTTTTCCCCCTTAAAATAGATTTTATATTGTATATATCATATTTTGTAACATATGTTATGAGAGGGGACTGCTCAGGAACATACTTTAAAATACCGTCTATAACTTGTGCAAAGTTTTGGTAGAGGGCCCTCTCAATGAGCTCGACTTTACTGTACTTCATTCCAAGAGTGTCAATTGCTTCCTTATAATTCCTCTCTTCCAGAAACTTTACAATCTCATTTATGTCCATTTTAAGGAAACGATCATAATCAAGGTCGCTAATTCTCTTCGCAATTCCAGCTCTTGCTCTCGTTCCTGCATAATAATATTCTCCACTTATTTCACCCCGTACTGGTACAAATTTTTTAGTTATCTTCATTTTCCAAATAATATATCAGACACCCCCTTCAAGGAAGTTTTTCTGGTTTCCTCGAAAATCGTCTCAAATGTATAGTCAACTTGGACTTTCCCATCCTTAGTCACAAGAATTATACCACCTGCAGTTTCTATGATTCCCAAATTCTTCAATTTTGGGTCAAGTGTTTTCACAATTCCCTTATCATTTTCATTAGTACAAACTCCAACAGCCTCAATTTCCTTCTTGCCCTTCTTAAGAAGCTCCTTCAAGAAAATTTTCCTCTTTGTAGCTGGAATTTTGGATGCTTTCACAAAAGCCCTAGAATAAGCAGTCTCCATTATATCTTTCCTCATATCTAGATCAATTTTTCTCGCCTGTAAATTTTCAAATGCCGATCCCTTTTTATCAAGTCCTTTAATTACATTCTCAATATTTTTATTTCTCTCACTTGTCAGACTCTTTATTTTATCCCGAGCTTCAGCTATTATAGAGTTGGCTTCCTTCTCTCCTAAATTCTCTATGGCTTTAGATTTAGACTCAATTCTCTTATGAATCTCTTTCTCTACCTCCTCAAGCCCCATGTCTTAAGCAGTTGCCATTTGCAATGCCATTATTGCAATAACAAGCCCAAAAATAACAAGTGTTTCAGGTATAACCGTAAATAACAATGCTACACCAAAATTCTTCCTGTCTTCTACTATTGCTCCAACAGCTGCAGCACCAATAGATCTTTCTGCAATACCCGCTCCAACTGCAGATAGACCAACAGCAAGACCAGCACCAACGGCCAAAAGTCCCGTACCAACATCTACTGCCATATTTTCACCTCCTGTGATCTTAGCTCTTTCATTATCATATTTATTCTTTCCCCCTTTAATCTCCAAAGGGCAGATAAGCTTCTCCTCCTCCTTTATAGAACTTTGTGAAGAACTCAACATAGTGCAATCTCAGAGACTGCAAAAATCCGCCAAGAATTCCAAGCGCTATATTAATAGTATGCCCGACGACCAAAGTTAAAACACCCGTCACATATCCAAATCCACCGGAGCTAAATGCGGCTCCTGCAAAGTCGTTAACAATAATAGCCAAAGCTACTGATGCCAATCCAACAGCAAACAATCTTGTATAAGATAAAATATTACTTAGTATTGAAGGAATTTCAATAATACCAATAATACCATGTCCAATGTAAAGTAGAATTACTGAGGCCGCAAGAGCTCCATAAACTAAGTAAGTAGAATACACAAAACTTAGCTTCCCAAATATTTCTAAAATAACTAAAAGTATCGCAATCTCAAAACCAAGCCAACTTCCTGTGTGTTTAATCATATATCCAACACCTTTCTGCCTGTAATCATTTAACATCCCAAGAAAATATCCAAGATTAATATGAATTATTCCAACAACAACAGATATAGTCAACATCATATTAACTTCATGAGCCCTAGCTAGCAAAGGATGGTAAGGCTCATATCCGAAAAACTCCCCAAATATAAATCCAAATATGATGGTCGCAAATGAAGCTAACATGAGAGCATTCAGCAGACTATGTGCTTCCTTGCCTTTCAGAATTTTCTTAGCACCATAAAACAAGGCAAGTGTAATCACTCCATATCCAACATCTCCCAAAATAAACCCAAAGAACAGAGGAAATGTAAGGAAAATAAAGTTTGTCGGATCAATCTCTTTATAGATTGGTTTTGAGTATAAATCTACAAAAAACTCAAATGAATTAATCAGTTCAGGATTCTGTAGCTCAGTCGGAGGAGTCATCCCCAATTCATCCGAAGCCTCTTCACATTCCACATGAATTCTATCCTTAAGCTCTGTCTCAAGTGTTTTTTCCAATGAAGAATACTTCCTCTGCGGTATCCATCCCTCTACAACAAAAGAATTATCACTAACTGCAAACTTCAGCGGAGCTTCTGCCGTTTCACTTGATCTCTTCAAATTATATTCAGAATTTTGCAGGAACTTTCCTTCAACACGCCTAAACCTATCTATCTTTTTTTGCAAATCTATAAGTTCCAGTTCACTACTTTTAGCGGTTTTTTCAAGCTTTGCGAGTGTTCCATATTTCTCAAAATTACCTGGAAATTCAATATCTCTGAACTCCAAGGTCTTCAACCTTGCAAGAGCCTCATTACCTTTCTCCTTTTCAATAAACAAAACAAATGCAATCTCTTTCCCGACCTTTTCAGAAAAAAGCTCTAACTTTTTACTTACACTCTTTAAAACATTTTCAGGATTGCTATTTACAAAACCCTTATACATAGAAAGTTCTTCAGTCTCTTTCAGAATATCAATATCTACGCCAAGCATTTCAATGAAATGGAGAGCGTCTCTCGCCCGTTCAATTTTTCTTAACTCTTCTCCAGTTTCTTCCCTCCTCTCTAAAAGACCAGATATAACAGAATGCAACCAGTCAATTCTTTTTTCAACTATTTTTTCACTCTCTTGCAGGGAAGTCGCCGAAGAGACTCTTTCAACTCCAAGAGTTCTCATAAGTGATCTAGCTTTTACAAGAGCAATTGAAAGATCATCTGCCCGTTCGAATGAGTTTCCAATAGAAAAAACACCACCTTCCTTTTCACTCTTTGTTATGGCATAGTCCACAAGATGCACAGTACCTTTCTCGTGCATTATTTGTATGGTATCTTCTAAAACTTTCTTAGACCCCGCAATCGAGACCTTACACATCTTTTCCGGGGTCTTTATCATAAGCTAAACCCTCGTAAATTCTTTAAAAATGTAGTCTACCGCCTTAGTCATCTTTTTCTTTGCAGATTCCTCAAGCTTGGCAGCTTTTTTTTCCGCGGCAGAAAGGGACCTCTTTGCTCGTTTCATCTGGTTTTTCCTCTCTGCATCAATGCGCTCCTGCGCGTAAACGGCGGAATTTTCATGAAATTTTTCAAGAAGTCCAGCAGAATACTTCTCAGCTTCAGCAAGCTTTAACTCTTTCCCAGTCTCTGCTGATGAAATCTTCTCCGAACCTTCATGTTCAATCTTATTAATTCTTCTAATTATGTCTTCTTTACTCATTTCCCACAACTCACAACTTATCTTCTAACTATATATTTATAGATTACTATAAAACAACAAAACCGGTATCATAAAGAAGCCCATGCACTGAGCCCTTCTTACTCCGATCTTTGGTGGAAACAAACCAATTATTGTTCCAAGAAGCAAAATAATAAGTCCACGGAATCCAGTCATCATAAAAACTAGAATTATAACAAGTAATATCACACCTCCTGTCAGTTTTCTATAGGAACTACTACTAATTTTCCCCAGGTGCATCGCTGCAAATTCACCTATTTTCACCTGCAGGAAGTATGCCACAATTCCTGAAAAGAGAATAACTCCTAGAAGTACAAAAATATCTCCTAATGCGATCTCCGGAAAAATATCCTTTATTGCAATAACCAAACCTGATCGCATTTTTCCCACTGTATGCATGACCACAAGCGTGAAAATAATATTTGCAGTATTCACTCCTGAAACAGAAACCAAAAAATCTTCCCTTCCTGTGTTTCTCACGTTCTGAACCACAAAGGTCGCCTGAGCAGCACCAATACCTGGTAATATTCCAACTAAAATCCCGGCTATCGCTCCAAGAAGGGAACTGGCTATCACTCCTCTTTTTAGTTTTGTTCTGCAATTCTCCTGCTCAGGTGGAGAGGCCATACTCTTCAAACTAATCAACATCGTACTAATTCCAAACATTCCTGAAAGTGCTGGAAAAATAAGTCCCTCTACTCCATTTAATGTAAAATATCCAAAAACACCAGAAATGAGAAAGATAACCGTGGCCATAAAAACCCTCCGTTCAGAGAGAATGCTCAGCACAACAACTGCTGAAAGAATCCATAGGATATTTCCCTGGATAAAAGGATAGACTGCTGATATAACCAAGAGGGCTGGAAGAAACAAAATAAGTGTTATCAAGAGGGCAGAAAGACTTCCAAACGCAGTCAGTCTAATTGCCTCAATTCCACGGCCTTCCATCAAGAGTGAATGCCCAGGTAGAACAGAAAGAGCACTTTCTCCTTCAGGAATTCCAAGTAATATACTCGGAATAAAATCAAGAAAAGTGTGAACGACTCCCATGGACATCAAAAGAGCAGCAATTGAAAGTGGGTCGAATTTGGACAAGACTGGTGCAAGTCCTACAATAATTGCTGCAAGAGTGTTCGTATGAATTCCTGGAACAAGCCCTGTAAGGGTCCCGAGAAAACAACCTAGGATAACAAACAATAATATCTCGAACATAAGTTTTCGAGAAAATCTCAAGTTAAAATCTTAATCTAACTAATTAGGGTTAACAAATAAGGAAGGGCCACAAAAGTCCCAATTGAACTTCCTATATTCGCAAGCACAACAACAAGAAGTATTCTTGTCACTCTATTTTTCCAAAAGGATTTCCAATTATCAAGCTTCCCAAGTCCATCCAAATCACGAACTCTTGGAACTCTCACCAAGGCTTCAACATATCCGGCAACCCAACCAGCTGCAATCATAGGATTCAGAGATGTAAATGGAGCCGCAACGAAGGCTGTGATAATTGTAATTGGGTGTCCAAGAGCAGCCGCTGTCCCAAGTGCGGAAAGAGTCCCATTTATCAAAAACCACCATAGCAAGAGAGTCAGAGTCAGCTCAGCTCCTCCGGTATATAGTCCATATCCAATTATCCCTAAAAACAAAGCTGGTATGGCATACATAACAATCCTGAGTCTACTAATCTTTTTTTTCTGGGTTTTTGGTCCTGATGAAATTTTCACAAGTACTCCTCTCTCAAGAAGTTTTTTTATCCCTTCAACATGACCGGCCCCAACAACAGCAACAATATTGTTTCCCTTCGCTTCAAGAATCCGCGCAGCCATGTAGGAGTCTCTTTCATCAATAAGAACTTTCTTGGCTGAAGGTGCAATACCACTCAAGGTCTCTATTGCCTCAGTGAGAACATCCTTCTCCTTCATTTTCTCTATCAACTCCTCATCTACTTGCGTCTCAAACATTCCAACTAAAAGATGGAACAATACCTTCATTTTTTCCTTAACTCCCATCATCGATAACATTCTCTGCATTGTAACTTCGATTGGTCTGTCTGCAAAAACAACATTACTTCCAATCCTTTCAGCTGAAATGGCAGCTTCCAACATCTCTTCCCCTGGCCTTACTCCTAGCTCATCTCCAATTCTCCTCTGGAAATTCATCAAAACCAGATGAAGTAACAACATATGAGACTTTCCACTCTTCAACACTTCATTAATCTTCATATCTTGCCAGCCATCTCCGCTTATCAACTGTTCATAACGGCCCTGGCAAAGCTCAATCGCTACAGAATCAGGCTTCTCCTTAGCTATAACTTTTTTAACTTCAGTAATACTTTTCCGGGAAACATGGGCAGTTCCTATAAGACTTATCCTCTTCCCACCTATCTCTACAATTTCAACTACCATCCCTAGTGAACTGGAATTTTGCGTTTATATACCTGTGCAAAGCCTTAAAATATATAGGGAATATAGTTTTCCTGAATATATTGTCTGATGGCAGAAATAAGAAAAATACAAAAAACGGGAGGCTCTACTTACATTGTCTCACTTCCAAAGAAATGGATAGTTCGCCATAAACTTAGTAAGGGCTCAAGCCTTTTACTGTCTGAGAATGGGGACGGCTCCCTTGGTGTGAGGATAGGCAAGCAGAATCCAAAGACGCTTTCCGAAACAGAAATTGTTTCCGGTCCAAACATCGAACGCCATCTTTTGGAGAAATATTTACTGGGCTATGATATTGTAAAAGTTTCTGACGGAAAAGAACCACTTGAAAAACGAAAAAAGGAATTAAAAAACACCCTTCGCTTTCTTCTAGGATACGAGATAATGGAGGAAGCCTCCAATACAATAGTCATACATAATCTTCTCAACCCGTCTGAAATATCCATTTCAAAATCGGTCAGAAGAATGTACACAATAGTTTCCGTAATGCATAAGGATATACTTAAATCTCTAAAAACTGGCTCAAAAACCCTTTTAAAAGATGTTGCCCAGAGGGATGAGGAAGTAAATCGTCTGTATTTTCTTATTGTCAGGCAGATAAGAAAAGTTCTTGAAACACCGAGCTTGATGGATCACGAAAAGATTTCCGCCTCCGACTGCATAGATTATCGGCTTGTTTCAAGATTCATAGAGCAGATGGGGGATAGTCTTCAATCCATCGCAGAGTCCCTTCTAACTCTTAAAAAACTCTCAAAACAAAAACAAGTTCTTAACTATCTGGAAAATTCTTACGAAATGCATCAGATGGCATCCAGGGGTTTTTTCAAAAAGAAAGAGCTCTTTGCCCTTGAGGCAATATCTCTCGGAAAGAATATAAAATACGACAAAATTTCAGAATCAAAAGATATAGCACCAATAATTCATAATATAATCAAACTCAATGACTGTACTCAGGACTTGGCAGACATAGTACGGACAGAATAAATATCAGAGTAAAGGGGACCTTCTGCCGAGAGAGAGCTTTTCTTCAGTTTTATTTCTTTTACAGAAAATCTACCAAAATCCATATTTTTCATTCCTTCAATATCCTCAGCTGCTGTTTTTATTGCCCCATCTATATCCTTTGCAATTGTTATATGCGCAGAGAAGTTCCGTGACTCCTTATCCACAGTTCCCACTGAAATTTTCTTAGCTATTTGGCTGAGTTCCTCTAACTCACTTGCTCCATCTTTAACACCGGCCCACAAAACCCTCGGAAAGCTCCCCAGTCCTACTACAGAAATCTCAAATTCAGGAAAGCCCTCAAAAAATCGCATATCCTCCCTTGCAATTTCAGAATCAACATCCCCAAGAAAGCGCAGAGTTATGTGCATATTCTCAGGCTTTACCATTTTAAGTCCAAGATCAGAAAAATTATTCTGGACTTCAGAAAGCCTCTTTCTGACTTCCTCTCCAATGTCAACTGCTACAAAACAGCGATCCAAAAATAGTTTCTTCTTTAATTCGCTCATACACTCCTTTTAGGAAAAACATATAAAAAATTTCCCCCAAAAGAGACTATTATGATAAACTCAATAGATTCAGAGGCAGATTTCACAGAAAAAGTCCTCAAAGCTCCAGAATCCACACCCGTTTTAATCGATTTCTTCGCAACTTGGTGCGGTCCCTGCAAGATTCTTTCACCAATCCTTGACGAGCTTGCTGAAGAATATAAAGATAAGGTAGAGTTTTACAAAATAGACGTTGATCAAAATAAATCAATCGCAGAATCATATGGAGTTATGGGCATTCCCAGCATAAAAATATTCAAAAAAGGCGAGATAATTGAAGAGCTCACGGGTCTCCAGCAAAAAGAAGTCCTCAATGATATACTAAAAAGAACTCTAAAGGCTTAATTTAAAGAACGTCGTTCTCATTTACCAGAACAAAGTCTCCAACTGCAGTCACTGCGCTGAAAGGCAAAAGAATCCTACCCTTCTTATCTCTTACCAGATCTTCAAAATGCGCCAATATATACTTAGTTGGTTCAACTATAAGATTGATTAATTCTCCAGTTCCGACATCTACAGTTATGTCAAGGACTTTTCCGAACATCCTGCCGCCTTCTGAGACAACGGTCTTTGTTTGAACTTCTTTAAACGGAATTCTTGCCATCTTACTCCCTCCTATTGCTATAACTTATTTCCTTATAAAGTTTCTTATGATTCCACAGCACTGTCCAGGACAGTATTTACCTTCTCCTTAAACTCGCTTTTATCGATTCCATCATTCACAATATAGTGGTCTCCCATCGCTATTGTGTTACCATGGTTAATATTTCGTATTTCAGACATATCCCTGCTTATACACTCCTCCTTAGTCAGACCCCTGAACTCACGGCTCATAAGCCTTTCATATCTCAAAGCAGGAGAGACAACTATACTGAGCATCAAAAAATCCTTCCCATACTTATTTCGCAGGAATTCATACTCCTCAAAGCTCCTTACTCCATCAAGAAGTATAACTTCCTCCTCAGAATTATCGATTTTTTCTGAAATCTTCTGCGCATAAACATCCATCCCAAATTCTCTTCTCAAACTCTCCCGAACTTCCCGCTCATTCTCCTCATTTATTTCAAGACCGCGCTTCTCAAGCTCCTCTTTTGTAAGTCCTCCTACATAAAAAACAGTGTAGCCTCTTTCTTTTGCGAATTCACAGGCAAGAGTTTTCCCCGCCCCCGGCATTCCAGTAACTGCAATAATCTTTTTCATTTTATATTCGTTCGTTCTTCCTCAATTCTCTTCAAATAATTAATACAGTATTTATATCTCTCCTCTGCCATACGTTTCCCCCTGTCTGTATGCAGCTGCTCCATAACTTTATCCAGCCTTTTTTTGAAATACTCAATTGTTTCCTGAACATCCCTGTTTATTTTTCCTCCAAAAGTAAATACTCTGGCTATTCCTATTGCTCCAAGAGAATCTATTTTGTCTGCATCACTCAATATTCTGGACTCAAGAAATCCTTGATCTCCCTCTCTCGAAGATCTGTGCCCGTGTATTGCTTCAAAAACCCGCTTTATTTTAGGGGCAGGGAAGTTTACTGATTTGAGAAAGTCTTTTGCTTCATGGGCAGAAGCATCAGCGTGATCTGCTCCAATTGCAATCTCAATATCCCGTCCTACATCATGAAGGAGCGCTGCTGTAAGCAAAGTCAGAAGATCAGCATGCTCTGTAAGCCCTATTATCAATGAGTTCTGAAAAACTCTCTGGGTATGATCAAATCCATGGGCAACTGTGTTCAGCCTGTCTTTAGAATAATCCTCTACCTTCTTTATCAGCTTCCACTCATCACTTTCAAGATAATCAGGACTAAGTAATTGCTCTTCTAATTTCTGCTTTTCTGCCATCTATACCCATCCACGTCTC
>DVAE01000014.1 GCA_014189675.1 Candidatus Undinarchaeales archaeon SRR5007147.bin71 | reverse complement strand
GAACTTTCAACAGAAGAAAGTATAGGACTCATTTACCTACCTCCGAAAAAAGGTATTTCCGTATTAGGAAATAAGATGCATAGAGGGAAATCCCAGCGATTAAGAAGAGCTTTCCTACAAAGAACTGAAAATTGAGTAGCTGAGAACTGAAGAAATCAGCTAGAGAGACAACAGCCGAAAGCTGTCCAGACAGGAGTCTTGGAAGGATTGCTTTCTCCACAAGGAAGGCACCACCATAAGTCGCGACAGAGAGTGAAACGAAGAGTCCTCCCAGTATTTTTAGGATTTTTAGTTTATCTTTCAGAATAAAAAGGATTAAAAGAATTCCGGCGGCGGCTACCATAAGACCGCTTCCCTGTGAAGCAGAAGCTATGGAATTCAGAGAGTAAAGACTTATAGCACCAATTAAGGGAATCTTTACTGAGGCCGTATAGAGATCATCTATCTTTTCTGAGAGATTAATGGAACTGCTAGCTTGCTCAATGCAAGAATCTTTAAATTCTCCTGCATCAGCACACTCTTCTTCAAGCATGTTTGAAAACATGGGCTCTAAAGCATTGAGAAGAACATCTTTTTGAGTAACCTTCTCTATATTGTATCCTTGAACAGAAGCGAGCAAACCAAAGAAAATTATGAAACTTGCTATGAGAACTCCGAATAATCTGAGGGCTCGCATTTGTATTTTTTCCGTTGATGTTTTCATTTGTCAAGAACCACCCTGGCGTCCGCCGCCACTGCTCCAGAAGGATTTACGAAGACTGGATTCATATCTATCTCAAGTATACTTTCATCGGACATTGCGAGCTTTGACATTTTTAAGAGCATTGAAATAAGGGACTTTATGTCGCTGGGTTTTTTTCCGCGGACACCTTTTAGAAGGATGTTTCCCTTTATTTCTGAAATCATCTCAAGAGCATCACTTTCACTTAGTGGAGCCACTCTGAAAGATACATCCTTAAGAACTTCAACAAAAATTCCACCAGTACCAATCATAATTACAGGTCCGAACTGAGAATCCCTTGAAACCCCTATTATTATTTCAACGCCGTCCGCCATTTCCTGTACTGAAACTCCTTCAATAACTGCTTTTGGTCTTGCCTTTCTTGCTGAGGATATTATAGACTTGTAGCTTTCTATAACTTCAGGAATAGATTTTATATCAACACAAACACCATCAACTTCCGTCTTATGTGTTATATCAGGAGAAACTATTTTCATTACAAGAGGAAATCCAAGTTTCGACGCAGCAGAGGCGGCTTCCTGAGGAGACGCAGCGAAAATCTGTTTAGTAGTCTTTATGCCATGGTCCTTGAGGAGCTTTTTGGACTGTATCTCCGTGAGAACTCTCATAAAAAGTGTTAATTGAGGCGCGTATTAATAGCTTATGCTGTCAGTTGATTAAGAGGGCAAACCAAGCTCACGCTGGAGCTGAAATCATCAGGTAATGTAATTACATGAGCTCTTCAATCTTTCTGATTAAAGGTACAGTAAAGAGGAGCAATCCTAGCCAGACCACAAAGAGGCCCAGCACAAAGTTGGCCCAGAAAGTGCTTCCTTCAGCTGTCGAGATAACGACAAAACCGAAAGCGAGCACAAGAGAGCCTACAAAGCTGAGAACAATCTCTTCCACTGCGAACATTACTCTTTGCTCTTCTTTAGTTTTTTTGGACTTTCGTGCCATAACTGGCATAAAGAATTGCCTATTAAATAGTTTCTGTTTTTACCTAGCCCTTAGAAAAGAATTCTGTAAGCTTTCCCTGTTCAAGGAATTTGACATTGCTGTAATTTGAATCCTCGTAGTTGAAGTCTTTGTGGCTTTCTAGAAAAGAAATTATTCCGGCGATTCCGTCATTTACAGTTCTCTGAAGTTTGATTCCAAGACCTTCTCTGAGTTTTGTGAAGTCAACCTTGTAATCCCTTTTATCAATATCTTTTTCCTCTATTACAAGTTCAGAAGAAGGAACTTGATTTTTAATAAGTCCCCCAAGTTCGTTTATGGTATGGTTGTTTTCCTCTGAACCGACATTGAATACTTCCCCCCCGACCTTATCTAAAGGAGCTTCCAGGACAGAAATAATAGTTTCAGCTACGTCTTCAACATGGACATTAGGTCTCCACTGATCGCCTCCGAAAATTGTTATTTTGCCGTCTCTTACAGCCTTTGCTGTGAGAAGATTAACGACAAGGTCAAATCTGGGACGAGGAGAGGGACCAAAGACAGTTCCAAGCCTCAAGATTGTCGGTCTGAAGCTGTCATCCTTCATTTCAACAAGAGCTTTCTCAGCAGCTATCTTCATTTTTGCATAAAGAGAAACTGGATTGAGAGGAGATTCTTCTGTAAGCAGATTTCCTTCTTCAGATTCCCCGTAGACACTGCAAGATGAGGCATAAACAAACCTGTTAAGATGGAAGTGTTTGCAGACAGAGGAAACGTTGCGTGTTGCAAGATAGTTAATATCCTGAGTGAGTTTTGGATCTAGACTTGATGCAGGATCCCCTACAAGCTCAGCAAGGTGCACCACTGCGTCAACATCCTGGACGGCTTCAGTAACATCCTCTATGTGCCGAGTATCCCCTTCGAGGAGGCTAAGCTCATCAGAGTCTATTGAAGATAGGGACTCGTTTCCGTATAAGAAATTGTCGAGGACTTTTACCTTGTAGCCCTTGTCAAGGAGCTTTTTGACAAGAACGGAGCCAATGTATCCTGCTCCACCGATTACCAGTATTTTCTTGAGATGCTTCTTTTCAATGGTATGTTTTGTGTATGAGAGAACATCGTTGCCCTCCAGAAGGAGCATATCGAGGACTTTTCCGCTTTCTGAAAGAAGTGGAATTCCAAGAACTTTGTTTGTCTTGAGCAAGTCCAGAATGTCCTGATGGGGTAGATTCTCTTCGGCAATAAGAGGGGCATCATTCATAACAGTTGAAACAAGGTCATCATTTCCGGCTCCTTTGATGATTCCTCTACGTATATCTCCGTCAGTAACTATTCCCTTAAGCTTCTGATTATCGTCAACGATGAGAGCCATTCTTATTCCTGCTCTATCTATGGCAGACATTGCTTCTTTAATGGAAGTTGACTGGTTTATTAGCATGTCCTCAAGCTTCGGCATTGTTAAAAAACTCCTCCACATAATTTATTATATGATCAATTTCAGCCTCAGTAAGAGATGGATACATTGGAAGAGTCAGAACTTTTCCAGAGAGCTCCTCAGTTTTAGGAAGGTCTCCTTCTGAACACCCCATGTTTTTGTAAACTGTTTTGAGATGGACAGGATTGAAATATACTTTTGTGTTGATTCCATTTTTAGTTAAGTGATTCTGAAGTGAGTCCCTTGTACTTTTGTCATTGAGCTGGATGGTATACATCTGATAAACCTGGAGATGTCCCTCAATAAGTACCGGAGTCTTTACCTGCTTGATTTTTCCAAGACCAAGATTAAGATGTTCGGCATTTGTCCTCCTCATTTTAATATTTTCAGAAATTTTATTCATCTGGGAAAGACCAAGAGCAGCGCACATTGTCGGCATTCTGTAATTATAGCCAATTTGAATGTAATCATTGTCCTCTGTGCTAGAAAAGTAATCATCCGCAAGTTCCACACGTCCGTGAGACCTTATGAGCTTTGCTTTTTCGTAAACAGATTCATTGTTTGTAACGATAACTCCTCCCTCTCCTGTGCTGATTACCTTATTTTGGCAGAAACTGAAAATTGTTGAGTCTGCAATGGAGCCGAGCATTTTTCCGCTGATACTAGAACCGAGAGACTCAGCTGAATCGCCAATGTAGAGAATATTATGACGGTCTGCGATTTCTCTGAGCTTTTCGTGGTCTCTTGCAGGGAATCCTCCAAAGTCCAGATTCAATATGGCAGCAGTTTTCTCTGTAATTCTTGATTCTACATCCTCTGCGTCAAGACCGTAGGTTTCTGATTCTGACTCTGCGAAAACCGGAATTCCTCCAGCGAGTACGACTGCGTTTGCTGTGGCAATGAATGTGAAAGACGGAACTATGACTTCTTTTTCCTTTACACCATGAGCAAGTAAGAGTGTGTGTAGAGCTGAAGTTCCTGAGTTGAAAGCCAGGCAATACTTTGATCCAACGAACTCAGCAATTTTTTTCTCAAATTCTTCAATTTCAGGACCGGTTGCCCAATATGTTCCTCGCTCTATTACTGTTTTCACTGAATCTATGTCTTCCTGATTCCAATAAGTCTTGAATAAGGGAACTTTCATTTATTTCTTCACCACTTTTGCAGGAATTCCGTATGCAATAGAGTTCTCAGGCACATCACTTGTAACAAAAGAAAACGCTCCGATTACTGCATTTTTTCCAATTGTAACGCCAGGCATTATCAGGCTGTGAGAGCCTATTCTGGCGTTTTCTCCTATTGTAACTTTGCCGGATTTTTCGTCTATTGTAGATTCTGAATAGATTGAGCAATGTGAACCAATCTGAACTTTGTCCTGTATTTCAACACCGTGTTTTGCATTTATGTAGGTGAAAGCTCCTATGTCTGTATTCTTCCCAAGTTTTAGACCCTCTACATTCTGAACCATCCAATTCCATTTTGTAAGCTCTCCGTCCTTTATCTCAGGAGGCTTCCATTCATCAAACCTGTCATCATTTTCCATCAGTACGCTATCTTCTTGTCAAGAAGTTCCCTTCCAAGCTTCACCTCTTTTAGTATTTTTACTATGCGCTCCATAGCTTTTCCATCACCATAGGGATTTTTGCACATTTTTGCTTTCTCTATAAACTCAGGAGAAAATGCTTTCTTAATTGCAGAAAGGACTTCCTCTTTTTTGTATCCTGAATCTATTAGGTTATCAGCCCGCTCGCGGCCATTCTGGCGAGAGCCTATATTGACAGCAGGAATTCCAAATGAAGGCGCCTCTATGATGGCAGAACTGGAATTTCCTATGATTGCGTCTGAGTGTTTCATAATACTAAGGAAAAGGGGCCTCTCCATACTTTTGAAAATATTGAATGTATCTTTATATTCTTCAATGACATTTATTATTTCTCTTCCACCAGCATCAGCGTTTGGATAAACTATAACAGATTGAAGTCCTTCCTCTTTTACAACTTCAAGAATAGCTCTCATATGCTCTTCGGATTTTCCATCCTCAAGAGTAATTGGGTGCTGGACAATGAGAACTGTTTTTTCAGAAGAATTCAGTCCAAGACTCTTGAAAACTTCTTCTTTTGAAGGAAGAGTATCATTAAGTATTGAATCCAGTCCTGGAGCTCCGACAACATATATGTTTGAAGGAATTTCCCCCATCTTCCGTATTCTCTCAGCGCTTGATTCTGTTGCAGCGAAATGAATTTCAGAAAGTTTCGTTATGGCATGCCTTGCCATTTCATCCACTGTTGAACTTACTTCGCCTCCGTGAATATGAGCCACAGGAATTGACATATAAGCTCCTGCAACTGCGGCTGAGAGCATCTCAGCTCTGTCCCCAAGAAGAAGAATCAAATCAGGATTTATCTCTTTAAGAACATCCGCAAATTTCAGTAGAAAGTCACCGGCAAAGCGGGCCATTGCTTCCTTGCTGTCTTCTGAATAAATTGAATCAATTTTGTGAAGAGTGAAACCGTCGTGCTCTACCTCAGTGATGGTGTTTCCGAACTCAGGCATAAGGTGCATTCCAGTTGCCACTATATGGAGGTCAAGAGCGGAATCATTGTCAATCAATTTAAGTGTTGACTGCATAAGACCGTATTCTGCCCGGCTTCCAGTGACATAAAGTATTTTTCTCATTTTACATCCTCCAGGAGAACATAGTCATTTTTTTGTATGTTTCGAACTGTGTGCTTTCCAATAATTTCAGAGAAGTGTCGCGGATGAAGCCCCTCACCTGGCCTAAGAATCCCAATATTTTTTTCTGTGATCTCATCTCCGGCCTTTATGTATTTAGTTGCGACTATACTTTTTCTTGAAACCTTGGCTATTTCCAGCTCCTTTTCATCCGGAAGCTTCTCAGGACTTCCAAGAATTGTTTCAATTAAACTTGAATCCAGAGAATAGCCTTGGCTGTTCAGAACCTCAAAGGCCTCAGAAGGATTGCTTATATTATTTTTCCGAACAAAACGGACAGCTCTTATAAGATTTTCCAGCTCATCCGGCTCAATTGAAGATTCATGGTCAGGACCAGGCATATCCTGGTCAAGTGTAAAGTGTTTTTCTATAAGAGAAGCTCCAAGACAGGTTGCAATTATTGAGGCCTCTATAGACTGTGTATGGTCCGAATAGCCGACTAGGTTCTCTGTCTTGTCCAGAATTGTCTGCATAGCCCTCAGGTTGACCTTTTCTTCAGGACAGGGGTACATTGTGGTACAATGGAGTACAATTAAATTATCATTACCTTCTGAATTTATTGTCTCCTTGGCCTCTTGTATCTCGTCCATTGTTGCCATTCCTGTTGAAATTATGACAGGCTTTCCAAGTTTAGCGATATATTTGAGTATAGGGATATTTGTGAGATCTCCGGATCCGATTTTGTATGCAGAAATACCAAGCCCTTCAAGAAGATTGACGCTCCATTTCCCTGAATGAGGAGTTGACAAAAATTCCACTTTCTTAGTATTGCAATAATCTTTCAGCTCTTTGAAATTCTCATCTGAGAGCTCAAGATTTCTAAGCATGTTGAAATGAGTTACATCCGAGTCTTTTTTCTGGTACTCTGCTTTTTCAGAGTCTTCAGTAACAATTAAGTCCGCCCTGAAAGTCTGGAATTTAACAGCATCTGCACCAAGTTCCGAGGCTACGTCGACGAGCTTCTTTGCAAGTTCAATACTTCCGTTGTGATTGACCCCTGCTTCTGCTATTATGTAGACGGGCTTATCTCCTCCAAGTTCACGATCTCTGATTTTTATCACTAGTCGTCAGTACCTCCATTCCAAACGGTGTGCCTGAGCTTCCAGTCCCCGTTTTCCTTCTTCCAAATGTGGGGAGACCTGAATTTGTCGGCTGTTTTCCAGAACTCTTCCTCAGTCATGCTTATGTAGTCAAGAAATTCCGTGAAATATCTCTTAGGAAATTCAGTGTCAAATCTCTTGACTAGGGCGACACCTTCGTCACGGTTTATGTGATTGTTTCTTATTTCTTGAGACGCGTCATAAGTCGTTCTGCCAATTCCGAATTTTATAAGAGTGGTCCAGTAATGATATGGATCTGTTTTATCATCTATACTGTTGTATTTCGAGTAAGTTCCCTCAGTCCTTTGATCGTTTGGCTTGAAGCCTGTATTTTCAACAGAATAATAGTAATTGTCCTGAGGAATCCACTTTAGATAGTAGCCAAGATAGTGAACTTTTATTTGCTTCTTCTCCACCATCTTAGGATCAGCTGGCATATAGATGTCCAAATCATTCATAGTTACACCGTGTTTTTCAATAAGGTCCTGAATGCTTGTCCCTCCAAGATAGGTGCTTTCGAGATCGTTAGAAGCGAAGTACCTCCAGTCTCTTTCTGCTGTTGAGGTATCTTGTATTGGATTTCCGTATTCAGCCTCATTCTCGCCATAGAATACAAGTGGAATATCGAACTTTTCAGCAATTTTTGGAGCCAAATTCTTCTGGCCGAATATAAAGGGCTGGAAAGGGTGTAGTAAGTTTTTGAAAGCCTGCCTTGTAAGAAGTCTGTGTATCTTTCCATTTGGAGTGAAAAGCATATTGTCAAGACCTCCCTTGTGAATCCATCCCTGGAAATTATCCCAGCCATAATTTGTGTAGAGATGTGGAGCCCAAGTTATAGTCAGTGGGTGCATATCGTATTTGTATTTCAGAATGTGAGAAGCGTAAACACTGTCCTTCCCCCCACTTCCAGGAACAAGAATATCATAAGAACCATCAGTCTTTCTGTATTTGTCAAGAAGTGTATAAAGCTCCTCTTCGCGCTTTGTCCAGTCTATTTTGTTGTATTTGTTTTCTGCATGCCTGCATGCGTCGCAGACACCCTCGCTGTCGAAATTAATTGTTTTTTTCTTTGACTCTTTTGTGTGTTTGAATTCAACTGAGGAATTGGGTCTCTGGTTTGAAATGACACACCTCGTACAGAATTTAACTTCATTTGGAAGACCGAAATAGGCCTCTAGATTTTCACTCATTTTTCTCTTCCTCCTTCCCTATATTGTTTATATCGCAGAAAGATTCTAGCAGTGAGAGACCGAGCTCTCCACTCTTTTCAGGATGAAACTGTGTTCCAACAACACTTCCTTTTTGAACAATAGAAGCAAAAACCTGCTTTCCGTGCTCAGTAGTAGCCAGAATCACTCTTTTATCCTCAGGAACTGGATAGAAAGAGTGAACGAAATAAAGGTTTGTCTCTTCTTTTGTTTCTTCAAGGAAACTGCCATCCCAAGTAGAACCAGTAGGAGTGATTATCTCATTCCAGCCCATATGAGGAACTTTATACCAGTCAATATTAAGTTCTTCAGGTGCTTTGAACGCGATGACTCGACCCTTTATCAAATCAAGACCTTTGTGAAGTCCGAACTCCTCGCTTTCTGTGAAGAGCATCTGCATTCCGAGGCAAATTCCGAGAAAAGGAGTTCCTTCAGAGACCTTTTGAGTGATTGGATCGATGAGGCCTCTTTTCTTCAGACCATTCATTCCGTCCTCAAATGCGCCTATTCCGGGAAGAACCAGGCACTTTGCAGAAAGGACTTCTTCAGGAGTATCAACGACTTTAGAACTTCGTCCTATCTTTTCAAAACCTTTTGAAACACTTTTCAGGTTGTTGAGACCATAGTCAATTATAGTAATGTCAGCTTCAGTCAAGATTCCTCACCTCGATTCCGCCACTGTTCAGTGTTGACTTTATATCAGGGATTGTTACCTTGTTAAAATGTAAAATTGATGAGACTGCAACCGAGTCAGTATTTCCTTTTCTGACGCAGTCAAGAAGGTCCTCGGAACTTCCAGCTCCTCCACAGGCGATGACGGGAATAGATACTTCGTCAGTAACACTTCGGACAAGATCAGTATCAAGACCTTTCTGAGTTCCTTCCTTGTCAACAGAGGTGAGAAGGATTTCTCCTGCTCCAAGCTCCTCAACTTTTTTTGCCCACTCTATAACATCAAGACCGGTTGTTTCCCGACCATTGTCCGTGAGAGCTTCCCACTTACCATCCCCAATATTTCTAGCTTCTATTGAAGCAACTATACACTGGGAACCAAACATTCTGGCTCCTTTACTTATGAGCTCAGGGTCTTTTGTTATCGCTGTATTGATTGCCACTTTGTCTGCTCCAGCTTTTAGAAACTCCCGAATGTCATCAAGAGTCCTGACGCCTCCGCCGACTGTGAATGGAATAAAAATTTTATCAGATGCCTTGTCAACTATGTCAAGAAGGTTATCTCGGCCGTAAAGGCTGGCAACTATATCGACGTAAATGAGCTCGTCAGAACCCTGTAAATAATATTTTTCGGCCATCTCTCCTGGTTTTCCAACTACTCGGAGGCACTCAAGCTGAACGCCCTTTATCACATTAGGACCTTTTACATCAAGTCTTGCGATTACTCTTGCCTTCTTGCTCATATGCTAGTCCAACCTCCATCTACCATGAAGGCAGTTCCAGTTACATATGAAGAAGCGTCGGAAGCCAGGAAGACCGCGGCTGATGCAATTTCCTCCGGATTCCCCATCCTTTTCAGGGATGTTTTGCTTTCGTAAGCTTTTACGAACTCAGGATTTTGATTGTCAAAAATTCCTCCGGGGCATAATGCGTTAACGCGGATTCCGTATTTTCCGTAATAGGAAGCTGCGTGCCTCGAGAAATTTATGATTCCGCCTTTTATCGCAGCGTAGGCAGGAGGACAGCTAAGGTCAGTTCCCTTGTATATTTCAAAGTCTGCGCCAAGGACTCCATAAGTTGAGCCCAAGTTGATTATGCTGCCTTTTATTTCGTTCTTCTTCATTAGCTCAGCAAATTTTATTGTGAGAAGACAGTAGGAATTCATCTGCATGTCGACATTTTTTCGCCATGATTCTGATTTTACATCCTCGAACTTGTCGCCCCAGTCTTCAGTTCTTGGGTATGCAGTATTTACAACAATATCAACCTGTCCCTGTTCTTTCCAAATAGCAGAAATTTTTTCGTCGTAGCTTGCTATATCAGTTATATCCAGCTCTATGAACTCTGCACCAAGTTCTGACGCAATTTTACGTCCTTTTTCCTCATCAATATCTATGAGAAGAACTTTCGCCCCAGCCTGTCCAAGAGCGGATACTATTTCCTTGCCGATTAGACCAAGACCTCCGAAGACTGCAGCAGTTTTTCCCTTTAGACTAAATTTTTTCATATAATCTGTCATAATGATACCTCTCCTTTTTCAATCAGGAATTCGAGAAATGCCAAGTCAAGTTCAGAGTCTATTTCTGCAGATGAGATATCATCCATCACATAGATTGCTGATTTGTCTGACATTGGAGCCTCTGTTTCAGGCTTCATCAGAAATTCCTTTTTGTAAAAGTAAATTGATGCATTCATATCGTAAACCTCGGGAGCGTCCTGCCTCCTGACAATTGGGGATAGTGGCTCCTTTGACAGGTGTGCGTAGCCCTCATCATTAAGCTCGACCACATTAAAATAAGGACTTTTTCTAGCATTTGTAACAGAGAATACAGAATCAAGATCTTTTTCCTGGAATATTTTGAGACATCCCTCTAAATCTTCAACAGTCCTTATCGGACTTGTCACATCAAGATCTACAATTGTGTTGTAGTTTTCCCCATACTTTTTTTCTGCTTCATAAACAGCGTGTCTTATAACATCCATTTTACTTGACTCATCTGTTGCAAGCTCAGAAGGTCTCATAAACGGAACTTCAGCTCCTGCATCCCTGGCTACTTTTGCAATCTCTTCAGAGTCTGTAGAGCAGACAATCCTATCAGCCTTACCCCAGTCTTTTGCAACTTTTATTGTATGCGCAATAAGAGGTTTGCCTGCGATCTCGCGAATGTTTTTGTTTTTCACGCCTTTGGAGCCTCCGCGGGCGCAGATTGTGAGAAGTATCATTTTGCAGCCTCCTTTATTTCCATAAGAACGTTCAGAACTTTGGGAGCTTCATCAGGACCGTTCATCATTCCGGGTTTTCCTATATTATCAAAGAAATAATTCAGTTGTTCCAGATACATATCGTCCCGTTCGAAAGGAAGCTCGCTGACTTTCTCGTCTTCGTCAGTCAGGATTGTTACCTTGCTTTCTGCAAGATCGGCTACAACAGTGTGATCCTCAAAATCAAGAATCATCTCACGCCTGTTAAGCCTGCTGAGGAAGTTCATATGCAAATTGCAATTAAGATTTCCGCCGAAACTTAGGAGTATGTCTGCAAAGTCCTCGGAGTCTGTAGTTACTCTGCCAGCTTTTGATGAAACCGCTTCAATTATAGTTGGAGTTCCGAAGAGGTAGTAAAGGTAGTCAATCTCATGTGAAAGCTCCAGGAGAACGCCACCCCCAGAGTCTTTTATTGCACTGTAGTGAGTCAGGTGGTCAAGGCCCTCACGCCAGTTTGGAAGGTAGGAAGAAACTCTTACTGTGGCGTGGATTGCTCTGTTGGTTTTTAGATGTTCCTTGAGCCATTTGATGACAGGATGAAAACGCATGCAATATGCTATGTAAAGAGAAACATCATTTGATTTTACTGCATCCATAAGGTTCTGAACTCCATCTTCGCTGTGAGAAAGTGGCTTCTCTACAAAGAGACTAATTCCCTGACCGGCGCACTGGACTGCAGTGGATATATGGAGATTTGTCGGATTTGTAATGAAGGCAATATCTGGACTGATTTTTTCAATTTCTTCTAGAGTGTGAACTTCTTCAATACCAAGACTGTTTTTTCCGGAGCTTTTGCCTGACCTAAAAGCATAGAGCTCGTGCTCAAAATTGTCTATTAGAAGGCGGGCGTGCCTCTCGCCTATTGAACCAAGTCCGAAAAACATCACTTTCATTACTCTTTTCCACTCCTGTGTCCCATTAGCTCGAGCATATCGTAGGTCTCGAACTTATGAGCGATGGTTGTAAGGGATTCTGACCACTCCCTGATTATATTGCCAAAACGCTTTCTGATAGATGAAGTCAGCTCCCCGAGATCCTCAGAATTTTTAGCCATAATGACTATGGAGACGTCCCATTCCCCTGAGACGAGGAAGACTTCAGGAACCTGTTGATTCTCTTTTAAGAACTTTACAAAAGAGTTTAGGTCTTCATCAGTGTAATTGTGAAGCTTTATTTTTACATCCACAATATTCTCGAAACCAAAATGACGTGGCCTTATCTGAACTCTTGGATAAAATATTTTTGAATTTTCCATTTTTTTGACCCTCTTTTTTACAGAGTCCACCGAAAGGCCGACTCTCTTCGCCATGTCTGTGAGAGAGACTCTGCAATTTTCCTGCAGCATGTTGAGGATTATGCAGTTCTTCTTGTCAAGTTTAGTCATAACTCTTAAAAACACTATAGTAGTATATAAATCTTTGGAAATATTAAGATAAAAGTAGAAAATTTAAGAGCGATGTCTTAAATTTTAAGATAAATGCTTAAATATATCTTAAATTTTGTGGCTCAGTCAATTTATATATAGTAGAAACGAGACAAATCATATATGAAGCGGATCTTTCTTGGAATTTTAATTTGCACAGTTATTTTATCAGGACAGGCCTACGCAGCTCTTGATGAACGATGTTCTGTTGAAAGTATTGGAATAAGCAGTGAATATACTAACAGGCTTTTTGTAGACATTGTGTATAACTTCAAATGCTCTGCAGGAGCTTCTGATGAAGGACAGCTAACAAGAGCGAGCATACATTACGGAACGAGAGATATAGGAAACCTTATTCTGAAAGATAGGTATGGGGAGCTGACAACAGACACGATACCAAGCGATTACGAGATTGATAAAGGCCTCAGTAGCTCAGAACTGGGACTTGTTTTCAGGAAGAGTCTGGAAATGACAAGCTACGAAACAAATTATATTCTAAACCTTTCGTTCGAGACAGGAGCAATAGTTTCCAAGGCAGATGACGGAAAATTGCAGGCACAGCCTTCTGATCTTATTGGAAATATTACAGGAATTAGCGTAAGGAACACAATAGAAAGTTTTGATCTTGGAATAGGAACGATAAGCTATTCGATGAAGGTTCCAAAGGGAACTGTCATAACAAATGCGCAACCAGACAACTGCCTTGTATCAGGAGAAACTGTTATATGCAATGGGCTTGATGAGAATTCTTTCTCAGAAATTTTGATTAAGTGGAAGCAGTCTGAGGAAGTAACACAGGAAAATAGCAAACTTACTGAAATTGCAGATAAAGTTTCGACAAAGGTAGAAGAACTTGCAAAGGAAGCTACTGAAGAAGAGACCAAGAAACAAGTAAAGGGCTTATTTGAGAAGATGAAGGAGAAGCTCAGCGGACTTTTTGACTGGCTGTAAGAAAGGAATAAGACTTATATACAACATTACTCACTGAAGAGTAGTGAAAAGGGAGTAAGATGGCAGTTTGGATGTTGATAGGAATACCCATTGGAATTGTACTAATACTATTGTTGATTGTAATGGCTGCACCAGGAGGCTCTGTTCTTAACAGCATACTTTTCGAGTTTAAGGAATATGAGAGAGCCGTTGTGTTCAGATTTGGAAAATACAACAGAATTGCAAAACCTGGCTGGAACTTTATTCTTCCAATTATAGAGAGTTTTGTAAAATATGATATGAGGACTGAGTCCATCGATATACCTCCTCAGCAGGTAATTACAAAAGACAGGATAAAAGTTTTGATAGATGCCATAATGTACCTTAGGGTTTCAGATCCGGCAAAGGCAGAGCTAGAAGTTGAGGAAGATTATAGAAAGGCTATAGAGGAGCATCTGAAAGGTAGAATAAGAAACGTTGTTGGAAACAATGAACTAGAAGATGTATATGGAAATATAGACAAGATAAACTCTCAGCTAAAGAATGAAATACAGGAGTTGACTGGAGGCTGGGGAATTGAGATAATTGAAGTTGAACTTATTAGCGTTATTCCGCCTGAGGCAGTTCTTGAAGCAATGGAAGCGCAGCAGATAGCACAGAGATATAAGGAAGCTGCAGCTGAGGAAGCTGAAACTACAAAGATAAGAATCAATGCAATAGAGGCTGCAGCAGGAAAGCTTTCTGAACCGGCCCTTAACTATCTTTATTTGCAGACACTCAAGGAAGTTGCTGACGGCAGGTCAAGCAAGCTAATCTTCCCAATGGAATTCACAAAGATGGCACAGAAGCTGTCTAGTGGACTTGGTGGAAAAGATAGCGGAATCGAGAAGCTTGTAGAGAAGATTCAGAAATAAGATAAGGCTTAGACGAATTTTAGATGTACTGAATAAACATTAATTTAAGCTATATTATCTATTAATCAGTATAAGTGTAGAATAGGTATTGACATGTCTGAAAAACTCTTACCATGGATAGATTCCACCAAAACAATTCCCAGAATAGGTGATTTTATAATTTTTAGGAGAGGGAACTCATTACACAAAGGAGTAGTTAGAACGTGTGGAGATGATTTTATCAAGCTTTCAAGAATGTGGGTATGGCGTAAAATGAAGGGAGAGCGATTAGAGGAGTTCATAGAAAATCCTGGAAAGGACATGGATAAATTGTGGAAAGGTTCCCGGTGGGAGATGTACTCAGGAGGGGAAGAACTCCCAATAGGAACTGAATATATTGTATTGGGATGGCCAGAAATAAACTATATTGAAGAATATGTTGACAAGAAGGTGCTTGTGTATAGATTTAACGAAAGGAAATTGGTAAGTTTCAAGGGAAAATATATCGGACCTAAGCTGATAAAGAAGTGTTTTGTTTTTAAGTTGAGAACGCAAGTAATAGCAGTTCACTTTGAAGAATTAATACACATTAGAAAGACTTTTATGGGAATCTAAGTTTGCACTGAGAGCTTAGCAAGTCTTAAAAAGAAGGAGATACTGAAACAGTATTATGAAAGTAAGTCTGCCCGACGGCTCGAAGAAGGAAGTTAAGAAAGGAACTACACTTGGAGAGCTTGCCTACTCAATAGGACCTAGGCTTGGAAAGGCTGCAGTTCTTGGCTCAGTTGACGGAGAGATAAGAGACCTTTTTGAGCCGATAGAAAAATCTGCTTCAGTTGTTTTTTTCACTTTTGATTCGCCAGAGGGAAGGGAAGCTTTCTGGCATTCAACGGCTCATCTTATGATGCAAGCAATACAGAGACTGCATAAGAATGTTAAGAACACTATCGGACCGGCAGTTGAAAACGGCTTTTACTACGATTTTGATTCAAAATACACTTTTTCTGAAGGCGATTTCGAAGATATAGAGAAGGAAATGCAGAAAATTGTAAAGGAAGATCTTGAAGTCGAGCGTGTAATTCTCACAAGGAAGAAGGCTGAAGAATTTTTCAAAGGAAACAAGTACAAACTGGAGATTTTGAAAGAAATATCCGGAAAACAGGTACAGTTTTACAGGCAGGGAGAATTTATGGACCTCTGCAGAGGCGGTCATGTGCCGAGAACAGGGATGTTGAAGGCCTTTAAGCTGACAAAGGTTGCAGGAGCATATTGGAGGGGGAACTCAAAAAATGCTATGTTGCAGAGACTCTATGGAATCAGTTTTCCTGAGACCAAAGAGCTGAAAGAGTATCTAAAACTACAGGAAGAGGCTGAGAAAAGAGATCACAGAAAACTTGGGAAGAGGCTGGACCTATTCTCATTCCACGAAGAAGGTCCCGGATTTCCATTCTTCCATCCAAAGGGGATGGTAATATACAGAGAACTTGAGAAATTTCTGCTTGAGGAAAAACGAAGGAGAGGCTACCACGAAGTCAGAACACCGCAAATACTGGATAATAAGTTGTGGCACCAGTCAGGTCACTGGGACCACTATAAAGAAAATATGTATCTGACAGAAGTTGATGAAAGTGAATACGCTGTAAAGCCTATGAACTGCCCAGGAAATACGAAGATATATGCTTCGCGACCAAGGAGTTATAGAGAACTTCCTTTGAGGCTTTCTGAATTCGGACACGTTCACAGACACGAGCTTTCTGGAGTTCTTCACGGACTTATGAGAGTTCGAGCATTTACGCAGGATGACAATCACACATATGTAACACCGGAGCAGATTGAGTCTGAAATAAAGGGAATACTTGAACTTGTGGAAACAATATACAAAGCTTTTGGATTTGAATACACTATCCGCTTATCGACAAAACCTGAGAAATCAATGGGATCTGACGAGCTGTGGGAAAAGGCTGAAAAGGCTTTGACAAATGTTCTCGAGAAAAATAAAGTTTCTTATTCTCTTAATCCAGGCGAAGGTGCCTTCTACGGGCCTAAGATTGACTTTGTGATGAGAGACTCGCTTGGAAGAGAATGGCAAACAGGAACAGTCCAGCTGGATTTCCAGATGCCTGAACGATTTGAACTGGAATATATTGGGGAAGATAATAGTCCGCACAGACCGGTTATGATACATCTTGCAATACTTGGAAGTATGGAGCGTTTCATGGCAGTTCTGACAGAGCATTTTAGTGGGGCATTCCCTGTCTGGCTTTCTCCAGTTCAGGCTAAAATAATAACAGTTGCAGACAGGCACAATAAATATGCAGATATGGTTTCCGGAATGATGATGGAAAGTGGAATCCGCTTTGAGATGGATTCGCGGGCTGAGAGAGTAGAGGCAAAGGTCAGAGATGCTACGCTTGAGAAAGTTCCTTACGTAATAACTATCGGAGACAAAGAAGTTGAAAAGGGAACGCTTGCTATAAGAACGAGGAACGGAAAGGTTAAGTTTGGAGTGAAGGCTGAGAGCTTTATTAAGAAACTTGGGAAAGAAATAGAGGACAGGTCATAATTGAATGTATTGGTACGTACTGGCAATAGTTTCAGCGTTTTTTGAGGCTCTTTACTATACACTGATAAAGAAGCTTGTACGGAAAGAGGATATTCGCGTCATAGCTAGTGGAGTATTTCTCACAGGAGCGGCAATACTCTTTTCTGCATCTCTTGTTAAAGGAATACCAGAGATTGGAACTCAATTCTATCCCTCAGTTCTTGTAACAGGAATTCTAAATGTTTTTGCAGTTGCACTCTATTTTAGAGCTCTGAAAACGACAGATATATCACTTTCTTTGCCGATGCTGTCATTTAGCCCTCTTTTTCTGATAGTCACTTCCTTCCTGATATTGGGAGAACTTCCAAGCTATGTTGGGGGGATTGGAATACTTTTGATTGTCTCTGGATCGTATGTAATAAATATGTCCACAGATCACAAGGGGCTTCTTTACCCTCTAAAACAAATCTTGAGGAACAAAGGGGTGTTGGATATGCTTGGAGTTGCATTTATCTTCAGCATTGCAGCGAATTATAATAAAATTGCAGTTCTTAATTCAGATCCTATACTTTCCTCTGCTAGCATATTCCTAGTAACTGCAGTTCCATTTTTGGCTTATGCCAAAACAAGAGAGGAGGGTATCATTAAAAGCCACAAAAACGTTTGGAGATGGGTCTTGGCTACAGGACTTGTGATTTCCCTGACAGCCATTTTAATAAATATTGCACTGACGATGCAGATAGTTCCTTATGTTATATCTTTGAAAAGACTCGCCGTTCTCTTTGCAGTAATATTTGGAGGAGTCGTATTCCGCGAAAAGCATATTGCAAGGAGACTGATAGGAACACTAATAATGCTTGCCGGAGCGATTATAATAGTCCTCTACTAGAAACTTATAATAAGGAGAATTTGTCATTTAATAAATATGGAAATTTCATGGATTTATGCAATTATTAGCGTCATCATAGTTAGTCTCGTTTCCCTTGTAGGCGTCTTCGTCCTTTCTGCAAGGAAGAGTCTGCTTGAAAATAATCTTCTATATCTAGTAAGTTTTGCTACAGGTGCGATACTTGGAAATGTTTTTCTGCATTTAATTCCTGAGATTGTTCAGACAAGTGGATTCGGGCTCGAAATATCCCTCTATATTCTTGCAGGACTTTTGACTGCTTTTGTAATAGAAAAAATTGTTCACTGGAAGCATATGCACAAAGCAGGGGAAAGTAAGGTACATCCAATGTCCTACTTGATTTTGATTGGAGATGGGATACATAATTTTATAGATGGTATGGTTATAGGAGCTGTCTATCTTACAAGCATCCCAATGGGAATAGCAACTACAATATCCATAATATTCCACGAAATACCGCAGGAAATTGGAGACTTTTCTATACTTATACATAGCGGGCTCTCAAGAGCAAAAGCTCTTCTCTACAATCTTGCCTCTGCCCTTACGGCCCTTCTAGGAACTGTAATAGTATTAGTTATTGGAAGCACAACACCATCTCTTGAAGGAATCTTGATACCCTTCGCAGTCGGGAATTTTATCTATATAGCTGCGGCGGATTTGATACCTGAGATGCATAAAGAAACAGTATTGAAAAAATCTATTCTTCAGTTCCTGACCTTTTTGGCAGGAATTGCTATAATGCTAGTTCTGTCACTTGGATGAGTATGGAGAAAGTGCTATAGAAAACTACATAAAGGGTTCTGAATAGCTTCTTAAGGCACTATGGTTCCACTACTTATGACACCAGGACCAACTGAGGTTCCAGAACGTATACGAACTGCATTAGCACACCCTATTGTTCACCATAGGACTCCAGAATTTACTGAAATTCTTGATGACTGCGGAAGCAGGTTGAAGAAAGTTTTCAAAACAGATAATACAGTTTATACTATGTCAGGTTCAGGAACAACGGCTATGTGCGCGGCTCTTGAAAATACTGTATCAAAGGGAGATAAAGTCCTCTCTATTGTTTTCGGAAAGTTCTCAGAAAGATTTCGTGATATAGCACTCTCAGTAGGTTCAGACCTTGAGACGCTTCAATTTGATTGGGGGCAGGCTCCTGACATTGGGAAAATAGAAGAAGCACTTTCTGATGATGTAAAAGCCGTGACGATGGTTCACAACGAAACATCGACGGGCGTAAGAGCAGATGTGGAAGCTGTTGGAAAACTTGTGAAGGACACAAATGCACTTTTTATTTGCGACACAATTTCAAGTATGGCAGGCGACAATGTGGAAACGGATAATTGGAACATTGACCTCTGTATAGCCGGCTCTCAAAAATGCTTCTCAATGCCTCCCGGGATTGGTTTTCTTTCAGTATCAGATAAAGCCTGGCCTGTGATAGAGAACAAGGAACAAAATTATCTCACTGACCTCAACAAATACCGTTCAAAATATCCGCAAACCCCTTTCACAGCTCCAATATCATTAATATACGGTCTTCAGGAAGCTCTTTCAATAATAGAGGAGGAAGGTCTCGACAAGAGAGTTCAGAGACATAGAAAGAACGCCGAGTTTACAAGGACTGCTGTGAAAGAAATGGGACTTGAGCTCTATCCGGCATCAGAGGACATCTGCTCAGAAACCCTTACATCTATAAGAAGTGACAGAGCTGAGGATATCCGGTCTTCTCTGAAAGAAAAGGGAATTTTAGTTGCAGGTGCACAGGCTCCTGAAAAAGGAAAGATGTTTAGAATAGGCCATATGGGATCAGTAGGAAGACCGGAAATTGAGAGAACACTTGAAGCACTTAAGGAGGTATTAGAAATTTGAAAATACTGGCAGCAGATCCAATAAGCGAAGAAGCGGCAAATGAAATTGGGGAAATGGGAGAGCTGGAACTTTCTCCGGCTATTAGTCCAGAAGAACTCCTTGAAAAAATTGCTGATGTCGAAATCTTAATAGTGAGGAGCCGGACAAAGGTTACATCAGAACTTATTTCATCCGCAAAAAATCTTAAAGGAATTATTAGAGCAGGCGTCGGTCTGGACAACATTGACAGAGAAGCGGCAAAGGAAAAGGGAATTAAAATTCTTAACACTCCTGAAGCTCCGACGCAGAGTGTTGCAGAACTGACAATTGGACTCATGTTAAATCTTTCAAGAAATATATGTTCAGCAAATACCTCAACAAAGGCAGGAAGCTGGGAAAAGGGAGAACTCAGTGGGACAGAGTTGTCAGGAAAGACATTAGGAATAATAGGATTTGGAAGAGTTGGCAAAATGGTGAGCGAACTTGCCTTAGCATTTGGATTAGAGATTTTAGCCTATGACCCCTATGCTTCAAAAGAAGAAATGCAGAATGCTTCAGTACGGAGTTCAGAGCTTGGAGAACTTCTTTCGGAATCTGACATAATAAGCTTGCATGCGCCACTTACTGAGGAAACCCGAAACCTCATTGGAGAAAATGAATTTTCACAGATGAAGAATGGAGTACTCTTAATAAATGCGGCAAGAGCGGAACTTATTGATGAAGAGGCATTCTACTCTGCCATTGAAAGCGGTAAAATTAGAAGAGCAGCCCTTGATGTATATTGGGGAAAGAAGCCCTCTGAAAAGCTTCTCGCAATTGGAGACAATGTTCTTCTTACCCCTCATCTAGGAAGTAGCACAATAGAAGCAAGAGAAAGAATAGGAAAACTGCTCGTTGAGAGAGTAAAAGACCTAGTTTAGATAGGAGCATTGGAAAGATGGAAAAGGGATATACACTTGTAGTTACGGAGAAGCCGAAAGTCAGCCAGCGGATAGCCGAATTTCTTTCAGGCGGAACTGCGGTAGAGGAAAAAGCTGGGAAGGCTAAATACTATGTTTTCACAAAAGACGGAAAGGATATAATTGTCGCGCCTGCTGTTGGCCATCTTTATACACTCAGACCTAAGGAGGGGCAGAGAGGATATCCTATATTTGAAATTGAGTGGGTTCCCTCTCACGGAGTTTCAAAATCTTCTGCTTTCTCTAAACCTTATCTTGCAAGCCTCAAAAAGCTTGCAAAAAATGCCAGCGAATTCATAAATGCATGCGACTACGATATAGAGGGCTCACTTATTGGATACAATATAATTCACGAACTTGGGAAGACGAAAGCTCTTGAAAATACTCACAGAATGAAATTTTCTGCCCTGACTGAGACTGAAATAGAAAAAGCCTACCAAAATCAGTACGAATTAGATACTGAAATGGTGGAAGCCGGTATAACTCGTCACTTCCTGGACTGGTACTGGGGAATTAATACTTCTCGGGCTCTTTCAGCCGCTTATAGTAAAGCAGTAGGAGGATACCGTCCAATATCTGCAGGACGAGTTCAGAGCCCTACTTTAAAAGTTCTCAGCGACAGAGAGAAGGAAATTGCAGACTTTGTTCCAGAGCCTTACTGGGAAATAAGCGCTCTTCTTGAAAATGGATTAAAGATAATGCATAGAGAGGAACGCTTCTTTGACAAAGAAAAAGCTTCTGAGACTTATGAGAAATGCAATGAAAATCCTGCAATAGTGGAAAAAATTGAGAAACGCACTATTAAGGAAGAAGCTCCTGCGCCTTTCAATCTCAGCACACTACAGAGCGAATCTTACAGAGCTTTCAAATATTCTCCAAAGAAGACACAGAGATTTTCGCAGAGCCTCTATGACCAAGGACTTATCTCTTATCCAAGAACAAGCTCGCAGAAACTTCCGGCCGGAATTGAGACTAAAACAATGGTGAAAGCTCTGACAAAAATAAGCGCATATAAGAAAATAGCAGAGGAACTCCTGAAAAAACCGGAGCTAAAAGCAAATGAGGGAAAGAAAACTGATCCAGCTCACCCTTGTATATATCCGACTGGAGAAGTTCCGAAAAAACTCAATGATGAGGAGGCAAGAATCTTTGATTTGATTGCAAGGCGCTTCCTTGCGTCATTCGGGGAAACTGCAACAAGGCAGAGTCAGACAGTATCTTTTTCAATAGCAGGCGAGCCTTTCTTCGCCCGCGGCGCAATAACACTTGACAAGCAGTGGATAGGAATTTACGGAAAATATTATTCGAAGAAGGAAGAGGAACTTCCTCCTTTTGAAGAGGCTTCTGAAGAAGAAGTGGAAAAACTGAGTAAGACTGCGAAAAAAACTAAGCCCCCTGCCAGATATTCGCAGGCGACAATAGTCAAGAAAATGGAGACTATTGGAATAGGAACAAAGGCAACTCGCGCATCGATACTTCAGACTCTTTATGATAGGAAATATATCCACAATCAGAAAATAGAAGTTACTGAGTTGGGCTTAACAGTTGTCAGCGTTCTTTCTGAGCATGCTCCTGAGCTTACATCTGAAGAGCTTACACAAAAGTTCGAAGCCTATGTTGAATCTATAAAGACAGGAGAGGGAAATAGAGAGGAAGTTCTCGAAGAGGCAAGGGAAACTCTGAAGACCGTAATTCTTCGATTTAAAGAGCATATAAAGGAGATTGGAGAAGAGCTTGCTGAAAAATATGTTAAAACGTTGAAAGAGCAGAGAACTATCAGTATCTGCAAGCTGTGTAAAAATGATCTTATAATCAGACGCTCACGAGCAAGTGGGAAGCAGTTCATTGGTTGTAGCGGATATCCTGATTGTACGAACTCCTACCCTCTTCCACAGGGAGCACTTATTGTTCCTATGAAGAAGGAATGTGAACACGACGGACTTCCTATGATAGAAGTAGTAAGGAAGGGGAAACGAAAGTTCTCTATGTGTATAGACCCTGCCTGCAAATCAAAGGAAGAGTGGGGAAAGGATAAAAAAACTAAGAAAGACGCTTGATTCCTTCGTCAGTTCCGACTAGGACTTCACTTACCTTCTCTTTTGAAAATATACCATTGTCAATTACTCCGTCGATATTGTTTATAATCCTCTCAAGCTCGGCTGGTTTGAGAATTGCGCTGAACTTGCAATCTAAAATAGGATTTCCTAGGTCAGTCTTGAAATTTTCACGTAGTGTAACCTTTGCTCCCAGTGCTTCGAGTGCTTTTTTGCCTTCATCTAAAAATTCCTCTCTGAGCTCAACCGGAAGCGGGAAGTCCCCCAGAAGATGGGTAAGCTTGCTGTCATCCACAATAACAATAAATCTCTCTGCTCGGTAGGCTAAATTCTTCTCAAGAGTGTGTGCTCCACCTCCACCCTTTATCAAATCTAAATCTTTTGAAACTTCGTCAGCTCCGTCAACATAAAGATCTATTTTTTCAACATTCTCCGGCTCAAGAGTTTTAATACCGAGACTTTCTGCCAGTTCAGAGCTTCTTTTTGAGCTTGAAACACAAGTTATGTCTAAATTTCTAGAGGCAAGAGCTTTGATAAAATAAGATGCTGTACTTCCAGTTCCGAGACCGACTATTTGTCCATCATCGGCAAGTTTTGAAGCTTCCTCTGCGACAAGTTTTTTCTTTTCCTCAGAATCCATTAGAAATATACCCTGCTGTCCTCAATTACCTTCATAATCTCGCCGGCGAGCGTAACTTCCATAACTCCTGTCTGTATTGAATCAGTAGTGACAAGATAATTTGTGGCTTTTTCAAGTTTTTTGAAGGAATTTTTTGAAAATATGCCGTGTGTTGCTCCTGCGAAAACTCTGTTGGCACCGGCTTTTTTCATAAGCTCAATTGCCTTCAACATAGTACCTCCTGTGCTTATTATGTCGTCTATAATCAGAACATCCTTTCCTTTTACATCAAGGTCATTTGCAGTCATTTCGACTTCGGTCTCGCTTTTTCTTTTCTTATCTATCTTCATTGTCTTGGCCCCGACATTTTTGGAGGCTTCATCAATCATTCCACGTGAACCGAGATCAGGAGAGATAATGACAAAGTCGTCCAGTTTGAATTTTTCTTTAATATGTTCTGCAATCACAGTTCCGCCACTGATATTATAGGACTTTATCCCGAAAAAATCATAGGATCCATAGTCTTCTTTAAAATGGGCGTCTGCAGTTACAACGAGAGAAACACCCATAGACTTCAGAAGATCTGCTATAACGTGAAGACTTAGAGATTCACCCCTGTTGAACCTCTTATCCTGTCTAGCATAGGGAAAGTAAGGCATTACTACACGAATTCTGCGAGAGTTCAGGCTCCTACAAGCATCTACAACTAGAAAGAGCTCAATAAGAGCATCATTTGGCTCAGGATAGCCTGCCTGAACAATAATAACTTCTTTATTGTTGACATTTCCCAGTATTCTTGAGTAAATTTCCCCGTCCGAGAACTTTCGTGTCTCGTACTCAACAAGCTCCGCGCTAAACTGCTTGGCTATTCTCTGCCCGAGAACCTGCGCCTTTGAGCATGCCAGAACTACATCCATAATATTCCTTGTATTCCCCCTTTTTTATCTTTCGGGTGCAATGTATTTCCCCTGACCTGGCTTCACAAGAAGTTTTCCTTTATCTATTGCAAGCTTTCCTCCACGGAATACTGAATCTATTTTTCCTCTTATTTTTCTTCCTTCGAAGGGCGTCCAAGCACACTTTGAGTGTAATTTGCTGGCTTTTACTTCCCAGACTTTTTTTCTGTCAACAATAACTAAATCAGCGTCCTTCCCTTCTTCAATTATTCCCTTATTTACAAGTCCGAAGATATTGGAAGCTCCTGCTGAGCAGAGTCTTGCTACATCAGTCCAGTCGAGAAATCCCCTGTTTACTGAATCAATCATAAGTGGGAGGAAGGTCTCAACTCCGGGCATTCCTGAAGGAGGGCTTGCGCTCTCTTTTTCAGAAATAAGATGAGGAGCATGATCGGTAGCAAGAGTGCTGACGAGAGAAAGAACTTTCCAGAGACCCAGTCTGTCTTCCTCGCTTTTCAAACTTGGATTAATTCTTGCGAAGTTACCGAGCTCGGCTGAATTCTCACGGCTCAGGAATAGATGAGGTGTTGCAAGCTCTGAGAAATGTCCTGCTTCGTGAACTGCCTTTACAGCAGAGGGAGTTGAGAGGTGACAGAAATACAACTTGTTGCTTCCCATTTCTATATTCAATATTGATTTGACAGACTCCATTTCGGCCTCTGCAGTTCTTATTTTTCCGTGTCTTTCCGGATCTGCGGCTGAATTTTTCTTCAAATTCTCATGCATAATATCGGGATCCTCTGCGTGGACTGCAAAAATTTTGTTTTCAAGAGAAGATGCTGCTGCTTTGAGACCTGAATATCCTACAATATCAGGATGGTCAAGATAAAATTTGTAGCCTATTGGATTTACCTTCCTCATTTCCCAAATATTGCCGTCCATCGCTCCGAAGTAGAGGCTGAAATCAATATAGGATTTTTCCTCGGCAAGGGTTTTCTTTTTCTCAAATTCTTCTGAAGTTCCAGTAAAGGGTTTAGTATTTGGCATATCTAAAATTGTGGTGACTCCTCCAAAGAGAGCTGAGAGGGAGCCTGTTTCAAAATCTTCCTTTTCAGTGAATCCAGGATCTCTGAAATGAACATGAGGATCGATAGCACCAGGCAGGACTATTTTTTTAGACATGTCAATTGTATTTTCTGCTTTCGGCATTGCATCACTGAGGGCGATTTTTTGTATTCTTCCATTATTTATGGCAATGCTGGCTTCCAGAATTCCATCAGGTCTTGCTATTTTACAATTCTCAAGAACAAAATCAACTACCATAGTTCTTCTTCCTCCCTGCTTTGTCTCTGCTGAATTTTCCGAAGTCTTTTACTCCTCTCAACTTTTCTCTGTCCAAAACAGGACCATCTGTGCAGATTCTGTATTTTCCTGCTACACAGGCTCCGCACATCCCGAGTCCACATTTGAAAATCCTTTCAAGGCTCGCCTGCATTGCTATGTCGTATTTTTCGCAGAGATCAAAAACAGCTTTTTCAAGACCTTCAGGACCGCAGACATAGACTGTATCAAATTCCTTTTTCTGAAGGAGTTTTTCCAGCGGCTCTGTGACGAGCCCTTTTTCTCCGTAAGAACCGTCATCAGTAGTACAAATTACTTCTTTACAAGCCTTCTTCAGCCTTTCTTCAAAAAGGAGAAGGTCCTTAGTCCTTGCGCCAAGGAAGGCGCTTATTTCAACAGCTTCTCCAAGCTCTTCGGCGAAGAAGGCGAGAGGGGCGCTTCCATACCCTCCGGCAACAAAAGCCAATTTTCGTCCTTCTAAAGTCCATGGATTTCCAAGAGGTCCGCGGATGCCGACTAAATCGCCAACTTGGAGGGCATGTAGCTTTTCAGTGGTTTCACCGACTGCAAAGGCGCTTATTGCGAGCCTTTTCCCGTCAGAATAGGAAACACTCATCGGAACTTCTTCCTTTCCGGGAATCCAGAGCATTATAAACTGGCCCGGCTTCGCTTTTTTAGGGAAATCAAAGAAAAATGTTTTGACCTTGTCCGTCTCCTGGCGTATTTCTGAGACTTTGTAAGTCTTTTCGACGTCAAATTCCATGTTCAATATCCTCCACACTTTCAAATCCCTTTTTTTCCATAATTGAAGAGAGTTCATTTGAGACTTTTTTGAACACTCCGACACCGTGATGCCAGACCGCTGTGCCGATTCCGACGGCTCTTGCTCCGGAAGATATCATCTCGGCAGCGTGCTGACCGGTGCTGACGCCCCCAGTTCCTATTATAGGTATTTCAACAGCGTCTGAGATTTCACTGACGCAGCGCAGGGCTATCGGATGAAGCAAGTCTCCAGATAAACCGCCTATTTTGTTGTAAAGGACTGGAAGATTTGCTTTAGAGTCAATTGCTTTTGCAGGAAGCGTATTGACAGCAGTTATAGCCGATGCGCCGGATTCATCTACTGCTCGGGCGACATCCGCGAGCTTTCCCGCGTCAGGACTTATCTTGAAGGAAATTGGGGCATTTGTGACGCCGCAGGCTTTCTCAACAAGCTTTCCTGCCAGTTCTGGGCTCCTGCTTATGTCCTGACCTCCCTTTACATTAGGGCAGGAGGCGTTTAGCTCGTACATATGTGGTTCCGAGCTCTCGAGTATAGAGATTACATCAGCATATCCTTGTATTGTGCTCTCGACAATGCTCGCTATAACAGGCGCATCGCCCTGTTTAGCTATATTAATTTCCTCTACAAAATTCTCAGCTCCAGGATTTGGCAAACCCATAGCGTTTAGCAAACCTTTTTCGAGTTCGACAACATTCGGAGAAGGATGACCGTCCCATGGCTCGAGGCTTATGCTTTTTGTAGTAACAGCGCCTGCGCCTTCGTCACCTGCTCGCTTGAGGAGTTCTCCAGTATTCCCTATTATGCCTGATGCAAGAACAGTGGGATTATCTAAGTTTATGCCGCAAAGAGTGACAGAGAGCTTGGGCTTCATGAATACGCAATAGTTAGAGAAGGTTAATAATTTATTGTTATTTTTTCTTTGTTTCCAGTTCCTCAACTGTAGGCGAAGTCATTATTACCCAGCCAGCCCAGGTGAAAATAAGCAGAAATACAACAACGAGTGCAGAAACAGCTATACTCATTGCCCAGAGCGCGTATCCACCTGGTCCGAAGAGTGCGTAGAAATAACCAGCTCCAAGCCCGAGAGAAGCGAGTGAAAGTGCCGCTCCAAAGAGTTTATCGCGTGCTGCCATAATATTTAACATAAACTCTTGGTCTTTTTAAGCTTTACTTATGCCTTCATTGTCTATTTTGAACTTACTTTCCTCACCGGCTTTTTTAGATGGATGCCTTGCCAGCATTGCCCATCTTGAGCTTCCTTTTCTTCCGAGTTCCAGGGCTGTTTTTGACCAGTATGCCATCACGTCTCGGCCGACAGGCTCGACTGATCCCTTCTTTCTGAAGGATTCGTAGACCTGGTTGCAGACTATTATTGGGACCTGGTTTTGTCTCGCTATTTTGGAGAGCTGTGCCATCTGCCGCCCAAGTTCTCGGCTGTTGTCCAGCATATCACCACGGCTTCCTGAGTTCTCCAGCCTGTAGAGGCTTACAGCGCTGTCCAAAACGATGAGGCGGCACTTATAGTCCACGAAGCGCTGGAGCTGAGAGACAACTGACTTCTGCTCCTTGAAGGAGTAGAGTTGTTTGAGAAGTATATTCTTGGCAAGCTCAGGTTTTGGAAGAATTTGCCTCAGCCTGTCCAGATGGAAGCCTCCTTCAGTGTCAAGGTAGATTGCCTTTCCGGAGCCGGCTGAGCTTACGGCGGCGGACATAGCGATATTTGTTTTTCCTGAGCCTGAAGGTCCGTAGAGATGAGTAATTGCACCGGCAGGGAAGCCACCGCCGAGTAATTCGTCTAGTTTTTCTGAGCCAGAGCTGGCAAAGTTAAGGGCTTTCGCTTTTCTGGACAGCAAATTCATAATAAAGCGAAGGAAGTGATGTTTTAGAGCTTAATTTAACTGAGAGGAGTTAGAAGATAGGCTTTACTGAGTAATCCATTCACAGCCTGCTGATGCGACTTCTCCAGTTCCTTCACAGGTTGCTGAATCAGGTATTGCTGAGCAGCTTGAGCCTCCGTAGCAACCGACCCAAGGCAGGTTGTAGTCTTTCCAGAGACAGTTAGAAGAAATAAGTGAGCAGGATTCTTTACTGTTAGCGGCGGAGCAAGTAGCAATGTATTCTTCAGGAGCTCCGGATATCACTCCACAAGAAGCTTCGTAGAAAGCGCACCCGTAGCTTTCACAAAGAATCTTGTTGCTTGACCAGTCGCCTGTTGTTGAGTCATAAGTATCTATATCTGCACAGTCTGCGCCAACCCACATACAGCCTGAATACCAAGAT
>DVAE01000013.1 GCA_014189675.1 Candidatus Undinarchaeales archaeon SRR5007147.bin71 | reverse complement strand
GGAGTGGCAGGACCTAATAATCCTTTAGAAAACGACAACTACACCCAAGCGGCTGAAAAGCTGAACAATATAATTATGGACAGCGCTACGAGCTTCAAGGAGAGGCTTGATGACAACATAGATGTTCTTGGTTTCAACCGCATAAGAGACGGAAGCGATCCAGCTCCAGGACATTATCCTGTGCCATGGCAACTTCTTCTTTGGGGAAACACCAGCGGATGTGCAGCGGCTCCACATGGAAGGCCTGACCACGACCAGCTTTGCAACAGCACTGGAGCAGGCGGTCACGGAGGAACTCAGGGTTCCGGAGAAAATGGAAGAATACTTGCTATAGGTGGAGTAAACACGCAGGCAAATCAGTCCTGGTCTGATGAAGTTCTAACTGTACGAAGAGGATAGAGTAATAGGAAATAATTTTAATAAGTGAGTTCATTGTTCTAGCCCATGGCATCATATATATTGATAATTATGAGTTTAATAGATATAGCGGCAGGTTTCCTTCTGGCGGCTGTTCCGCAGTCGCAGGTCTTCCTGGCTTCATTTAGTGTTTCACCAGTTTTAGCCACTTACCTCGCCGGAATCCTCCTGGTTAAAGGAGCCTACTCACTATTCCACGGGGTGATTAGAAGTGATTAGTATGACAAGCCCCGGAGCAGTTGTTGTTGGAGTTTTTGTTCTTCTTGCGGTTATGCATATAAGGACAAGGATTTCTTTTGCCTTCCTCAGCCTTTGCGATGTTTTGGCAGGTCTTCTTTTGATGAGCGTGCCAAGGTACGCGAATGTCTCGCTTTTTTCACTGGGTATTGAAAGTCAACTGATGTTTTATGTCGGAGTCGCGCTTGTTGTAAAGGGAGTATATTCTGTTGTAGCGGGTATGCGCCAGCCCATGTGGATAACTGTCGGAACTCTTATAGCAGTTATGCTAGCAATGTTAGGATAAGAGAAGACAAAACACTTAAATAATATATTTTTCACGGAAATTGCAGGGAGAACAAGGAATGGTATATTATTACGCACCGCACTGGTATACAACGCACTGGATTCTAGCAGTAGCTCCGCTTTTCATATTGTTATTTGGGGCATTCTACCTTCTTGGAAGAAAGTATTTTGGAGGAGACCAGAAGGTAAATATGCTGATAGCGGCAATGGCCGCCAGCGGTGCATATTATGCAATCGGATCTCAGACAGGAATTTACAGATTTTTCCTCTTCAATGCAGGAATACTGGCTGATCTTGCTGTCGCTGCAGCAATAATTGCTGGAGTATATTACATTTTGAAAATAGTAGTTTAGGAAATTACTTTTCCTTAGACTTCATCTCAGAAATTGAACGGACTTCTTTTATTAAGGCTGGCAGTGCCGAGCTCATTATTTTGTCTATTGCCGAGACAGTGGATTTGACATCGTTGAGAGTTTCCGTCAGCAGAGTATTATTATCTTCAGCTCGGGTTTCGACTTTTTCATACTTCTGTTCAATTCTGTCCATAGATTCGACGACCGTTCTTATTTCTTCATCGAGACTTTTTAAAGATTGGATCTCATCTTTTAGAAGCGCCAGTTTTGTCTCAAATTCACGCCGGATTGTTTCAGCTTCATCCCTCATTATGGTGTCATACGAGGGATCGGCTGGTGCTGGCAGCGGAGCTTCCTGAAATTCTGTTTCGGGTTGAGGAGGAGCTTGTGGAAGCTCGGAAGTCGGAGCAGGTGGCATTTCTTGACCCCCTTCTTGCGGAGCTCCAAAATCTCCGGCGCCTTCCAGGAATGCGAGAGGATCTTCTTCCTGCTCTTGGGTCGTCTGACCAGCAGGAGCCGGCTGGATAAATTCAGGAACCTGGCCGGTTTCTGAAGGAGGAGCCTCCGAAGGAGCTTCTGGCGCTGATGGAACAGGAGGAGCCGGTGGCATCGCCTCCAAAGGAGCTTCATCAGTAGGAGATTCGGGAAATCCAACTTCCTCTTTTATGTTTTCTATATCAGCCCCGGCTGACTGTGACTTTAGCTTCTCCTTCTCTGGAGGCACGTCCTCAAGCGGGTCGTAATCACTCTTCTTTTTCTTTAGTATTGCCATTTTCTTCTTTAGAGTCTCTGGTTTCTATCTGCGAAAGAACATTATCGAGTATTTTATCAGCTTCGTCTTTCGACATATCCTTTCCATAAAGTGTCGCGCTCTCCTGTATTCTTCGGAGCTCGTTGAGCTCGGCCTTTGAAGGAATGTCCTTTAGTTTCTTTGTAAGAGCTTTCACCTGATCCTTTATACGATCTACTGCAAGTCTAAGCTCGCGGTTTTGTTGGGTAACAGAATCTATCTTCCCTCGTATTTCTCCTTTGAAATCTATGAGATTTTTATTGAGGAGCTGGGCGTGCTTTCTCTCGTTTATGACATTCTGTTCATTTATTCTGACCTTTGTTGTCAGGGAATTAAGACGCCATTCAAAATCAGAAACGTTCGCCTGTTTTTGCGCTTGTTGTGCTGTAGCCATATTTAACCGAGAAGTATTTAACAGTGCGATTAATAAAGCTTTTTGTTAAAAATGGTGGCCAAAGCGTGCAGTTATGAGGTTCAGAAAGAGGGAAATGAGACAATAATCAGGTTCAACTGGCTTGGATGTCCATATTCTCCTTCGATCGAAGACGACCCTGAATGCATGTCCAGAGTTATAGACGCAATTATACAGGTCAGAAATGTAAGCAGAGTTGTTATTGCCGAGGCTTATGAGTATGAATATTCTAAAAAACAGACTGGAATTCTCGCAGAAATAGCAGGAGTCCTAGATCTACTTCTGAAAGAGGAGAATATACTTACAAAAAGTAAGGCTACCAGTACAGAACTTGATAAGTACGCACCTCACCGCTTTAAGTTTGTTGAGGATCTTCTTCTTGACAAATTGCGTCGGGATCCTGTGGCGGCATATCTCACTGTGCTTGCAGAAGTTCAGTCATATCAGAGGAAACTGAAGAGCGTCCAGTTTGAGGGAGCGAGAAAAGACTACGAATATTTTGTCAATGAGGTACTTCTTGTAATAAAGAACTATCTTGAAAAGACGACTCTAATAAAACGGGTGATGCCTCTTGTTGGGAAAATCGTCCCTGGCGACAGGCATATCTATGAGGAAATTTTTATTCCAGTAATAAGACCTAACTTCACACTGACCCGCTTCATGGTAAAACCTCCAGCAAAGGGAGAACTAATTGATGCTTATACAATTCTTGGAGATGTCAATGTTGAGATATATAAAATACCTGGAAAGACAGAAAACTACTATCATATAATTCCGCCTGAATTCCAGCTTCCGGAAGATCAATATATGGCTCTAGGACTTGCCCGTAGAGTTATGGTCGGCTATAAACCTTCATCAACAAAATTCACAGAGCAGACCAGAGAATATTTTGAAAGAGTGGCAGAGGACCTTATTGGAACTATTGCCGCTGAGAGAAAAATAGAACTAACGCATTCTAAAATAAAGGAACTGTCCCAGATTCTGACAAGATACACAACCGGTCTTGGAATTATAGAGATATTTCTCGCAGACCCAAACCTGCAGGACCTTTATATCAATGCCCCAGTAGGAGAACTTCCTATTAGACTTCTGCACTCTAAGTGGGAAGAGTGTGTTACAAATATAATACCGACACGGGAAGATGCTTCAGCGATGGCTGCGAGATTCAGAATGGAATCTGGAAGACCGCTGGATGAGGCAAACCCTGTTCTGGACACCTCCACACTTGTTCCTGGAGGAAGGGCCCGTGTCGCAATAATAACGAAGAACCTCAGCCCATACGGACTTGCTTTCGCATTTAGAAGGCATAGGAGCAAGCCGTGGACTTATCCACTATTTATGGAAAACGGGACTATGAACGCGCTTTCCGCAGGCCTTATGTGGTTCGTTATTGACGCAGGAAGAAGCGTACTTTTTGCAGGACCAAGATCAAGTGGAAAAACCTCTGTGCTTGGAGCAACGATGATGCAGATTATGAAGAAATACAGAATCATAACTGTAGAAGACACTCTTGAGCTTCCTGTAGAAGATATGAGAACACTCGGATTCAATGTTGTTCCCCTGAAAGTTCGTTCAGCAATAACAAAGTTGGAGGCCGAAATATCAGCTGAGGCAGGAATAAGGACAGCTCTCAGACTGGGAGACTCCTGTCTGATTGTGGGTGAAGTACGTTCTGAGGAGGCAAGAGCTCTCTATGAGGCTATGCGTATTGGAGCTCTGTCAAACTTCACAGGAGGAACTATTCACGCCGATAATCCTTATGGACTTTGGGACCGTGTTGTCAATGACCTGAAGGTTCCGTCCACTTCATTTAAAGCAACAGACCTGATAGTTATGCCGGCTCCTATAAGAAGTGCTGATGGCCTTCACAGATTCAGAAGAATAGTAAATATTACAGAAGTCGGAAAAGATTGGATTGATGATCCGAAGAAGGAGAACGGCTTTATAGAGCTTATGGGATATGACGCAAAGAAGGACCAGTTGAACGCCAGCGATGCCTTCCTCAATGGAGATTCGCCGATGCTCATGAACATTGGTTCAAGAGTCAGGGAATGGGCAGGAAATTGGGATGCAATATATGAAAATATAAAACTCCGCTCTGATGTAATGGGTGCAATAGTTGACTTTTCGAGAACTTCAAACAGACGGGATATAATGGAAGCTCCCTTTGTCGGTAAGGCGAATAATTATTTCCACATAATTTCTGACGATGTTAATCGTGAGCTTGGAGCCTTTGACAATGCAGAAATATTCAAACGCTGGAAAGACTGGGCAAAAAATGAAATCAAAGGAAAGACGCAGAAGGAAGAAATAAATGAGGGTCAATAATGGCGATTTTCGGAAGGAAGAAGGAAGATAAAACTCACCCAATTCTTGAGCAACAGAAAAGAATTAGGGAGCTACTTCAAGAAGAGGATGCCAAAAGAACAGATGTCGTGGAAGACCTTGACTCCCAGGAAATTAGTCTTTATTCAAAGGAGTATATAGAGTTCAAGAAAACCCAGGAAGAAGGGAAGGAGCTCAAGACATTTTTCGAAAAAGCCTGCAAGAAATCTGGAAAGATTTTTCAAATAAATATTGGAGAGGAAAGTGCTGTAAAAACGCAGGAAACGCTTGATTATATAGAATATAAAATAGAGGCTAAGGAAGTCGTGAGTTTCGGGCTCATTGCCTTTCTTTTGTGGGCCATTGCCGGTTTTGTCTATATGTTCTTCTCTTTCAACACAGCTCTTGTAATGATGTTTCTAGGACTGGCATCATTTGTTATGATACAGAAGTATCCTAATTTCGTTTCCAGTGACCGGACAATGAAGGTTATGAATTCCATGCCACTTGCAATAACATACCTTGTTATCTTTCTTAGAAACACCCCAACACTGGAAGGGGCCGTTATGTTTGCAGGAAAGCACCTCAGAGGTCCTCTTGGAAATGATCTGAACAGACTTG
>DVAE01000001.1 GCA_014189675.1 Candidatus Undinarchaeales archaeon SRR5007147.bin71 | reverse complement strand
CGGAAGAGCAGGGGCATCATCCGAATATAGATTTTACCTGGGGAAAAGTCAAGATAACATTCTGGACACATGCTATTGGCGGTCTCAGCGTAAATGATTTTATAATGGCTGCCAAAATCGACGACTTGGAAATTTAGATTTTATTTAATAATACACAAGTAACCATACAGTATCTTGTTCAGGGTCAGTCCAGTCAAGCCGGTGTTTTGTATGTGCTGGAATATTAATATGGTCTCCTTCGCTAAGGCTTATTTTCTCACCATCTTCATAGGCAAGTCTTGCACTCCCCTTAATTAACAATACCCACTCGTTTTTATCCTGGTCATACCACTCACCTTTAGGAGATTTGTGCCCCTTTGAGATAATTCTCTTAATGATAAGATTCTCAGTATTGATAATTTTATCAATAAATTCTTCACTGAGCTCAAGATTCTCTGGAACACCCTCAAAAATATTTTTCTTCATATATATTATTCCATAAGATTAAGTGTTATATAATAACAAAGTAAAAAGTGCGGGGAGGGGGATTCGAACCCACGAAGGCACTAAGCCACAGGAGCTTAAATCCTGCCCATTTGGCCGCTCTGGAATCCCCGCAATAGATGATTAATAAATCAGCAGAGTTAAAAATCTGCCTATAATGAGGCTAATAAAGTGTAAAGTTTTAGAACTTCAATAAATAGCGCTGGAACTACAACCATGAATGCAGTCTTTTTGGATGTGCCGTAGTTGTATTTTACACCCCAAAAGACCAGATAAATCCACCAGAACCATGTTATTCTTACAAAGAAAGGCAATATATTCAGGAAAAGTGGTGCCCATGCAATTCCTACTACTTTCATAGTTCTATAGAAGACATCCCAGTTCGTTATGTCCTTTCCTGTGAATACTGAAGCCATAAAATGTATTGCAAGCGCCCAGACTATCCACAAGCTCAGATACCAGAAAGGAAGAACTACGAAGCTCAGATAGAACTTCGCTACCTCCATGAGACCAATCAAAGTTGAATCAGTTATTATTATACTCCAGATAGCGCTTCCTAGCGAAGTCAGTATGGCAGCTCCCACTACAACAAAGGCCGGAACCCATAGCCCTATGGTGCTACGGTCTTCTTTGAGTATTTTTCTTATTGCTGCCTTCGGATAAAGAAGGATGTCATGCAAGTGCTTGGAAAAATGTTCTCCCAAATCAATCTTCTTTCTTGCCATATTTTTATAGGGGGGAGAAGTGCTTATATCTCTTACGATTCATTAAAAGCTTCTAAAAAAAGGGGCTGTGGTCTAGCTTGGTATGATGCGTGGCTGGGGGTCACGTGGTCGGGAGTTCAAATCTCTCCAGCCCCACTCAAGAATAGCCGAGCAGGGCGAGGCTTTTTGGTCCAACTTTTTCCTCTGGAAAAAGGTGGGTTATAAATCTCTCCAGCCCCACTCAAGAATAGCCGAGCAGGGCGAGGCTTTTTGGTCCAACTTTTTCCTCTGGAAAAAGGTGGGTTATAAATCTCTCCAGCCCCATTAAACTTATTAAAGAACAAGGCTTTAGGAAAAGCATGGCAGAAGATCAGACAGCTGGAATAACAGTCAAGAAGGACGATGACTTTGGTGAGTGGTACAACCAACTTGTTCTGAAGGCAGAGCTGGCAGATTTCACAGCAATCAAGGGCTTTATGGCAATAAGGCCAAATGGCTATAATATCTGGGAAAAAATTCAGTCCTATCTTGATGCCCGTTTTAAGGAAACAGGTCACCGAAATTCATATTTCCCTGCTCTTATTCCTGAAAATTTTTTAACTAAAGAGGCTCAGCACATTGAAGGCTTTGCCCCAGAAGCTTTCTGGGTAACACAGGAGGGCGAAAATGATCTTGAAGAGCGCCTAGCACTTCGCCCGACTTCAGAGACAATAATGTATGATTCCTATTCAAAATGGATTAAGAGCTGGCGCGAGCTTCCACTTCTTCTCAATGTCTGGTGCTCTGTATTCAGATACGAAACAAAAATGACAAAACTATTTCTGAGGACCAGAGAATTTCTCTGGCAGGAAGGTCATACTGTTCACGCAACAAGAGAGGAGGCAGATATCGAAGTGAGGCAGCAGCTCGATACCTATAAGGATCTCTGTGAGACTCTTCTCGCTATTCCTGTTATTCAAGGGCTTAAGACAGACCGTGAAAGGTTTGCAGGTGCACTGACAACGACGGCTATAGAAGCCCTTATGCCTGATGGAAAGGCCCTTCAAATGGGAACTTCACACAATCTTGGCCAGAATTTCTCCAAGGCATTCGGAATTAAATTTATAGACAAAGATGAAAAAGAAAAGTTCGCTTGGCAAACTTCATGGGGGGTCAGTACACGGCTTATTGGAGCTCTCATTATGGTGCACGGAGATGATAAAGGTCTGGTTCTTCCTCCAAAAATTGCAGATACAAAGGCTGTGGTGGTTCCTATATTATTTGAGGATTCAAAAAAGAAGGTGCTGGCTGCGTCCAGAAAAATTGTAGATAAGCTTTCAAAAGATATCGCAGTTCATTTCGATGACCGCGAGAATTATTCAGCAGGCTGGAAATTCAATGAATGGGAGCTTGTAGGTGTCCCTCTCAGAATAGAGATTGGTCCTAAAGATGTCGAAAAGAAACAAGCCGTTGTTGTCCGTCGGGACACAGGTACGAAATCATTTGTAAAACTTTCAGAACTCAGGACATTTGTTACTACTGAGCTTGAAAAAATGCAGAAAGATATGCTTTCCTCAGCACGGAAATTCCTCAAAAATAATACACATGAAGTAAAGTCCTATACTGAATTCAAAAAAGTAATGGACAGTTCCAGAGGTTTCATTATCGCACAATGGTGCGGTTCTGAAGACTGCGAGATAAAGATACAGGAGGAGACGACCGCGACAGTACGCTGTATACCTTTTAATAAAGGAAAAGGAAGTGGCAAATGTGTTCTATGTGGTAAAAAGTCTCAACATAGAGCTTATTTTTCTAAAAGTTATTAATCAGTATTTGAACTGAGCAACTTCATCTATAAGGTCAACTTGTGAAACCAACATTCTCCTGCAGCAGTATCTGCTGAGCTTAAGGGAGTCCATTACTTCCTGTGCTTTCTCTCCAGCTTCCACTCTTTTTTTGTATTCCTCATACTCTGAGGCAATTGGTTTTCCACATGTAAAACAACGAATTGGAATTATCATAGTATCACCTGTACGACTTTTGCCTCCTTGCACGAGCCTTTGAACGACCTGGTTTGCAAGCTTCTTTTAGTCTGGAGTCTCCTGCTAGAAGTTTGTTATCATACTCTAGAAAAGCTTGCCTTAACTTTTCATTATTCTTTGACCATTTATAAATTCCTCTTGCTACAGCTGTTCGTGTTGCCACTGCCTGGCCCACACGGCCCCCTCCTGCAACATTTATACTTATATCACAGTTTGAAATGTAGCTCTGAGCTATTTGAAGTGGCTCTGTTATCATTCCCCTCTCATAATCAGATCCCCACTGCTCAAGAGGTTGTGAATTTATTATTATATTCCCTCTTCCTTCTTTAAAACTCGCTCTTGCTGTTGCTGTTTTTTTCTTTCCAGTTGCTATTACACCTGTCTCAGCTTTCTTTGCCATTATGTGTATCCTGCCTCCTTAGAGAGAGTTTCAACCGTTATGTAGTTTTTCTTCATTACAGCTCCTAGTTCTGCGTTTTCTACAGTCTCTAAGTCCTTTACCTGTTCTGCAAATTCGTCCGGTATACCAATATAGGTCCTGATTCTTCCCATAGCTTCTCGCCCTCTTTTCTTTTTATAAGGCAGCATTCCTCTTATAGCTCTTTTGACTATCCTGTCTGCTCTTTTTGGCAGAAAGGGCCCTTTGTATCTACTTCCTATCTGTCTCATCACCCTTTTATCTTTAATCACACTCTTTTTTTCTCCTGTTATAACACACTTTTCAGAATTTAATATTATAATTTCTTCTCCACTTAGGGCTCGTTTTGCAACATTACTTGCAAGACGCCCAAGTCTCAAATTTGTTCCGTCTATGATTGTCATTTTATTATCCTTACTCCAGTCCCTTTTGGATGTTTCTTTGCAATTTCAAGTATAGGGGAAATGCTTCCCCCTGACTTTTCCACACCTACCACAGCCGCTTTGGATGCTCCAAATGAGTATATCTCTAGTTTGTGATCTAGTGAACCTGTTCCCAATAGTTTCCCCGGGACTACAATAACTTCCCCTTTTTTTGTAATTCTGTCAAGTTTTGAAAGGTTGACAGTGGCAAGATTTTTTCGCGGTTTTCCCATTAGTCGGGATATATTCCCCAGGAATTTCTCGTCCTTTCCACGTCCTGCTCTCTCCAGTTCGCCCATAATTGCTGTAGCAAAGCTGTCTTTCATAATAGATTACCCTCTTTCTTTCACCTTGCTTAAAAAGCTTTTGTTTATCTCTTCTTTCCTTTCTTCAGAGCTTTTGAGACTCTTTTTATGTTGAGTTCTTCCTTTTTCCGGTCCTTTTTTACGAGGGATCTGAGTGTGGTTTTCCCGTGTGATGGTCTTTTTCTTTTTTCTTCGTTTTCGTGAAGTTTCTTCTCAAAATACTCTGATGCATATATTGCAGCCACAAAGACTACAGCTCCTAGCATAATCAGCCACCAAAACTGACTGTTATCCATTGACTCTTTCTCTGAAGGACTTCCTTCTGTAATAGACTCTGTTCTGGCTCTAAGCTGAGGTTTTTCCACATCCTCTATTGATAGAGTGAGTTCAGGTCCTGCATATCGTCCCTCACTGGTGTAAAGCTTGTATGTTGCTGTATAGGCCTTGTATTCAGCATCAAGTGGTATGTCAAGATAGATTATGAATCTTCCAGTATCTCCTGGTGTCAATGTTCTTAAGTATGATGGGGCAAACTCAAAATATTCTGATGGAAGATCTTCTACATCAAGCCGTATATATGATGCTCCGCACTGAACATCACTGATTGTGAGTGTTGTTTCCGCAGAACTTCCTGGGGCAAGGACAATCTCAGCATGTCCGGGTGTCATTTTTAAGGTAGAAATACAGTCAGGGGCTCCAACCACCTTTCCTGTAAGTTTCGCAGTCAGCTCAGATTCAGAGGCAAGCATTCCTGCACTTAATAAAAAGAAAGCTAACAATATGAAATACGCACTACCTCTCGCTGTTATATTCATAAGCAATATTGTGTATTCATCTGCATTTAAAAGTTTTGATTGGACAGAAATGCTTTTAACGGCGGTCGCTTTAAACGCATTATGAAAAAGGCAGGACTTATGTTTGGGTGTTTGTTTGCTTTATTTCTCTTTGTGAATTCTGCATATGCTCTTGAAAGCAATAGCCCAGAGATAAGTGTGTCTTCCCCTGTTCAGGGTTATAAATCCTATTTCGAGTATGTTAATTTCACATTCAAAGCAATTGATGCCTCCGAAATATTATGGTGCAAGCTGTGGCTCAATAGTTCCGTAGCGAAAATAAATCAGAATATAAACAACAATACTGACAACTACTTTAGAGATATCAATATTACAAACGGGACTTATACTTGGAAAGTTGAATGTATGGATACATTCACTAATCGTAGAAACTCAAGTACTCCTCGTACCCTTATTGTAGAGGAGGATGTAACAAAGCCAGTCCTGGGAAGCTTTAACGAAACAAGTGACAACAGTAGCGGTCTTTCAACATTCTCTTTCGTACCATATGATTTACATTCCGGACTCCGGGAGTGTAGTATAGACATCGGAAGCGGAGAATATACATCTAAGTCTACAAACGTCCAGAACAATTCTAAACTATCCTTCCAATTTTATCTCGCAAAGGGAGACTGGCTTTGGAATGCTAGCTGTACTGATCGTAATAATTATACAGAGTGGTCAGGTATTTTGAGCCACGAATCAGAATCTGAGCCGACTCAAATAAATGTGACAGCACTTTCTCCTGAAAATAATTCCAAACTTTTGATAAATGATATCACATTCAAATATTATGTTTCCAGCTCAAGTCCTGTTGTAGGTTGCTCTCTTTTCACTAACGATACATTCGAGAATCAATCAACGAGTGTAGATGCAAACGCCAATAATTCCTTTGATGTAGTCCTTAAAAGAGGAAACTGGACCTGGTATGTCCGTTGCGTAAATTCAAATGGTTACAGTGCAAGATCAAAAGGGGCGATGAATTTGACTGTAGAGTTCATACCACTGACTACACACCTTTCTGTGAGTCTTAAGTCTCCTGCTCACATGAGTGAGCTTATTACCTCAAATGTGACATTTGTCTATGACTTGTCATATGCTGGAGAATTGGACGCATGCACATTGTTAATTAATGGGGTTGCAAGAGAAAAATCAAGCATTTTTTTCACAAATCAGTCAAATCGCTTTTCTGATGTAGTGATTTCTCCTGGTTTATTGTCCTGGACTGTGAAGTGCACGAATGAGCAAGGAGCTACATACTCTCCTTCTACAAGGTCTCTTACCATCTTTGCACCTGATTTTAGATCTGATATAGAACGGCCAAGCTCCATAAGTGGAGATATTCCTACTATCAATGAATCTGACTGGGAATTTGATGAATTTCTTCTTTCTGACGAGTATCCAAGTATTTCGTGGACTCTTGGTTTGGCCCTCCTTATATTGTTCGGTTCTTACATAACATATGTTATTCTTAATGATGAAGAAGCAAGGAAATATCGTAAAGTTTTTTTCAGAATGATTGGAAAGTCCTTAAAGAAGAAAACTCATACTAAAATGAAAAATTATGTTAAAGTAGCCATAAAACAAGGTCATGATACACACTACATAACTGAGCATTTAAAATCTTATGGTTGGAAGGAGAACCATATAAGAGATCTTCTTGAAGACATTGAATATGAGGGGAAAAAACTTACTCGGAAGACAGATAAAAAATGAACTGGGAAAAACTACTGACTGAAATTGGAGAGAAAGCCTCTGGTGTTCTGAAATCATATTATCTTACTGAAGACGGAAAGCGGGAGGTAATGGCTGGAGCAGGCGGTGATATTACAATGCTTGCTGACATTGAAGCTGAAAAAGCTATTGTAGATTCTTTTAACAATGCCGGAAAATTTTCCATACTTACTGAAGAACAGGGACTTCTCGAAGTAGAAAATCCAGAATATTATGCTGTTGTTGACCCTCTTGATGGTTCTTTCAATTTTAAGAAAGGAGTTGGCTACTTTTCAGTATCTTTAGGAATTCTCGACCTGAACTTCAAGCCAATTGCAGGATACGTTCACAATGTCGTTAGCGACAATACATATTTTGCATCTGAAAAAGGAGCCTTCAAAAATGGAAATAAAATAAAAGGGAATAGTTCTACTGAGTTGAGGTCTTCCCTATTGCACAGATCTCCGGATTCTTCCAAAAAAGGACGCGACACTGTCTCAAAAATTTGTATGTCCACAAAAAATTACAGGACTTATGGCTCTCTTGCTCTGGAATTTTGCAGAGTTGCTGACGGAAGCTTTGATTTTCTTATGCACTCTGGAGTTCCAAGACTTATTGATGTTTCTGCAGCCATATACATATGCAGACAGGCCGGTTGCCCTGTAAGTGATTTTGAAAACAAAGATTTTGATTTTAGAAATTTTCAAGTGAATACTACAAATGTTCTTGCGAGTGCAAATGATAAATTGCACAATCTTGTTCTAGAAAAGATATAAGTGGACCCTGCGAGATTTGAACTCGTGGCCTCCACCATGCGAAAGCGGCACTCTATCGATCTGAGCTAAGGGCCCATAATACCTCAAAATCTTGCCAATGATAAATAAAAGCTTCTATACAAACTCTAATAAAGACGCTTTTACAAAGTTTTTGCATGAATGAGATTGTTTTTCTTGGAACTGGTGGAGGACGATGGTCAACCATAACTCAGAAACGTGCAACTGGAGGATTTAGGCTAAATCTTGAGGAGATGAATCTTGCAGTTGATCCTGGTCCTGGATACCTTGCAAGGTCAAAACAATATGGACAAGATCCTCAAAAAGTTGATGCAATATTTGTAAGTCACGCTCATGTTGATCATTCCACTGAAACAAATGTTGCAATCGAAGCAATGACTCGCGGGCTTACAGAGAAGAGGGGATCTGTAATTGGTTCAAAATCTGTTTTTGAGAAAGTTGAGGAAAATGGACCAATTGTATCAGATTTCCACAAAAGACAGGTTTTTGAGTGCCTAAATATGGCAAGGGAAGATCTTGCTGTTGTTAATGGTGTTGATTTTCTTTTTACTGGAGCTGAGCATAAAGATTCTACTACAATTGGTTTTAAAATGAAGGCAAAATGCGGAACAATTTCCTACACTTCTGACACTTCATATTTTGATGGACTTTCAGAGCAATTTAAAGGGACGGATGTCTTGATTATGAATGCAACACGCCCTGGAAATGAACGTATTCCTTATCATCTCTGCTCTGACGACATAATAAAGCTTGTTGATGCTGTTAAGCCGAAACTTGCAATAATGAGTTATTTCGGCCTCAGAATTTTAAAAATCGGTCCTATTGGAGAAGCGAAAAGAGTTAACGACACTACTGGTATAAGAACCATAGCAGCCGAAGATGGTATGGTCATATCAATGAAAGATCATGACCAGTCAACTCTGAAGACATTTGGAAGCCCAAAACCAATAAGAATAACTGGGGTCTGACCTGCTAAGTTTTTATATCATCTTATCTATTTGTTTCAGAATGGCAGAGAAAAAAATATACGACCCAAAAGAAGCCGAACAAAGGCTACAGGAGTTCTGGGATTCAGAAAAAATTTACAAATTTAACCCCAAGAGCAAAAAGCCAATCTTTTCTATAGATACACCTCCTCCAACCGTTTCAGGAGAAATGCATATTGGCCATACATTTTCTTATTCTCAAATGGACTTCATTGCCAGATATAAAAGAATGAGGGGCTATAATTTGTTTTATCCCTTTGGAACAGACGATAATGGGATTGCAACAAATCTTCTTGTAGAGAAAATAAAAGGTGTCAAGGCTGAAAAAATAGGGAGAGAGAAATTTATCAAAATGTGTCTGAATGTTTTAGAAGATTTAAGACCAAAATATATTCAGGACTGGAAAAAAATTGGAATAAGCTGTGACTGGTCATTGTTCTATTCAACGATTGATGAGCATTCCAGAAGAATATCACAGAAGTCTTTTATTGACCTGTATCTTGCAGGTCATGAATACAGAAAAGAGGCCCCAATAACCTGGTGTCCTAAATGTACTATGGCGGTTTCTCAGGTCGAAATGGACGACAAAGACTTTGAGAGTACATTTAGTGATATTATCTTCAAGCTTGAAGATGGTTCAGATATTGTGATATCTACAACAAGACCTGAGCTTCTTTCTTCCTGCGTTTCTATTTTTATTCATCCTGATGACAAAAAAGCCAAGAAACTTGTTGGGAAGAAGGTAAGAGTCCCCCTCTTCAATCAGGAAGTTGAAATCCGTGAAGATAGTCGTGTAGAACTTGAGAAAGGGACAGGTCTTGTAATGTGCTGCACATTTGGAGATCTTACTGACATAGAGTGGTACCTTGCGCACAATCTGGAACTTATAGAATCTATAGGAAAGGACGGAAAAATGACTGAATCTGCCGGAAAATACGCCGGAATGAAAATAGATGAAGCCAGAAAGGCCATCCTTTCTGACTTGAAGGCTTCTAAGCTCATACGGAGTCAGAAAGCAATTACTCATGCAGTAAACACCCATGAACGCTGTGGAACCACTATTGAAATAATAAATTCTGTACAGTGGTTCATAAAATATCTGCATTTAAAAGACAAATTCATTGAGCTTGGCAAAGAGCTTAACTGGACTCCTGAGTTTATGAAAAACCGATATGATAATTGGGTTGGGGGTCTGCAATGGGACTGGTGCATTTCACGGCAACGTTACTTTGGAATTCCAATCCCTGTGTGGTACTGCACTGAATGTGAGGAAGTTTTACTCCCTAGTGAAAAAGACCTACCAATAGATCCTTTAAAGGATTCTCCTAAAAAACCATGCAAATGTGGAAGTAAGAAATTCATTCCGGAAAAAGATACTCTTGACACATGGGCTACTTCTTCCCTGACTCCACAGATAGCGATTGGACTTCATCCAAAACTTAAAGACAGGCTCTTCCCAATGGATTTGAGACCACAAGCTCATGATATTATTGCATTTTGGTTGTTTAACACTGTTGTGAAAAGCCATTTCCATGAAGATAGTATTCCTTGGAAAGATGTTACAATATCTGGATGGGCGCTTGACCCACGTGGAAGAAAAATGAGCAAGTCTCGAGGGAATGTCATCAGGCCGCAGGATATGATTGAAAAATATAGCGCAGATGCAATTCGTTTCTGGGCCGCTGGCTCAAAACTAGGGGATGATATGCCCTTCCAGGAGAAGGACCTTGTTACAGGGCTTAAATTTATTAACAAAATGTGGAATGCTACAAAATTCTCCAATATGCATCTTGAGGATTATAATGAAGAACGGAAAAGAACTAGAGTTCTTGATAAATGGCTCCTCTCTAAACTTGCAAAACTTGTGAAGGAATCTACAGAGTCTTTTGATGTCTACGCGTATTCAAAGGCAAAGAGTGCGGTAGAATCCTTCTATCTTGGCACCTTTTGCGACAACTACCTTGAAATTGCAAAGGATAGGTTGTATAATCCCGATAAATACGGAAAAGACGAGCGTACAGGGGCTCAATACACCCTTGGAGAGGCATCCCTTCAGTGTATAAAGATGATGGCTCCCTTCATGCCACATATTACAGAGGAATTGTATCAAATCTTTTTCAAGAAGGGAGGGAGCCCAAGCATACATCTTGAAAGCTGGCCTGAATTTGACAAGTCACTAATAGATGAAGAAGCTGAAGCATCTGGTGATTTGCTGATTTCCATAGTTGCCGCTGTAAGACAGCATAAACAGGGGAAAGGATTATCTTTAGGGAAGGAGATAAGTAGAGTCATAGTTGATTGCGACAATAAGCTTTTGGAACCCATTCTTTTGGATTTAAAAGGAGCAGCCCGTGCAGATTCTGTTGAAGCAGGTAAAGGAAAAGGAGAATCTATAATTGTCGGCGAGAAAATAGGAGTGTGGATAGAATAATGGCACATGAAGACTTTGAAATGAAAAAGAAGCTGAAGCATCTCGGCGCACTTAGAGGACGGCACACTGAGTTCATTACAGTTTATATTTCTGCAGGTTATGACATAAACAAGACTGTAGGACTTCTTTCAGAAGAGATAGGAACTGCCTCCAATATTAAGTCCAAGGCAACAAAAAAACACGTGACAAATTCCCTTGAAAAAATAATTGGGGAATTAAGATTGTTCAAGAAAACACCAGATAATGGTCTTGCAGTTTTCTGTGGAAATGTGGCAGAAGGAGAAGGTCAAACAGACTATCTTATTGAAACAATAATCCCACCTGAAAAACTTAGTATCAACCTCTACAGGTGCTCAAAAACATTTGTTTTAGAACCTTTACTTGACCTACTTGAGCACCATGATACTTATGGAATAATTCTTGTAGACAGACGCGATGCAGACATAGGGACTCTCAAGGGGAAGAGAATTGAAATACTAACTTCTCTTGATTCTCTCGTTCCCGGGAAATTTAGGGCAGGAGGTCAGTCTGCACAGAGGTTTGAGCGCGTCATTGAGGGGATGGCACAGGATTTCTATAAAAAAGTATCAGAAGCTGCGAATAAAGAACTCGGAAATATAGAAAATCTTAAGGGAATTGTACTCGGAGGTCCTGGACCGACGAAAAATGATTTTCTTGACGCAGGCCATCTTCGTCCAGAACTTTCCAAAAAAATCCTTGGAGTTGTGGATACAGGATACACGGGAAAATCCGGAATTGATGAAATGCTACACAAGTCAGATGAAATAATAGCAGAATCTGAGATAATTCAGGAGAAGAAACTTCTTGAAAAGTATTTTGAGGAAATATCAAAAAAGAAGGGACTAGCAACAAGTGGATATCTTCATGTAAAAGATCTTCTGCAGCAAGGTGCTGTTGAAACCTTGTTAATCTCTGAAAAACTTGACAAGCCAGTATCAATATATGTATGTGAGCAATGCGGAAAGGAGTATGTTGATGTAAAAAGTTGCAGTAGATGTGAAATGGCTCTAGAACCTGAAACAAAGAATATTGATATTGCTGATGAGTTGACGGAACTTGCCAATACACTGGGTAGCTCAGTGGAAATAATCGGAACTTCTACTCAACTTGGAATTCAATTCTACAGTATGGGTGTAGGGATTGGAGCTTTTTTGAGATATAGACCTAAATAATCAGGCTAGTTTCCTCAGGATTTCCCAGTCAAGTTTAGGGCTTTCTTCATTTGAATCCATAATTTCAACTTTTAACTCTGACTGCTCAAGACTTCCGAGATCGATATTTATTCCACTTAAAGTAACATTTATGAAGACATAAGATTGGTCTGGTAGAGATGCCATTTTTATGTGAGTTGCATCCAGACGTCCTGACAGGTCCCAAGTCGGGTCAAAAGGATACCAAGTCCCATTAAAGTAGGCTTCGACCCATGTATGTGGCAGCCATCCGTCTGGGTAGTCATATGGTGCAGCTCCATATGCTATTCTGGCAGGGATTCCTCTAGCTCGCATAAGAGCGCTGGCTAGGTGAGCGTATTCTGTGCAGACACCTACTCTATTTTCATAGGTCCACAGTGCATCCTTTGTCACGTTTATGTACGCGCTATCATAAGTTATATTAGTATAAACCCAGTGATTGATAGCCACTGCTTCCTCAAATTGTGTTTCTGCATGTGTTGTTATTTCCTCTGCAAGCAAAATTATTGAAGAAGAATCGCTCTGAACCATTTCGCTAGCTTCTTTATATTCAGAAAGAACTTCATTGACATTTCCGACAGATGAGGGTGCTATTTCAAAACTTATTGGCAATACTTCTACGATTGCCCACAATTCATAAGAGTTAATCCCAAGTTCTGGATTTTGAAATATCAATTTCTTATACCTGTTCCCAAATTTATCTGTATGGAATGAGTAGGGCTCACTAATTCCTGACAAAAGAACTGTCTGAGCTTCAAAATCAGAGGGTATATTATACGTTATAATTGACAGATTTGCCGGAAGCGGAGAATCTCCATCTTCTAATATAGGGATTGTGTTTGAATAGCTAATGTTTGCCGTCATACTTAGTACAAGATCATTCCTATGTACATCTGGTGTGTAAAAATTCCAGAAGAGAAATACGGCAGCTACAATAACTAGGACAAGAGGAATGATGGTTTTAGCACTAAACAGTGTTTTCTCTCTTCGCATGTACAATAAAAAGGCTTTTAAATATATGTACTTATTGATGTTTATGGCAATACACAGATGGAGATTTGTAGGTATTTTTATTCTCTTGGCAATACTGGGAGGAGCGGCGATGGTTATGTGGAATTTTATAGGGCTCCTTCTTGTCAGCTTTGCAATGGCTTACATTATTTACCCTCTGGCTGGTTATTTTAGCGGGGGAAACAGAAAAGCCGGCAGAAAATATCTCACTGCCTGTCTTTCATCAGTTCTTTTGGTTGCACTTCCGGTAATCTATATTATGATATACAGCCTGAATGTTATTCTTCAGTGGCTGATTGAAAACTTCGGTATGATACAGTCAGGTAGTTTTACTGAGGGACTGAAAAGTGGTCTGGATTCTGCAGGCTTCGGTGTTGTGAGTGAACGCCTGGGCTCAGAGTTAGGGAGGCTTATAAGTTCTGCAACTGACGCCTTGTGGACCCAAGTGACACAGCCTACATGGTTCCTTGAGACCTCGATAAGTCTTGCATTGTTCTTTGTAGCAACTTTCTACTTCCTCTATGAGGGTCCAAGACTTATGGAACTCATAAAGAAGCACATTCCAACAAGAGAAAAATTCCTCCATGAACTTATGTCAACAATTGACAAAATATTTTATGGACTTTTCATAGGTCACTTACTTACATCTGTAATTATAGCAGGCCTGGCAGCTGTTGGTTTCTGGGCTATTTTAAGACCTCCTCTGATAACACTCGGTTTCCTTGTAGGAATGATGTTTGTTGTATCCTTCCTACCTCTGATAGGTCCTTGGCTGATGTATGTTCCAATGGGTCTTTGGTATATGGCCCTTTTACCAGGAGGAACTATGCCGGGAATCCTGATTTTAATATATGGATCTCTTATGCTAACAATAGTTCCTGATTTCTATATAAGACCAAAACTTGTGAGAAGAGATGCAGATATCCACCCTCTACTGATATTGCTTGGTTTCTTTGGAGGACCCTTTGTGATGGGCTTCAAGGGAATAATTATTGGTCCTCTTGTTTTGGGACTTGCTCAGGCAATAGTGATGCTTTATATTGAAAAAAGACACATTCTTGAGGATTTATTCAAACGACTTTAGGCACGTTTTTTACGTTTTATTTTTGTTCCGCAAACATCACAAATATCTACTTGCGGGCTGTGTTTTTTAAAACAGGCTGGACAATAGTAAAGCCATTCTATTATTTCTCTTATTCCCTCAGTACTTATAGGAAGAAAGTCTATTCCTAGAATTGAAGACACATTTTGAATTCCGTAATCGTCCGTAACAATCCTGACACGACCCTCAGACTTTCTCTTAAGGGCAAGAGCAATTAAACCAACATCATTATCAGATAGTCTGTCCCCGCTCTCCCTTGCGGTTTCAGAAACATGATTTATGTAGTTTTCAGCAGGAATTTCCAATTTTATTTTATCCAGAGAAACTGCAAGGCTCAAATTGTATGCAAGAACTTTGTTTCGGACTTCTTCAATAACACTCGGTGTTGAAAATAAATCTTCGGCAAATCCGAGGGCTTCAAAACCGCTTTGAATTGCAGAGGCATCCAGAACATATGTTGTCATCAGAGAAGAGGAGTTACATAGACCTCCAGAACAGCCCCAATGCCGACAAGAGCAAGAGCCAGAACTAGGAAAAATATAACGTCCTTTAGTATAGTTTTGAAATGTTTGGTCTTATGCATACCTCTGAGTATTGCAACTGAAAAAATTCCTCCGGAAATCGCACCAGCAAAATATCCAACTATCTCAAAAATACCGTGAAGGAAAAATGACATAAAACTAAATGGAAGTTCTTTTAGATAGAAGGCGCTTTTTAGAAGAACGTTAGCAGACACAAGTATACTGTCCCTAATTATGAAGCCCATGGCAACGCCGACAACTGCAGCATTCCAAGTAAGAAGTAAGATTGCTCCTGCTCCAAATACAAAGGAAAAGACCATGAAAAGTAAGAGAAGCCTCACATTATTGAACATTATAAGCTTCAAAAACGCTACTCTTGAGGTTGCATATCCAGTTATTTTTGCTAAAATATTTCCTGTAATAGCCCCTGCTCCAGTAGCTATAAGAGCTCCTGACAAGCTTGTTTTAAGACCTTGGATTCTGTAAATCTCCGCAACTTGACCTGAGAATACTATCTGAGAAATTTTTAATGGAAGTATTGTAAACCAAAATGAGAATGAAAGAATCATGCCAAGGAAAAGAAATATGTAAATAAAGAGAAGGTCCTCGTGACGCCTTAATATATTTTTTTCATAAATTCGTTCAGCTTCTCTTTCCTCAATCAAATATATTTTATTAAGAAAAGGTATAAGAGCCACGGCTGTTAGAAACAAGAACCAGGAATTCGCATGTTCAGGGAAAATATAGCTTGGTAGCCACAGAGTAGCTAGATATGAAATCCATAAAGCAAGAGACGATACACCAAAGCCAAGAAGTAGAGTTTTAATTGGACTTTTTTGTGCATATTCCGGCTTCATAATCATCTCTAGAACCATCTATGCTACAACTCCTTGTGCAATTAGTGCCCCTACTGCAAGCATAACTAGAGCGACTAAACTGAGGACTGTAAAATCAATCAGTATATATTTTGCTAACTTTCCTTTCAAATGACCTTTGTAAAAAGCAACCGACAATATTCCTGCAGCAACTGCTGCTATTGAGTAAGCTATAATTTGAAATACAGCAGGAAGCAAAATTGCGGCCATTCCAGGAACATAGCTTCCAAGAAGAACATGCTTAAGAAGGTTCCCAACAATCACTGAAGTCAGGGCTGCATCCCATGCAAGTATAAGAATACCGCCTGCCCCATATATAAAAGTTAGAAGCATGAACAAAGTAAGAACCTTTAGACTCATTATGAGAATTGCACCGTCTGTGAGAATTGTGCTTGCAACATTCATTTGAACAGAAAAGATTATCTCAAGTAAATGAGTAGGCAGAAAAATATACCAGAATAAAAGAGATACAAAGATTCCTAAAAATAGGTAGAGATACATTTTTATGATTGGAAGGTGACCTCTCAATAGTTTCTTGCTGTGAGCCATATCCCGTGCCTCCTCCCCCATGAAAGCCTTGTGCATAAGAGGCACAATTGCTAGAGTTATAATAAAAAGCATCCATGTGCTGGCTCCCTGTGGAAATATATAAAATGACAGCCAAAGTGCAACTGTAGATATTACTACTCCAAGAAGAAAGAGATTAGAAGGGTCCTGTTTGGCTTCTTCCACAGTAAATAATGATTCAAGTACCATCTTATAATAGGTAATATACTACGAACAATACCCCTCCAGCTATGAGAACCCACAGGAGAACAGTCCAAATTCCCCTGACCATTCTGTACACAATGAAGCCAATGACTATGAGAATTACCAGCAAAAGAAGAGAAGTTTCTATAGCCATATCATGCTTTTAAACTCAGTGCATAATAAATAAGTTTCGCAGCAGTAAAACTTGTCGTTTCACCTACATCAAAAGGAGGTGAAACTTCAACTATATCCATTCCAATAGCCTGCGGGATACATATATCAAGAAATGCCTTTATTTCATCCATGCTCAAACCACCAGGGGAGGGACTTGAAGTACCTGGAGCTATAGCTGTGTCAAGAACATCAATATCTATTGTGACATAAAGTTTCTTCCCCCTTATTGCCTTTTTGAAGGCCGAAAGTGAAGCTTCCAAGTCTTCTTTTATAGATTTCCCATGAAAAAGATTAATATTATTCTTGTTTACATAGTCCATCTCATCACGGTCTGCATCACGGATTCCAACAAGAGTTATAGAAGAAGGCTCTACAAAGTCACAAACCCTCCTGAGATAAGTTACATTAGTCTCTTTATTCCCCATGTAGTCTTCTTTTAAGTCAGGATGTGCGTCAAAACTGACAACTGCAAAGTCCTCATTCACTTTCCTGAGAGATTTGAGGAAGGAATAGCTAATTGAATGCTCTCCTCCCAACCCCACCAGGAAGGCTTTGCTATTCTCAGAGAGAATTTTTCCAAGTGTTTCTTCAGTCCTTTTATGAGTCTCAGTGTAATCTCCAGGAACTACTGCAATATCACCTAAATCACAAGGGAGGAGACTTTCATAGAGGTCCTTCTCACTCGTCGAATCATAACCTAGGAACTGCTCAAAAGATTTTCGTATATGCAAAGGACCATATCGGGAACCTGGCCTATCTATAGTTGACCAATCATAAGGTACTCCAAGAAAAATTACCTTGCTATCCTTGACAGAATTTCTTGCCCCAGATAGTCTGCAAAATTTATTCAAATAAAAGTCCATCGAAATTAGATGATCTTCTCAATCCACTTCTTGCTTTCAAATTTTCGGACTTCAACCTCTTTACCAACTTCCAAATCCGGCTCTGGAATTCCACTAGGGCAAGGAAGTTCGTAAGTCTCAAAAGTTTCCAGATGCATAAGCTGAAGCTCCGCAGGAACAGGAGGGACATTAGGGTCATTTGAGATCTTCCCAGGTGTAATTGAAATTATTTGGGATCTTTCTTTTTCAATAACAGGTTTATCAATCTCTTTGTGACCGCTATATGTTACTTCTCCTCCCGAGCCTGTGAAAAAATTAACATACATTATACGAACTTTGGCATGGCCATGTTTACCAGGAGAAGAAGTACTTAGTTTTTTTACTTTAAAGATTTCATCCCCCTGACCATCTAGAAGAAAGAGATCTCCTTGTTTTAATCGTGTTGCTATTACAGAACTTGTTGTCATATTAAAGAATAAATTGAGTTAAAGGTTCTTATATTTAAGGATTTTCTGTCAGAAGAAGAATACATGGGCCCCCAAATATATTACATAAAGCGTTAGAAGATAAATTCCACTTTTTTTACTAATTCTATTGGCTCCAAAATACATGAATGAAGCTAAAATGATGGAGAAGAGCATCATTGCTGGTATATCGAAGAGAAATACATCAAGAGATACTGATATCGGAGATATCAACGAAGTTAGTCCCAGAACTGCTGCAATATTGAAGATATTACTTCCTATAATATTACCAATAGCCATTCCTGGCATATTATTTTTTGCCGCAATAAGAGATGTAACAAGTTCAGGAAGAGAAGTCCCTATTGCAATTATGGTGATTCCTATGAGTACTTCAGATATCCCTGCCCACCTAGCAATTACTACTGCAGAATCAACAACAAATTTACCTCCTACGACGACTGCTCCAGCTCCAACAAGCGCGAAGAATAGATTTGAGGACAGAGATTGGCCTTTTGAAGCTTTTGCTGTTCCAACTTTTCCCTGCTTAAGTGCATTTATTACATAGGCAATAAGAATTGAAACCAATATGAGGCCTTCTATTCGTGACAGTCCATTGTACATGAAAATTGAACCAAGAAAGAGAACTGCTATCATTAAAAGCACCTGTTTAAAGTCTTCTTTCTTAAGCACAAGAGGCATAAAAATAGCAGCAATACCTACTATAAGACCAATATTTGCTATATTTGAGCCAATTATGTTGCCAATAGCTATTCCGTCAGACCCGGACAAAGATGCAGTCAGAGATATAGCCAGCTCAGGAAGAGAAGTTGAAAATGCAACGAGTGTAAGACCTATTGCAAATTCAGATACCCCAATTTGTCTTGCTATATACACAGACCTTCGTGTAAACACAGATGCCCCTTTCAACAAAATTGCAATAGATATAATAAAAACACCCATACTTTCTAAAGGGAAAGCTGCAATCATTTTGTCCAGACAACTCTCCTAAAAACAGGCGGAACAACAACAATACTAAGAATCAAGGCTCCAATTACAGCAGAATAAATAGAACTGCTGAAGACACCATTAAGAAGTGCAACACTGGATATTATGAAAGCCACTTCAGCACGTGGAGTCATTGCAAGAGATACAATAAGAGAATTCTTGCTGTTCATCCCAGAAACTCTTGCACCTAAGTATGCACTAAACAATCTTGATATAACTGCAACAGAAAATATACTAAGCAAAAGAGGCCACAGGGCTATCATCTCAAAAAGATTAACATAGACCCCAAGGAGAGCGAAAAATAAGGGGATAAACAGACCATACGCCATACTGTAGATTTCATGCTCTATTTTTTTCAGATGTCTCTCATGCAAAACCAGACCTGCAAGAAAAGCACCTATAACCATGGAAACACCTATTGCTTCAGCAATTAAGGATAATGTAAATATAAGTATAATCACCATCGAAAGGAGTCCTTCCTTAACACGCAAGTTAAGGAATCTTCCGAGGATTTCTATGTATCTGCTGATATATTTCCCTAAGAGAATTACTGATGCAAAAAACACTGCGACATAAACTGTTGATTTTGCAAGATTCTGCAAACTAAAAGTAGAAGTGTTTACAAGCTGGACAAGGAATATGAGCATCAAGAGGGACAGAAGCTCTCCCACCAGAACAGCATCAATAGCCAAAGTCCCCACTCTTTTATTCAGAAGCCGGCAATCATACAGCATCCTGCCTGCGATTGCCATACTGGAGGCCATCATTATTCCACCTAAAAACAATGATTGCACAGGATTCCATGAAAAATATGCAAAACCCAGATAAGTTCCTGCAAAGAAAGGTATAAAGGCCCCAAACATAGCTATAATTGCACCAGCTCTAAGAAATTTCTCAAAGGATTTAAGATTTATTTTTAGACCAACTAAAAAAATAAGAAAAATAATTCCTATATCTGCCATTCCCTCTAGAAGAACTGATTCAGTAAAAAAATATGTGAGCTGAGGGAAGAGTGTGGAACCAACAGAAACTCCTGCAAATACCTCCCCAACTATTGCACTAAGACCAAGAATTTCAGCAAGAGCGCCGCAAAGCCTTGCCAGAAAAAGCAAAATTATAACGCTTACCAAGAGATCAATCATATTTCACTCTAAAGAATTTGTTTTTATAAGGTTTGGGGCTGAGCAGGACAGAAAGATTAATTAAGCTCCATGTAATATCAAAGTCAGTTCATGGAAAAGGCTGGAAGTATTGCAACTACCGTTGGAGTTGTAGTAAACACTATATTATTTGTTTTAAAACTTGTTGTTGGAATTAGCACAGGCAGTCTCGCGGTAATATCTGATGCAATTAACTCACTGACAGATGTACTAACTTCCTTTGCAGTAGCAATATCTTTCAGAATATCTAGGAAGAAAGCAGACCCAGGGCATATGTATGGCTATACGAGGGCAGAGCCAGTTGCCGGGCTCATAGTGGCACTTTTTGCAGGACTTGCAGCATATGAAATTATCACAGCGGCAGTTTCAAGAATCTTAAATCCGACTGATGTGATTTTCAGCTGGCTGGCAATAGGAGTTCTGGCAATGAGTGTTATTGTTAAAGCTATTATGTCTATATATCACACAAAAGTCTCTGAAAAATTAAGGAGTCCCTCTATCAAAGCGATTGCAATTGACGGGAGATATGACTCTATTTCTTCTGCTGTTGCGCTTATAGGAGTTATAGGAATAAAATATTTCCCTCTGGCTGACAGCATCGCGGCAGGCATGGTTGCCCTCTTTATTTTGTGGGCAGGATATAGAATAGCCAGTGAGAATATGAATTATTTAATGGGTGGAACACCTGATCCTGAGATGGTGAAAGCTATACGAAACACTGCTAAAGAAGTAAGAGGAGTTATCGGTATTGGAGCAGTAAGACCTCATTATGTTGGAAATCAAGTCCACGTTGAAATTGAAATTTATGTGGATGAGAAAGACACAGTGACTCTTGTTCATAAAATACAGGAAGAAGTAAGGGATGATATTGAGGATCTGGAAGGGATAGAGGAAGCATTCGTCCACATTGTCCCAAGGTAATTATCGTAATGCAAGGGAAATTACATTCTCGAGGAGACTTGCAGAAGTAAGAGGGCCAAGTCCACCTGGGACTTGTGTAATATACGCCGCTTTTTTAGACACTCCTTTAAAGTCAAGATCCCCGACAATCTTTCCATCAAGGATGTTTATACCTGCATCTATAATGATTGCTCCTTCTTTTATCATATCTTCAGTAAGAATTTTTGCTTTTCCCGCAGAAGCAATAACTATGTCTGCATCAAGAGTGTGGCTCTTTAAATTTTTTGTTTTGGAATTGCATACTGTGACTACAGCTCCCGCATTTTGAAGAAGAAGCGCAGTTGGTTTTCCTGATGCAAGACCATTCCCTATAACAGTAACCTTCGTGCCTGGAAGGCTAAGTCCTGTTGAATTTATTAACTCAAGTATAGCTTTACTTGTAGCAGGAATTATAACAGGAGTGCCTAAAAATAAATTTCCAAGGTTAGAGGGGTGCATCCCATCCGCGTCTTTTTTAGGATTGAGAGATCCCAGAACAGCACTGATGTCTGCATTTTTTGGGAGGGGCATCTGAACAATTATCCCGTGAATTTTTACATCCTTGTTAAGATCTGAGATAAGTCTGATAATATCTTTATCTTTGGAAGATCCTCCTAAATCATGAACTTCAGAATACATGCCAATACTCTTTGCTATTTCTCCTCTTTTTGAAGCATAAAGTTTTGAGGCCGCATTATCCTCTGTAACAATTGTAGCTATACCTGGCTGAAAATCAAGTTTAGCTATTGCAAGCTGCAAAGCTATGTATTTATCCTTAGCTATTTTTTGACCATCAATAAGTTGTGCAGGCATTATTTAGGATATAATGGAAATTCCGTGCAAAATTCTCGTATTTCCTCTCTGATTTTTTCCTTAAGTGATGAATCCCCGTGATTTTCTATAACTCTATTTATCCAGCCGGCAACCTGCTCCATTTCAGACTCTTTCATACCACGGCTAGTTATTGCAGGTGTTCCAAGTCTTAGACCAGAGGGATCAAATGGAGATCTTGGTTCAAAGGGGATTGTATTCCTGTTTGTTGTTATTCCAGCCTCATCCAAGGAATTTTGGGCCTCCTTACCAGTTATTCCTTTGTTTGTAAGGTCTATCAACATGAGATGATTGTCAGTACCACCTGTTACAAGCCTAAAGCCGTGCTCTATGAGCGATTCGGAAAGTTTTTTTGCGTTTTTGACTATTTGTTTTGCGTATTCAGAGAACTCTGGACTTGCTGCTTCCTTAAAACATACTGCTTTTGCAGCTATTATATGCTCGTGGGGCCCACCTTGCATTCCAGGAAATACTGCCTTATCAATTGCCTTCCCATATTCTTCCTTGCAGAGTATAAGACCGCTCCTTGGTCCACGGAGAGTCTTGTGAGTAGTCGTTGTAACAACATCAGTAAAGGGAAATGGATCCTGATGCACCTTTCCAATTACCAGACCTGCAATATGCGCTATATCTGCCAGCGATATGGCTCCGATATCCTTGGCAATTTCGGAAAATTCCTTGAAATCCAGCTCTCGGGGGTATGCAGTGGTACTGGACAGGAGAATTTTTGGTTTTTCCTTTTCTGCATACTTCCTGACAACATCCATATCAATCATTTCAGTTTCTTTATCAACACTGTAAGAAGAAGCTTCGTATAATTTTCCGGAAAAATTAACAGGGCTCCCGTGGGTTAGATGGCCTCCCTGTGAGAGTTCAAGACCCATAAGCTTGTCTCCTGCCTCCATGAGGGCAAAATAGACAGCCATGTTAGCAGGAGAACCGGAATTTGGCTGAACATTTGCGTATTCTGCACCAAAAAGGCTCTTTGCACGATCTATTGCAATTTGCTCTATCTGGTCAATATACTGGTTTCCACCATAATACCGTTTTCCCGGATAACCTTCAGCATACTTGTTTGTCAGGACGGAACCCATTGCTTCAAGAACTGCCTTGCTGACAAAATTCTCTGAAGGTATAAGCTCGAGACCGGAATTCTGTCGCGAGGTCTCTTTCACAATGAGATTATACAATTCAGGATCTCCTTGTTTTAAGGGCTCTAAATTGACCATAAAACAAAATAGTATCAAGTCATTTATATAATTTCAAGAAAAATTAGAACAGTCTATAACACGGAGTTCTGTCACTATTTTGTCCACCTTTATATCATGTGACTCAGTAGGAACTATATCAAGAATGTGTGATTCAAATGATAGCCCTATTTTTGGGGCTCTGATTTCCGCTAAGAACCTGTCGTAAAAACCAAAGCCATAACCAAGTCTATTTCCACTTTCGTCAAATGCCACACCAGGAACAATAACCAAGTCTATTTCCCTGATGCTTTCACAGGCAGGCAGTTCTTTTTTGGGTTCAAGTATTCCAAAGGAAGCACTTTCGACCTCATCTGGGAACTTCTTTATACGAACTGCCTCCATTTTTCGTGTTTTGATGTCAGTCCGAGGGAGGTAGACTTCTTTCCCACTTTTGAGACAGAAGCGTATAATCACCGCAGTATCTACCTCAGATTCCAGAGAGGAATAAAGCATTATTTTTGAAGACTCAGAAATCTCCTGAAGCTGCAATAATTTTTCCCCAATGACTTCGCTTTTTTTCAAAACTGAAGGGATTGGGATTTCACTTCTTTTTAGAAGGTGTTTTTTTCTCAGGTTTTTTTTCATCTAGAGTACTCCCACGGCCTATCATTGGCAGGCCATGCCTTGTAACTTCCCTCCAGCTAGCATTTATTATCTTTTGAACCTTGTTCCATACGCCACTCATAACCTTCATATACTCCTCATTTACCACGTAAACTTCCTTTTTATTTTTAGGAGAAAACCAGAACATACAATCAGAACAAAGCACCCTGTGTTCAGGATTAATTAAATTTTCATAGAGCAAGAGAAATGACTGGCTGCATCGAGGACATTTCACTGGCTGGGCCCGGGAGAGAATATTCTTGGTTTCAAGACGCCTGAATGTTTGAAGTTCCTCTTTGTCATTTGGCATTAGTAGTGGTTTTTTTCTGGAAAGGAGCTCCATTGTAACAATCTCAAAATCCTCCTCTTTTACCTGCATCTCACTCATCATAGATGAAATAAGAAATTTAAAGGAATCAAGAATTTTTTCGGCCTCTTTTTTCAATCCACTGTGTTCAATATAAGCCATCCCGCTAGAATTTAATTCTATATACCTGGTTTTTGAGTCCCGAGTCTTGAAACGCGCATTTATTTTGAGAGGGGTGTCAAATTTCCTGGGATCTACAATAAGCGAATAGTTCTTTTCAAGTCTATTTAGTATAGTGAGATATTCATCTTCATCTACAGAAATTGAAAAAACTCGGGCTCCAATTCTCATATAATTCAGCGACTCTTACCCTTTACCAAATAGTATTTGGCAGGTTTATTTCTTGCCTCCTGTTCCTTCCTTAGGATATTCCCTCTTACCAAATCTGCGAGCCTGTGACGTATCCATGACGCGCTCATCTTAGTTCTGCTCACAATTTCTTCAACATACATACCATCATTTTTTCTCAGAGCTGTAACAATTTCATCGTCTGCCGGCTTATATGCTGCCCTTTTTAGAGCACTTGCCATCTCCGATTTTTTCTTTTGAGGAACAGTTATAGATTTAATTTCCTCAAGTCCTTCTTTCTCTGCCTTGTCAAGACTATCACGGAGAAGATTAAACATGGACCTTATTGAAGGGAAGCCTTCCCACGTGGCTTCAAGTGTATCATCTGTGAAAGAATAATTTCCAAGCCCACTTACCTCCAGTCGCCTTTTAACCATTTCAGAAAACTCCTTCTTGCTAGGCTTGACAAAATCAATAAAATGGTCTGTTCTTTCCAGCAAATCCGGGCGATCTGCCTCAAGAAGCTCAACTTTTTTGTAAGTCATAGCCAAAATTACAGTAAGATTCAAGTCCTTTCTCACTGCCTGGTCGTAGAGAGCTCTTATGTGACCGAAAAATGCCTTGCGTTCCGCCCTCTCAAGAACACTTGCTTCTTCAATATCATCTATTAAAAGTACAAGCTGGTCTACAAGAAGACTTATTGCACAGATGAAATCAACCGCATCAGCTGAAGAGTTAACCACTTTGCCGAAAGGAAGACACTCAGAAATCCCGTCAAGATTTTTGAGATGATTGCCCTCATAAAAAATTTCAATTATTTTGGAAGGAATACCTTTAGAGACCATTGCTAGACGAACTTCACTGCCTTTTTCAAACTTTTCGATTTTCCCTGTAATAAGCTCAGCGCAAACCTGTTCGTAAATTCTTCTCAAGCTTTTTGTGGCAAAGGCTGAGGTGTACACAGCAAGAGTATCCTTTTTCTTGATGTTTAAATCATTCTTCAGCTTTTCTAATGCATGAGATTTTCCGTTTCCATAGTCCCCAATAACAAGAAAAAGCTTTGACCGATTGGTATCAGATAGTTTTTCAAGGTCAGAAAGGGGTTTGGTGTAAACTGTTGCCGCTATGGCAAGATGGGATGGGACGGAATCGCTGAAGGGATTTTCCTGCATAAACTAAGCTCTGTGGCAGCGAGTTTAAATATTTGACCAATTTTCAAACAAAAACATAGCAAAACATAGCAGAAGCAAGAGATATATAATGGAAAACTTTAGGCAGAGTATGACTAAAGAAGGGCTGGAAGAGTACATAAAGCAACAGATTGCTTTGGGTCACAGTGAAGAGAATATTCGCCAGCACCTTGTAAGCTTTGGTCATGACATTAGAAAAATAGATACTTCCATAGAAGGAATAACAAAACCTAAACCAACGCAAGTCCAAGTCGGACCAAGGAAGACAGCAACGAAAACTCTGAAAGAGAGAGAACTTAGTATAGCTGATTATCTCACGATGTGGGTAAGAGTTTTTGTGTCGCCTACTGCCATCTTTACAAAAGAGAGAAAAGCAGCAAGACTTCCAAACTCAATGGCACATATTGCCATTGCAGGTGTTTTAGGAGGACTTATTGGTGGCTTAATAACGGTGATTTCGACAATTTTTACAGGAGCTTCTACTGAAGCTCTTGCTTCAGGAATTGGAATTTCAAGTATTTTTGGAAAAGCAGGAGCACTGAAATCCTTTTCACATATTCTTGTGTACCCTCTTGTAGCAATACTTCTGTGGATTTCATTCAGCGCATTACTACATTTCTTCTCCCTGGCGATAGGTGGAAAGAAAAGTTTCAGAACTCACTCACACTTAATCGCAATTTCTATGTCGCCAATAGTACTCCTACTGGCGATGGTTTCGGCAATACCTAATACTTGCGTAATATTTATAGCATATTTAATAGCTGGAATGTTGTGGTTTTATCCTTTGACGATTGCAACAAAGGTCTCCCATGGATTTGATACAGTGAAAGCTATTTTAGCCTGGGCAATACCCATGATCGTTATTTTTGCATATACAGCACCGTATATAGTGTCAGTATTTACTACAATCGCAGCTGCCTGCTAACTACTTAAATTCTAGCTTATCAAAATCTTTCACAAGAGTGGTATTTTTGAAAATTTTACTAGCTTCTTTCAAAAGAACATCAGTCTCCAGATACCTTGGACTTATATGAGTCAGCACAAGATTTTTGACTCCTGCTTTTTTTGCGACGGTCGCAGCGTCTTCTGCTGTTGAATGTAGGACTTCCTTTGCAAAGTCTTTTTTATCATTAGCAAAGCTTGATTCGTGGACCAAGACTGTGGCCTTCTTCGACAATTTTACAAGAGACTCATTATACGCTGTGTCCCCTGAATAAACAAAAGAAGCGCCCTCTCTGAGCGGACCCATGACATCTGAGGGCTTAATGGTTTTTCTTCCAACCTTTTGAGTATTTCCGCGCTGAAGCTCACCGAATTGAGGTGGTTTTAGCCCAAAAGACTCTGCCTTTTTCCTGTCAAATTTTCCAGGTTTCTGGGGCTCATCCATGCGATAACTTAGGGCAGGAACAGAATGTTTAGCGTCTATTGCCAAGACAGTGTAGTCCTTTGTTTCAACTTTTTCTCCATCCTTAAGCTCGTTTACGCGAAGCTGATATTTTGGACTGAAGTGACCAACATCAAGAAGGCTTTTCATATATTTTTTCGTCCCACTTGGACCATATATCTCAAGAGCATCAGTCCTTCCGAGCAAGGACATTGTCTGAATAAGACCTCCAAGACCAAGAGAATGGTCAGCATGCCAGTGTGTAATAAAAATTCTGCGGACTTTCATCATAGATGTTTTCGCCTTCATCATCTGCCTCTGAGTTCCTTCTCCGCAGTCGAAAAGAAGTATCTCCCCACCCAAGTGAAGAGCTATTGCTGAATGAGCCCTCGCTACGGTAGGCGTGCCTGAGCTTGTTCCGAGAAAAGTTATTCTGAACATAGTTTGATAATTGAACATAAGACTAAATAAAGCTTTATATACAAATTTCCCACTAAACTATAACATGGGTTTCAAAAAATTCTTTGTCATTATCGGTATTGGTCTGATATTCACTATATTCTTTGCATATGGAATGGACGTTTTCTATGAAAGTCCTGATCATGACTGTTGGGATCTTTTAGACAAAAATGAGACAAGAGACTCTTATTTTAACCCAAATAATGACCCTAACTATCGAGCTTGCGAAGAGATATATGACATAGAAAGTGAAAAACACGCAAGAGTTGGTTTCATAGCGCTTGGAACTATAGCAACACTAGCAATTGCGGCAGGGATACTACTTACAAGCCTTGACGCAGTCGGATCTGGGCTTCTAAGTGGAGGAATATTCCTGTTTATTTACACCACACTAAGATATTGGGGATTCCTGAATAAATACCTCAGGCTGAGCTTGATAGGCTTTGCACTCGCAGCATTGCTTTATTTTGGATATACAAAGATAGATAAAACGGCAAAGCAATAGTACTAGAACAGTGGTGGACTATGCGGAAAGATTTAGCCTCAAAATTAGGAGGAGGAATCGGCATGAAGGGTGCCGTGACAAAAGGTAGACAATATTCTTCAGGAAGTCCTAACCCAGGAAAATTTATTGCAACAATTGTAATGGTATTCCTAGTTGGTTTAATAATAACTCTTGCGTGGGCGGCAAATGTTGGCGGTGAAAACGAAGCAATAAACGCCATTTTGTTGCTGTCTGTGATTTTCCTTTTATCAAGGATGTCCATTTTAAATCAGATAGGCATAGCCTTCGTACACATAATACTTTTTGGATTGATGCTTTACTTCAGCCTATGGCTGGTCCTCTCAATAATTGTTGTAACCACACTTATAATGGTGAGAATAAACTCAAAGCCTCGGCTTATTGATTTTGCAATAATCAAGGACTCTCAAATAGCTATCACCCAGTTAATCTACTTGAGCATCTGGACTTTAATTATAAGTGTTATATTTGAGCTTGTTGGAACAAGTGGTATCCTCATCAACATTGGATTCTATTATTTCCTGAGCCTTACCGTTTATATGGTCTTCTTCGTGATTTTGACACTTATTTTAACGGCAAGGCCAGTTCCAGAAGTTATGATACAAATTGCACTAATCTACATGTTTAACTGGATATTATACCACTATGTACTGATTGACTTCCTGAATTATTTAATGTCCGTTGCACCTGTTTAGGGCTAAGTGAAAGAGTTTATAAGCCGAAAAATGACTTGTTTTATATGAGTGAAGAATTTACTGAGAAAAAGCCAATTGTAGACAAGGAAAAATGTATAGGATGTTGCCTTTGCCCAACTGTGAATTTTGAAGATCCTGATTTCAAAATGGTGCAAACAGAGCAGGGAGAAAAGGCAGAAGTCATCAAAAAGAAAAAATACAATAAAAAAATGATAGAGGAATCTATAGAGTATTGCCCAGTTGATGCTATATCAGAAGAGGAATAATTTTTAAATAACAAGTTTTATTAACGGCTGTTAACTTAATTATTGTATGAAAACACTATTACCTCAAGAGATCCAAGCAAATTATGTATTACCAGCTCTACGGCGCGAATTAGCACTTTCACTTATAGACCAACAAAAACTCAAGCAAAGTGATGCTGCAGCTCTTCTAGGTGTTACTTCAAGCGCTATTTCACAATATAGAAGTGCGAAAAGAGGCGGAAGGCTCAAATTTGGGGATGAAATGCTTGAGGAAATTCGTATTTCTTCACAAAGACTGAAAAATGGTACATCAGAGCCCCTTCAGGAACTTTTACGATTGCTTAATTTACCCAGGGCTTTTGACATAGTTTGTAATATACATAAAAAAGACGATCCAGAAGCAGAAAATGCATGTGCAGGATGCCATATAGCGCCTGAGAACAGGCCCCAGGGGGAAAATAATGACTGATTCACAAATACTGGAAAAGCAGAAACTCGCCACTAAAATTAATAGGGAGAGATTTGATCATGCAAACGAGGAACGGCATCGCTTAAAACCTGAACCCGGACTGAGTGAAGATGTCGTAAGATTAATTTCTTCAGAGAAGAACGAACCAGATTGGATGCTTGAACACAGATTAAAATGCCTGAACATTTTTGAGAAAATGCCAATGCCAACATGGGGCCCAAGACTGGAGAAACTCGATTTGAATAAGATTCATTTCTATATGTCACCCGACGCTGAACGAAATACAAAAACATGGGATGAGGTTCCTGACGATATCAAGAATACATTTGAAAAACTTGGAATACCTGAAGCTGAACAAAAATCTCTCGCAGGAGTAGGAGCTCAGTATGAAAGTGATGTTGTATATCACAATTTAAAGAAGGAGTGGGAAACCCAAGGTGTCGTATTCTTAGATATGGATGTAGGCGTACAGGAATATCCTGAACTTGTTAAAAAACACTTTATGACTAAATGCATCCCACCAAGTCTGCATAAATTCGCAGCTCTGCATGGAGCGGTCTGGTCAGGAGGAACTTTCCTCTATATTCCGGAAGGTGTGAAAGTAGACATGCCTCTACAGGCCTACTTCAGAATGAATGCGGAAGCTGGAGGACAATTTGAACATACACTATTAATTGCTGACAAAAATTCAGAATTCCATTACATTGAGGGCTGTTCAGCTCCAAAATATAACGAATATTCCCTACATGCAGGTGGAGTTGAAATATTCATCAATGAAGGTGCTAAGGGAAGATATAGCTCCGTGGAGAATTGGAGCAAAACCACATTCAACCTAAACACCAAAAGAGGGCTTGTTGAAAAGAACGGAACACTTGAATGGGTTAATGGTAATATGGGAAGCTGTGTAACAATGCTTTATCCATCAAGTCTGCTCATTGGAAGAGGTGCTCGCTCAGATTACCTTGGAATTGCATTTGCTTCTGGGGAACAGAATCAGGACACAGGAAGTAAGATGTACCACCTTGCCCCGAACACAAGCTCAACAATCACAGCCAAGAGTATAAGCAAAGGAGGGGGAGTAACTTCTTACAGAGGCTACCTTGGGATTAATAAGGGAGCTGTAGATAGCAAAGCAAGTGTACAGTGTGACGCCCTTTTAGTTGATGACATCTCAGTTTCAAACACATATCCTTACATGAAAATAAATGAAGACGCAGTTGACGTTTCACATGAAGCAAGTGTAGGAAAAATAAGCTCAGATGATATATTTTACTTAATGTCCCGTGGGCTCAACGAAGAAGAGGCAAAAAAAATGATTGTTTCAGGATTTATCGAACCAATAGTGAAAGAACTGCCCCTGGAATACGCTGTTGAATTAAATCGACTTATTGAAATGGAGATGGAGGGCTCTATAGGTTAAATATGTCTTCTGAATTGAGTACTGAAGCAATTAGGGTATTCTCTGCAGGCAGAGACGAGCCAAAATGGCTACTAAAGAAACGGCTAGATGGATTGAAGCAATTTGAAAAATTTGAAGACCCGAACTTCAGTTACGGGCTGGGGATAAATCTAAACACTGATACGCTTGATTTGGAAATTGCAGTTCCGAAAAACCTTTGGAGCCTACCTTCAGAGATAAGAAGCACTGCAGACGATAAAATTATTGTTAAGAAGCTTTCAGATGCGGTTAAAGACGAGGATTTGAAAGACTACTTATTCAAGACAAGCCCAGTAAATAAAATTGAAGCACTTCACCAGGCTGTTTGGAGTGAAGGACTGTTTGTAAAAATTACAGAGGGAAGCGAAGTTAAAACTCCTGTTAATATTACAAGTGATGCAAAAGCAATTGCAATTGCTGAGCATAATTTACTTGTTGCAGAGCCTAGAAGCAAGATGACAGTTCTCCAGAAGAGCACCGGGAACCCGCAATTCAAAACAAGTAATATTGAGATTCATGTTCAAGATTCAGCAAGAATTCAATATGGTGAATTCCAAAATCTTAGTGAAAAGACAAATTACTTCTCAAAGAAAATTGCCCATGTACAAAAAGATGCCACTATCGATTGGATAGCATGTGATATTGGAGCGAGGTTTGGAGGGGTTACCCTTATTACAAACCTTGAAGGCCGTGGTTCTAATGTAAGTAGCAGAAGTATGTTCTTTGGAAGAGGTGAGCAGAATTTTGATTTTTATCTGGAGGCACATCATAAAGCAAAGGATACAAAATCATATTTAGATGTCAAAGGCGCCTTAGATGGAAAATCAAAGGCAATATACCGTGGCCTTGTGCGGATTGAAAAAGGGGCACCAAATTCAGACGGATATCAAAACGAGGAAACATTACTGTTAAGTAGTGATGCGGAAGCTTCGGCTGTCCCCAATCTAGAAATTGACAACAACGATGTAAAATGCAGCCATGGAACTGCAATTGGACAGATTGACAAGAGTAAGTTATTTTATATGATGACACGCGGAATGGATGAAATTACTGCAAAGAGAAAACTCGTGGAAGGATTTTTTGAGCCCTTTATTCAGAAAATACCAGTAGAGGTAGTAAAGGCCGACTTGAAGAAAATAATTCTTGAAAGAGTGGGAGGAATAAATGAGCTTAAACACTGAAAAGATACGGAAAGATTTTCCGATTTTAAAGAGGGAGATAAATGGAAATGCATTGGTGTATTTTGATAATGCCTCAACTTCCCAAAAGCCTCAGAGTGTTATTGATTCCATCTCGGATTTTTATACGAATTCAAATGCTAACGTACACAGAGGAACCTCTACTTTAAGTGAGGAAGCATCTGAGCTCTATGAAGGCGCCCACCGGAAAGTTGCTAACTTTATAGGAGCCAACTCAATGGCTGAACTTGCATTTACCAAAAATACCACAGAATCCCTTAATTTACTCGCATATTCCTGGGGATTAAACAATCTAAAGAAAAATGATGAAATTGTTATAACGCGCATGGAACACCACAGTAATTTACTCCCATGGCAGCAAATTTGTAATAAAACAGGGGCACAGATGAAATTCATTGAGATAAATGATGATTATGCATTAAATTTGGAGCAAGCTGCAGAACTTATGAGCAGCAAAACAAAACTTGTTTCTGCTGTACATGTGTCGAACTCGCTTGGAACTATAAATGATGTTAAGACACTTGGAAAAATAGCCCATGATAACAATGCCCTTATGATTGTTGACGGAGCCCAAAGTGCGCCACATATGGAAATAGATGTAAAAGATATTGACTGTGACTTTTTTGCATTTTCAGGCCATAAAATGCTCGGACCCACTGGGATAGGAGCTCTGTATGGCAAAGAAGAACTTATGAAAGAACTGGAACCCTTCAATTTTGGAGGAGGGATGATTTCTGAAGTTGAATATGATTCAGCAAAATGGAATGTAAGTCCATGGAAGTTTGAAGCAGGAACAGCAAATATTGCTCAAGGTATTGGTTTTGGAAAGGCTATTGACTACCTAAATAAGGTAGGTATGAATAAAATATACCAGCACGAAAAAGAACTTACTAAATATGCACTTGAAGAGCTGGAAAACTTTGAAGATCTGAGGCTGTACACACCTACTTTAGAGAAACTGGCTGGGATAATTTCTTTCACTATGGAAGGAATACATCCGCACGATATATCGGCACTTGTGGACGAAGAAGGAGTAGCGATACGAGGAGGGCACCATTGTACACAGCCTCTCATGAAATTATTGGGAATAGACGCAAGTGCAAGGGCAAGTTTTTATCTTTACAATACAAAAGAAGAAATTGATATTTTTGTGGAAGCTTTAAAGAAAGCACGGGACTTGTTTAAGTGAACACTGACACGATATATCGGGAGAATATAATGGAACATTATAAGAATCCACGTAATTATGGCAGGCTTGAGAAGGCAGATATCACTTTCACAGGAGAAAACCCCCTCTGCGGAGATAAGCTTGTTTATACACTTAAAATTGACAATAATATCTTAAGAGATATAATGTTTGAAGGAAAAGGCTGTGCAATAAGCCAGGCGGCTTCATCCATGCTCACGGAAAAGATTAAGAACCTATCTGTTGAGGAAATTAAAGCACTTGAGCGTCCAGACATTCTAGATATGCTTAAGATAAGTGTCGGTCCCGTAAGAACAAAATGTGCAATACTAGGTCTAGTAACAGTAAAGTGTGCCCTAGACTCAAGTGAAGAAGAAGGAAGTATAGAGGTAAAGGAATAGTTAAAATGGAAGACCTATCTAAAGACAAACTTGTAGTAAAAAACCTAGAAGTTAGTGTAGATAATGAAAAAATATTGAAAAGTGTCAATCTAGAGATTGGCAAAGGGGAAGTTGTAGCTTTGATGGGACCTAATGGCTCTGGTAAAAGCACGCTTGCTAACATTATTATGGGCAATCCAAATTACAAGGTTGATTCTGGAGAAGTGACATACAAAGGCAAGAACATTCTTGAGCTAAGCCCAGACAAGCGCTCAAAATTAGGAATTTTTCTGTCCTTTCAGTACCCTTCTGCAATCACAGGAGTTACCGTTGCAAATTTCCTAAGAACGGCGATGCAGTCGAGACTTGAAAAAAATGAAAAAATTGATATTCTTAAATTCTACGATGAAATTAAAGAAAACGCGGATGAGCTCAATATTGATGAATCATTCTTATCCAGATATTTGAATGAGGGGTTTTCTGGTGGAGAGAAAAAAATTACTGAAATACTCCAAATGGCAGTGTTAAAGCCTGAAATAGCAATTTTAGATGAAACTGACTCAGGCCTTGATGTCGATGCACTAAAAGCAGTAGCATCAGGCATTAACAAAATAAGAAGTGATAATATGGGAGTCTTAATAATTACACACTACCAGCGCATTCTGAACTATATAAAACCGGATAGAGTTATTGTTATGAACAAGGGGAAAATTGTAAAATCTGGTGGTCCGGAACTTGCAGAAGAGATTGAGAAGAAAGGCTACGAAGGACTTATTTAGCTATTCAATCTACCTTTTTTAATGAAAAAATACGAATATCTTGAACATACAGCAGACGCGAAATTCAGGGCATTTGGAAAAACTATTGAGGAAGCTTTCTCAAACGCAGCTCTTGCGATGTTTGGAATCCTAACTGACACGGAAAAGGTTCAGTCAATTGTTGAAAAAACCGTGGAAGTGCAAGGAAATGGCTTGCCTGAACTTCTTTATGAATACCTAGATGAGCTCCTTTTCCTCCTAGATACTGATAATTTCCTCCTTAATGAAATAAAGGAGCTTAAAATAAATAAGGAAGCGACAGGCTACACCTTGAAGGCTCTTGCAGCTGGGGACCTTCATAAGAGAGGAGATAAAAAGTATCTAGTCTCAGGAAATATAAAATCCATGACATATAGTGAAATGATAGTAGACGACAGACCAGAAAAGTGCATAGTGCAGGTGGTTGTAGACATATGAAAAAAGAATCAGAAAATACCTATGTATTTGAGAAAAAGGGGGATATGAAAGTCCCCCTTAAAGTCTTCGCTTCAGAAAAGCTGATGGAAGATATAGAAAAGGACAGAGCACTTGAACAGGGGATTAACATGACAAAACTTCCAGGAATTTGCAAGCATGCAATAATGATGCCGGACGCCCACCAAGGCTACGGCTTTCCAATAGGAGGTGTTGCCGCCTTTGACGCAGAAAGGGGAATTATCAGTCCCGGAGGCATTGGATACGACATAAACTGCGGAGTACGGATATTAAGCTCCAATCTAGGAGTGGATGAAGTAAAGGAAAAGTTAGAGGAGATTCTCAATGTTCTCTATGAAAATATTCATACAGGAATAGGATCTGAATCCAAAATAAGGCTGGAAACTAGTGAGCTTGAAGAACTTCTTGATACAGGAATAGACTGGGCAATTAAGAAGGGATACGCAACAGAGGAAGACAAGGAACGTTGTGAAGAAAATGGAAGGATGCCGCAGGCGGACTCTTCAAAAGTTTCAGACCGTGCGAAAAAACGCGGACGAAAACAGGTTGGCTCATTAGGAGCCGGAAACCACTTTATAGAGATTCAGGCTGTTGAAAAGATACTGGATAAAAGCACGGCGGAAAAATTTGGAATAAAGGAAGAAGGCCAAGTCCTTATAATTATACACTCAGGCTCAAGAGGTCTCGGTCACCAAGTCTGTACAGACTATTTGAGAAGAATGGAAACAGAACAGCCTAAAATATTCAAAAGTCTTGAAGATAAGGAGCTGATATACGCGCCTCTTGGAACTGAGATCGCTGATGATTATTATAAAGCTATGAGTGCGGCAGCAAATTTTGGATGGTGTAACAGGCAAGTTATGACATATGAAACAAGAAATTCATTCAAGAAAGTATTCCCTGATTCTGATTTGAAACTGATGTACGACGTATGCCACAACATGGCAAAGCTTGAGGAGCATGAAATAGACGGCAAAATGAAAAAAGTCTATGTACATAGGAAAGGTGCAACAAGAGCCTTTGGTCCGGGCCAGAAAGAGATACCTGAAATATATAGGGATGTCGGACAGCCTATTCTGATACCTGGAAGCATGGGAACTGCTTCCTATGTACTTGTAGGGACTGAGGAAGGGATGAAGGAAACTTTTGGGAGCACACCACACGGAGCCGGACGTCTTATGAGCAGACATCAGGCAAATAAACTATATACAGGAGAAAAAGTTCAGAAAGACTTGAAACGAAAAGGAATACTTGTTAGATCAGCAAGCTGGAGAGGTGTTTCAGAGGAAGCTCCCGGTGCTTACAAGGATATTGACGAAGTCGTCAAAGTATCGCACGAACTTGGAATTGGGAAAATTGTGGCAAGATTGATTCCTCTTGGAGTTCTGAAGGGGTAATTATCCCCAGTTATCAATTTTTATTCTCTCTGGACTTAAACCAGACTCGATTAAGATCTTTCTAACAGCGACCACCATATCATTATGACCACAGACATAGGAAATTGTTCTATCTATATCATTTATATGATCTGCAAGATATGAGGTAACGTGTCCAGACAGGCCAGTCCACCCTTCATGAGGACTACTCATTATAGGAACTAGCTTAAAGTTTGCATAGCTTGAAGTGAGTTTTTCCAGGTCTTTTTTAAAAAGAAAATCTTTTTCGTGTCTGAAGCCAAATAGTAGGGTTACCTCACAAGTATTATTTTCAAGATAAGATTTCAGCATAGGAATTAAGGGAGCCACACCAGTTCCTGCCGCTATAAAAAGCTGATCAAGTCCAGGCTCAGAGAGTAAAAAATTTCCATAAGGACCCTGAATCTCCACTGTATCACCTGTTTCGAGTTTGTCAAGAGCAGAGGAAAGTTTCCCATCTTTCAAAAGCTTGACACAGAAAGAAAGAGCCTCTGTAGATTCTGGACTGTTGGCAATAGAGTAGGCTCTCTTAACAGTCTCACCTCCGATATCCATAGAAATCATTACAAACTGCCCCGGCTCAAAAAGCATTGATGAGCCCAAATTAAAAGTGAAATAACTGACATCGTCAGAAAGCGCATCTACGCTCTTAAGACTTGCAACATATTTTTTTGGAATCATTTTAAGAATATCTGCTTCAAAACATATTTATGCCACTCTTAAATAAGCTCTTGCATGGAAGAAAAGCATTTCATTGATGAGAAAAAATACATATCAGACGCCGTACTTGGACTCAATGATGGCCTTATTTCAAACCTAGCCCTTGTTGCAGGGGTAGCAGGTGCCGTCGCACATAGCAACATTGTATTGATAGCTGGGATAGCAGAAGTTCTCGCAGGAGCCATATCTATGATGTCCAGCAACTACTTGTCAACTAAATCCAATTCTGAACTGTATGACAAGGAGCTTGAGCGAGAAAAGCAAGAAATACGTGATATGCCTGATGTAGAGAGACAGGAAATACGTGACATTTATGCGAAGAAGGGATTCAAAGGGAAGGACTTAGAAAGAGTTGTTGAGGTAATAACATCTGATGAAGAAGTATGGCTCAGAGTAATGATGGAAGAAGAGCTTGGTTTTGGAAAGGTCAGTAATAAGAATCCGATGAAGGCGGCAGGATTCACAGGACTCGCCTTTGTTTTGGGTGCAATAATACCGGTAATACCTTTTATGATATTCTCTCTATCCGCACAAGCACTTCCATATGCAGTTTCTTTCACAGCAGCAGTTCTTTTTGCAGGAGGAGCTGCAAAAAGTAAATTTACTGTTAAAAAATGGTATGTTGGAGGTTTTGAAATGGTAGCAATTGGTATATTCGCGACTGCTTTGACTTATAACCTAGGGCTCCTTTTCCAAATATAATATGATAAAACTAGTACTTCTAAGGCACGGAGAAAGTGTATGGAATCTTGAAAACAGGTTTACAGGATGGACGGATATAGGACTGACTGAGAAAGGTGAAGAAGAAGCCAGAGATTCTGCCAAGCTTTTATCAGAAGGAAATTATGTGTTTGATGAAGCCTATACTTCAGTTTTAAAACGTTCAACAGAAACTCTTGACATAGTTCTAAAGGAGATGGAGCTTTCCGAAATACCTGTTCACAGGAGCTGGAGGCTAAACGAACGCCACTACGGAGCTCTCCAAGGACTTAACAAAGCAGAAACAGCAAGAACGGAAGGAGAAGAGAAAGTTTTCCTGTGGAGGAGAAGTTATGATGTTCGACCGCCTTCGCTGAGCGAAGATGATGAGAGGCATCCAAAAAATGACGAACTTTACGCAGATCTTGAAAAAACTGAGATTCCAAGCACAGAAAGTTTGGAAGACGTTGTTGGGAGAGTGCTACCTTATTGGAATGCGCAAATTGCTCCGGCATTAAAAGAAGAACGGAAATTGATAATCTGCGCTCACGGAAACAGCCTCAGAGCTCTTGTAAAATATTTGGATAAGATATCAGACGAAGAAATAACGAAGTTAAATATACCAACCGGAATCCCTCTCGTTTATGAACTTGACAAGGACTTGAAACCTATAAAAAATTACTATCTAGGAGATGCTGAAAAAGCCAGACTAGAGGCAGAAAAGGTTGCTAAGCAATCAGAACTTTAAGTGCTGTGTTGTGAAGACCCGCTTTTTACAGCAGCATCCATATCTCTTTCAAGATATTTCAAAGCACAAGTCCGAAGAATTGTACTGCCTTCACCTCCCAGCATTTTATGGGAGCCATAAAGCGAAGACCCGCTTTTTACAGCAGCATCCGTGTCCCTTTCGAAACACTTCAAAGCGCACCCCCGAAGGTTTGCGCCGCCTTCACCTCCTAGCACAATCTTTAATGTATATGAGTTTATATACTTTTTCTATATAGAAAACCCCAAAAATCACCTTGTTTTAGAAGAAATATTATCCTGAATATCTACACCACAATCATTGCATAAATGCGGTTTACCTTTAGAACCGTATGTAATATCACCCGAATTACACACAGGACAGGTCTTTGTTTTGTTAAGTCTCTGCAATTTGTCTCTGATTTCTTTCAACATAAGATAGCTAGAATTAGATAAGAACTGTTTATATGTTTTGGCACTTTCTGAAGAGCCTGTTATTAAGAGTAAGTTGTTTCCTGGTTACTATTTTCCCAGAGCCCTTCAAATTTACCATTGCAGACCGAGTTCCCGTATGACTGCTAACTAGTTTATGAACCTCAACATTAAAGCCGAGAACTTGAAGCTCCATTATACATTTTTTCTGTGTTTCACTGAGAGGCTCATAGCCTAGCTTGCATTCAACAAACTTCCACTCACCATTCTTGTAGCAAATAAAATCAGGAAATCCAAAATGAACAGAGCAGTAATATTGGAGTTTTTCCAGAAGCTCAGCACTGTGTTTTTCTAAAAATTTAGAAAGTAATTCATACTTTTCTGTGGCAGTTGAATAATCATCTTGCATTCGTACGGCACCAATCAGGAGGCCTTTCCAGACAGACCATCCCTGTTTTTCAAGACGCCTTCGAAGATTTGATTCAGCAAAGCCACGCTTGGATGAAAAATTGCGTGAATGTGGAATAAAGTAAAAGGGCACCCATTGGTGCCTCATTACGAAGCTGTGGAATATTTTAGACCTATTTAGCCAATGCCACCTATTTGCTATATGCACGCAGTATATAAATACCGAAGCTTAAGGAAAATTATGGATCTTAAGTGGGACGACGAACGAACAAGAAAATTTGTAACGAATGTGGGACTCATAACTAGCAAGGGAGCACATGGAAACAATATAATGGCGGCAGAATGGACACACCATGTTTCTTATGCACCAAGCCTTATGGCAGTCTGTATAGGACCTAACAAAGCGACACTCGAAAATATTAGAGAAACACGGGAATTTGGAGTGCATCTGGCAGCCTTTGACCAAAATGTGCTTTCAAGCATATCTGGAGGAAGTACAGGTAAAGAAGTAGACAAAATAGCTGTACTAAAGGAACTTGGAGTCAAGTTTTATAATGCAAGTAAAATAGATCTACTTATGCTGGAAGATGCCGTAATGCAAGCAGAGTGCAAACTTATGCAAGAGGTAGAGTTAGGAGACCACACTATGATGGTCGGAGAAGTTGTCGAAATAATATCAAGAGAAAAAGAGCCTCTTATTTATCGTGGCGGAAAGTACTGGAATTTTGGAGATCAGATTGAAAAGCCAGAGCAAGCAGTTCTTGATAGAATAAAAGAACTTGTTGAGAAAAATAAGAAATAATACATCAAGAGCGTTTCCAGGCGTCAAAAAAGCCCTCAAGTTTCCAGGAAGCAGGCCACAGTAAGCGAATAGACCATTCACCAGTATGCGTTGGAATATCTACTAGTATATGGAGAGAATAGAGTCCAATAAAGAATGCTGAGAAATCAGAAAAGCTGAGAATAGCTACAAAAAGCAGACTATGAGGGGCGAAGTATAGATGACTCCAGGCACTTTTACTGAAGTTTTTCCAGTCACCATCAAGAGGAAGAATTATTCTTTTGTGTTTGTAGGCCAGTAAGGGGTAAAGAATCAGAGCCTGGGGAATATCAGGACCTATAGAAAACAGCATGCTCAACCAGAGATCGTAGCCGAATGCCCAACCTAAAACGAGACCGGCAAGAGCGTGATGCAGTAATTTCATTATTTTATACTAATTAGTTAAGAGTATTTATTTATTTTCAGAAAAATTTAGGATTAAGGATACGCCGAGAGTGAGATTTGAACTCACACATCCCGAAGGAAACTACCTTTCCAGGGTAGCGCAATACCAGATTATGCGATCTCGGCAGTGTAGATACAGTGGCAGACTTTATTCCTCCTTGGAATAAGACTCCAGTATAGACTCTTTATCCTCTCTTAGTTCAGGTATATCTTTTTTACTCCCGAGATATATACGAAATCCGCTCTGTTTTCCAAACTCAAACTCATAAGTAAATGCCTCTTTAATGTGGTCACGATACATTTTTCCGCCTTTTGAATGCCGGCCGACAATTTGAAGCGTACCCCCTTCAGCCAAATAAGCTGGAGAATCCGCAATCAAGAGTTCAACCACATCCTTCCCAGCAGAATATGGCGGATTTGAGACAATAGTATCAAAATCTTTATCCTCAATCTTTTCAAACAAATCTCCCTGAACAACTGTGACGCGAGAACCAAGACCATATTTACGAATGTTTTTCTTGGACAGATAAACGGCACGCTCGCTTGAATCTACCATCTGCACCTCGAGTAGAGGATTCTGAAGAGCTGCAAAAATACCGAGAACTCCATAACCACAACCCATATCCAGGAGCTTTCCCTGCCCTTCCGGAATAAGCATATTCTCAGCCATAATAAGACTGCCTTTGTCAATTTGCCTCCAGGAAAATACAGGAGACGAAGAAAATAACTTTAGTTCCCTGCCCTTGATTAAAGCCGAAACTTCTCCGAGCTGAAGAGGAATCTTTGTCTTTTCCTTATAATAATGCTCCTGCTGTTTTTCAGTGCTCATTTTGGCGAATATATTGATGGATTCATAAGAACTCTTTCTGTTTTGACTGCAAGCCCCTTCTTCATTGAAATCATATCTTCAGAAGAAACAAGAGCTGAACCATAGAGAACTCCCTCACCTTTTTGGGTTAAAACTGCAATTAAATCTCCAGGAGATATCCCTGACTCTACACTAAGTATACCAGGAACAGCCAGCTGCGCCCCAGTTGTTACTGAGGGAACTGCAGAATCACTTATTGTAACTTTTGGAAGATGTGATAATGCAGATTCCATAGGAAGTAATGCTTTTCTAAGCCCACCTTCATCCCCTTCTTTCCAGAAAACAAAGGCATCCTTGAGTTGCTGCAATGTAAAAAGCGTATCTTCATTAAAGTTTGCCACACGAGTTCTCCTGAGCTGCTGCATATGAGCACCTGAGCCAGTTACTTCTCCAATGTCGTGGCAAAGTCTACGGATATAAGTTCCAGCTTCAGAGCCAACAGTAAAAAGTGCATCCTTTCCCTCTGACTCAATAAGTTTAGTATAATACACTTCTCTTACTCTGAGAACTCTTTTGACATTTGATTTTATTGGAGGAGTCTGGTATATTTTTGTGGTGAATTTTTTAAGAACTTTTTTGATCTTCCTTTCAGAAAGTTCTTCGTGCAAACGCATAAGAGTAAGGTATTCCTTCCCAGCTATAAGAAGAGAATGGAGTGCCTTAGTTCCGCTTCCAACACCAACTGGGAAAACACCAGTAACTCCAGGATCAAGAGTTCCTGAGTGCCCGCATTTCCGTATTCCCAGGATATCCTTGACAAAATCACTAACCTGCGCAGAAGTAGGACCTGCCGGCTTATCAATATTTATTATGCAGCCTTTAAGAAGGTCTTCAATACTTCTTTCGTTTGGAAGACATCCAAAATCCGGATTAGTTTCCTCCTCACGACGAATTAATAATTCTCTCTCCTTTTCAAAGGGCAACTTTCCAGGATTCATAACTACCTATTTTTTCGCGGGAAGAGTCTTTTTGCTTAGCGCTTTTTTAGAATCCTTTTTCTTCTCCGATTTTTTTACAGGTTTAGCGGGTGTTTTTGCGTCTGCCTTCTTTTTAGGAGCCGACACTTCAGACTCTTCCACAAGACCTGCATCTGCAAGAAGTTTAGAAGCATCCGCCTGAGAAGCCCCTTTTGAAACGACAAGCTCTCTTGGAAGTTGAGAAAGGTGTTTCACATTGCACCTTTTTTTCCGTACACTTGGTCCTGCAACAATAACAAAAATATCGTCAATATTTTCCAGAATAATGCAAATATTACCGTTTTCTCTTCCGGCAGTCTTCGTGCATACTGTTCCTACCTTAATCATCTTTACCAAGTCCTTCCCGCTCTATATACTCTATTGCCCGCTTTATAACGTCTTCGACCGAAAGAGCTTCAGTATCAATAACTAAGTCATATATTGAGAGATTATCAAGATCTATTCCATAATATTCCATATATCGGCGCTTGTCATCTCCAAGTCGTTGCTCAATATTTCGTTTAACTTCCTCCAGAGTCTGACGTTCCTCAGTAATTCTTGGGTTTGAATCTTCAAAAATCCTATTTGCCCGCGTCAAGGGAGATGCGGAAAAATAAAGTTTAAAATCTGCGTCCGGATTCATCCACGCTGCTATATCACCATCAATTACAACATCTCCAGCAAGACCTGCCTCTTTGCTTCCTTTGTCAACAAGTTCGTCAACCTCCTTCTCTGCAGTCTTATTAAGCTCATTAAGACTTATACCACGCTCTTTTGCAATATGCCTGAAAATATCCCCTGTAGAAACATAAGAGAGGCCAAAATGCTCTGCCAAGGCTTTTGCGACTGTGGTTGTTCCTGCCCCAGGGGGACCTCCTACAATAATTACTACCATTTTAGCTTATTCCTAGAGCCTTCCTGAAAAGCATTGTAAAGGGAAGAGAACACCACATATACCAGCCAATCCAAGTTAGGTCATTACCTACGCTAAAAAGACTTATTGTGAAAGGAAGTTGTATGAATTCACCCCACCCCTGGCCCGTAGCTAGCTTTCCGAGAAAATAGAACACCACCAAGAAAGGAATCATTGACAAAAAAATGGGTTTTTGCATTTTCATCATTTCCTGCTGCATTTGAGAAATTTTCGGCTTGTCCTTCTGAAGCTTTTCAAGCTTTTCATTATCCTTAGCCCGAGTGGCTGCCATTAATTCCTTATTATATGACTTCATTGTAGCCTGAATTTCTTTCATTCTATCAGGATCCGTAAAAACTTTATTTACAAGGGAAAGAATCAAAGTAAGGACTGCAGAAACCACCATGATGAAATACATAGGACTTGCAAGAATGCTCACTTATACTCCCCCAAACAAGTCCAGAAGATCTTTTGAAGCCTCTTCAAGCTTGTTCTGCTCATTTGCGATTATCTTGACAGTGGCACCTGATGAAGCAGCGTAGGCAAGAGATATTGCTCGGTTTAAGCTTTGATGTAATTCTATTCCTGCCTCCCCTTCGTCATCACGATTCCTTGACTTATCCATTTTCCTTCTGAAATTTATGTCTTTAGGAGGTGATTCAACAATAACTATTGTTGATGGATTAAGTGCATCAAGAACCCACTGAGGGAGACCAGGCAGATAACCAGAGCTGGTCTTTATTGTTGCATGAGTATCAACTATAGTAACACCTTTAGATTCTTTTGCTATTTTTTCTGCGGCCTTCTTCTGGAGATCTCTCTGAACATCAAGAGGCTGAGTCCTTATTGCATCATGATCCGAGCCAAGACCAAGTTCAGTTCCAACACTGAGCATCACTTCTGCAAAATTTACAACAGATACATTAGGAGCCTTGCTGATAGCTTTCTTGAGAACTGTTGTCTTACCGGAACCGGGAACACCAGTAATTGCGATTATTTTGTCTGTCATATTAAACCTCCTTCACCAAGGAAACCCCTTATAGCAGGATGCATTTCCATTAGCTGTTCAGATGCTATTTCTTGATAGAGCTGATATATTATACCTACTGTAAGAAGAACTCCTGTTCCCCCTCCTAGAGCCCCGCTAAATTCGGCAATAGCAGCAAGAGCACCGACAAAGGCTCCACCGAGAACTGTCAACGAAGGAATGTAGCGATCCAGAACTTTTTCTATTACTCTTGTATCAGTTCGGAAACCAGGAATTTGCATTCCGGAGTTCACAAGCTTTTCTGCAAGGGCTTTTGAATTTGTGCCGGAAATACCAACCCAAAGTTTTGAAAACATGATAGAACCTAGAACTACCACAGTGAAATATGTGAAAGCGTGCAGAAGGTCAAGAGCTCCAACGTTTGTTTGTATCAAATCTTTTGCAAAGGAAGTGTATGGACTAATATAGAAAATGAATCCATGCGCCCCACCTGCAGGATCAAAATATCCGAGTAAGTTTATTCCTGCTTTATTCAACATAGCAACCCAGAAATTCAAGTTTGCAATGAGGGCAGCTATAAAGATGACAGGCATATTTGAGGCATATACAAGAGGAAGTGGATAACGCCTGGCAAAACCGCGAATTCTTCCATAAGATATTGGAATCTCAACCTTCATAGTCTGTGCATACATTGTAACCACAAAAACAATTATAGTTGCAAAAAGAGCGAGCATATCATTTGGATGGACACGAATAAATTGTATAGAACCCTCCACTAAAGAGGATATAAATGCAGGAATCGCCCCATTAATAGGCTGGCCTGGTCCAAGCCTGAATGGATCAAGTGACCTTGTAATTATTTCAAGAGAAACTCCACCAGCTATGAACAAACTTATACCAGAGCTGAAGCCCCATTTTGAGACAACTTCGTCAAGATATATGATTATGATACCCCCTAGGACTATCTGCGCAATTACAATTGAATTAGCAAAGAATAATCCCTTTGATGCCGCCAGGAGAGCCGATGAAGCAATCTGACCTGAAATAACCAGAACAGCCGCCTCAAAAAGAGTAAATGCAAGTGCAAGTATCTTTTGAGCACCTTGGTAAGTAGCCTTACCTTCAGGTGTGCTCATGTCAAACTTGAACACACCAGCTCCGTTAAGAAGCTGAAGAATAATGCTTCCCATAACTAGAGGACCAATACCTAATGTAAGAACTGTTCCAAAGCTTGTGGCAAGAATTGCTCTAAGGCTTCCAAAAATATCTCCGCCTGCAGCTCCAGGTTCAAGGCCGAAAAGTGCTACCTCACCAAGAATGAAAAACGCAATAAGAGGTAGAGCCGTCCATTTAAGCTTCTGTTTGAAGCTAAGCGTCTTTGACGGTTTTGCTACACTAGGAAGATTCTGAAGTATTTTCTGAAATGACATCCTCTGTTATAGCATCAGGCTCAGATGTCCTCTCTTCACCGGACACAGATCCTTCCGCATTTCCCCCGATTTCCTTTATTTTTTCAGCCGCTGACTTTGAAAAGCTTGAGGCCTTTATTGATATAGCCTTTGTCAAGCTTCCTTTGCCAAGGACCTTGTATCCGCTTAGATCTATCTCCTTTAAATCATCTTTTATTACAATGGAATTAAGCTGACTGAGATTAATAACAGGTATTTTTGTTTTGATTGACTTGAGTTTTTTGTTCTTCAAGTCCCTTGTAAGAGCAATCATCTTCTTGTGATCCCAGCGACCTGCGTTTCCGCGACCTCCACGGTTTCCTGCCCCTCTTCTTTTTTTCTTGGCGCCGCCTCCTGTTTTCCTTCCACGGTACTTTCGTATTTTTTTATTTGTGGTACTCATAGCATCCTCCTGACAAGTGAATTTATAGCAGATCCTCTGTAACCTAGAGATCCACCGCTAGTGAACAAGTTCCTCTTGCCTTTTCTTTCAAAACCGCCTCGAGGAGGATGGAGTCCGTAGGGAACTTTCTCCCTACCAGCTGCTTGAATGTCTTTTTCAAGAGATGCATCAGCTTCCCCCCAAGTAGTATAACCCTGTAAAACCCTCAGTGCACCTTTCGTAGAAGGTGTATCCTCCAAAAGAACACAATTATTGACTGAATTTAGATTGAGTGTTTTAAGAGTTTCCTTTATTTTAGGACCTGCTCCAACACTCCCTCTAAGAAGAATTGCACAAATCTTCCCTTTTTTCTCTTTAGCTTTTTTGCTTTTGTGTTCTTCAGTCATTGTTATCCTTACTTAGCTTTTTTAAGGCATTGAATGTTGCCATAGCCATATTAACTCTTGTTTTAGTATGTCCTCTTGACTTGGTCCATAGGTCTGAGATACCTGCAAGAGAAATTAAGTCACTTGATATCTTGTTAGCAACCAGCCCTGTTCCTTTTGGAGCAGGAAGTAAATCCAAACTCACACTACTGCACTTCCCAGTAACCTTGTAAGGAATAGAATGCCTGCCTTCTGAGGAAGCCTCATCCCAAGAACCGCTTCCAAACTCAACTTTAGTTAAGTTAAGCCTTGCTCTTCGCATAGCCTGAGATATTGCGCCTCCAAACTCTTTTGCCCTACCTATTCCAAAACCAACATATCCATTTTTATCTCCAACGGCTGCTGCCACGAAATACTTGCTTCTTCTGCCAGAGTCAGTCATTCTCTGAACCCATTTAAAGGGTCTTTGCCCTTTTCCAATCTTCAATATCCTTTCCTCAAGACCAGGAAGTAGAAAGTCCACAATTTCCGGCTCCCGGATAACCTTACTATTATCCCAGATGGAATCAAGTGATTCGTAGTTTCCATCAAGGACTTCCCGTCCAAGATCAGTTTTTGGATTCCAATTTTCCAGGTCTATAGTTGAAGGCCTTCCGAATTTTGAGCGCTTGTTTCCGCTTGTCTGACTTTTAGTCTTTGATTTTTCCTCTGTCAAGGGAGGAGTAGACTCTTTTTTAGCAGGAGCTTTTTTCTCTTTTACAGCAGCTTTCTTCTCTTCAGATTTTTTCTCAGTTTTAAGCTCTACTTTCTTTTCTGCTGGTTTTTCTTCTTCGCTCATTTTACGCCCTCCATTATTTTTTTCTTAGTAGCTTCAAATTGCGTTTGAATATCTTTTGGATTTGTTTTTGAAGATATATAGTCTGAAAACTGGGACTCGTATTTTTTCTTGTCATCTTTTTCTAATTTCTCAGCGTATGCAGCTATGTGGCCACCAGACAGGCGCTCTTCTGAAAGTTTTTCTGAGTCACCATAGGGAACTACTAGACCTGTATCGGACGCCCCTTTTGCGGCTGCGTAGATCTTTGAACCGCCTATCGGGCGATACAATCCTATATCAAGAACCGCAGCTTTAACTTTAGACCCTTTTGACCTTGTACCACAAAGAAGTCCTGTAAGATATGCTGCTGGAAGATTGGAGCAGCCATAATTCCATCCAAGGCCATTCAATTCTCCTGAGGATGCAGAAGCAAGAATGGTGTCCCCACTAT
>DVAE01000012.1 GCA_014189675.1 Candidatus Undinarchaeales archaeon SRR5007147.bin71 | reverse complement strand
TGAATACTTGGTTTATTAAGCTTTTTCTTTCTCTTTAGAATAGGGATAGCGCATTATGTTTCCGCAGGTAAGACAGCTTATAACAAGCTTTGGCTGCCTTTTCTGGCTAAGTCTTACTTTTGAACTTAGTCCTGGTTTCAAGTATGAATGACACTTCTTGCAATACTCTTTCTTATACTTTTTAGGTATCTTAACTCGGAACCGCATTCCAAGGTCCCGTGCCATTTTTACATATCTATTGGAAAGCTCAGGACTTTCTTTGAACACTTTTCCTGATAGGCTAAATAGTCGCGTTATTCTCTCCTGTGCAATCACCCTGTCTTTTCCTTTCTTCTTTCCCATCAGAATCCTGAGGACATTGTGGTCTCAAAACGGGAGTTCTTGAGGCATTTCTTGCAGAGGAACTGTCCTCCATACTTTCTTCCACATTTTCTGTGCAGACTTGAGTCACAGCTCTCACACTGTATGCCATCATCAGTCTCCTGCTTGCATTTTGCGCAGTCCATAAGCTAAAATATCCTGTTGTCTTTAATTACTTTCCTAGAATGCGACTGATACCTTTTTTCCTCGGAACTCAAATTCACTCTTATTTTTCCCCTTGAGTTTTCCAACACTATACGAATCCAGTCCTATCTTTTCTGAAATTAAATTGTCAGCGTTCTCAAACTGTGTGTTCATAGAAGAGTCCACAGTAAGATTTATCTTGTCCTCTATCTTGAAGCCAGCTTTCTTTCTCTGTTCTTGTACATGCCTCCCCAACTCCTTTATCATCCACTCTCTCTCTAGCTCTGTGTCTACAGTCTTGTCAAGGAAAATTACACCCTTTGCGTGATCGATTTTAACTGCGTCCTTTGCTGAATCAGCGAATTCCACATTCTTTGCATTGAGTACTGAGATCAGAATTTCCTTGAATTCCTTTTTTAGAACTTCATTCTTTGTGGAAATCGTTACTTTTTTAACAGGCCACCTAAGTTTTATTCCGCTCTCCTGTCTTGCAGCAGCAGCAGCTTCAACTACAAGCCTTGTTTCTCCCATGGCACCTTCTAAGTTTTTGTCTATATGTTTTTTATTTTCCTTCGGGAACTTCCTTAAGTGTACACTTTCTTCATATCCTTCGCCCCTGAAAATATCCTGATATGCAGCCTCAGACATATGAACAAGAACTGGTGCCATCATTGTGTTTAAGGTGTCGAGAAGGTGATATAAGGTAGCCTGCGCCGCTTTTTTCCCTCTTCCAGTATAGGTCGGCCACAGTCTTTCTCTCACCAATTTGATGTACCACCTACTGAGGTCGTTTACAATAAATTCCTGTATTGCCTGAACTGACTTAAATCCGTAGTATTTTTCATTGGATTCCTGAACTTTTTGGATAAGTGAGTTAAGCATGGAGAGTATCCATCGATCCGCAAGCTCCAGCTTACTTGGGAACTTTTCTCTGCTCCCGTACAATTCCTGGAATTTCACTGTGTTTTTCCATGTATTGAAGAACCTATTGACCTCCTTCATCTTTTCCCATGAAAATACAAAATCCTCTGCTGGGTCGTAATATAGAAGATAGTGGCGCATATGGTCTCTTCCATATTTTTCAATCACTTCATCTGGAGAAACTATGTTTCCACGGGACTTGCTCATTTTAAGCCCTCCTTCTGCAAGAACCAGAGCGTGCTGAACCACATTTACGTAAGGAATCCTATCAAATGTCAGCATTCCGCAGACAGCCAAGGAATTGAGCCATCCTCTTGTCTGATCTGAGCCCTCAAGTATGAAATCCACGGGCCACAAACTCTTAAATGGCTTTTCTTTTTGAGGGTAGCCTACAGAAGCCCATGGGGATATTCCTGAGTCAAACCAAACATCAAGTATGTCCTCTATTCGTTTCATCTTATCTCCACACTTGCATTTGAACTCTATAGGGTCAACAAACTGGCGGTGAAGGTTTTCCGTATCTTTTCCGAGTTCCTTCACAGAACCAATAACTTTTATTTCATCACAGTCTTCTTTCTGGCATTCCCATATTGGAACTGGGATTCCCCAGTATCTCTGTCTTGAAATCGGCCAGTCCCCCATGTTCTGTAGCCAGTCTTCAAAACGCTTTCCTGCCCAATCATAAGCCCAGTTGACATTTTTCTTGTTGTCAGATATAATCTTCTTCCTTATCGCGCTGACTTTTATGAACCACTGGGGCATGGCCATGAAAAGTAGGGGCGTCTTACATCGCCAGCACATGGGATAGTCGTGTTTTATCTTTTCTGTCGTAACAAGTAAGCCCTTTTCTCTAAGTTCCTCTACAAGTTCGCTGTCAGCATCTTTTACGTATTTTCCAGAGTACTTTCCTGCTTCTTCAGTATATTCTCCTGTCATTGTAAGAGGACAAAGTGCTGTCAGCTTATTCTCCCTGCCGACAAGAAAGTCCTCAGTTCCATGACCGGGAGCGCAGTGGACAAGTCCTGTTCCCTTCTCAAGATTTACATACTCTTCGTTAAGAACAATTTTTGCGTTTATTTCTTTCTGGAGTGGCAAGTCGTGAAAAGGTGTTTCATATTCAAGGTCCTTTAACTTCCGTCCTTTGAATTTTTCAAGAGTTTTATATCCGGCTTCTATTTTTTCCATTAGAGGGTCAACAAGCTCTTTTGCAAGTATCCACTTCTCACCATTATTAAGCTCAACTTTTACATAGTCAAAATCCGGGTGCGCGATTACTCCTGTGTTACTTGGAAGAGTCCACGGTGTGGTTGTCCATATAATTAGATACTCCTTTTCAGTCCCCTTTACTTTTAATTTAACATAAACTGATTCATCTGTGATTTTCTGGTATTCAACTTCGTTGTTTGAAACAACAGTTTCGCAGCTTGAGCAAACATGAACTGTGTATTTGTCCTTGTAGACCAGACCTTTGTCGTATGCCGTTTTGAAAGTGAACCATCCTGCCTCAATGTAATCTTTATCAAGAGTCCTGTAAGGATTGTCCCAGTCCATCCATACTCCGAGATTTTCAAACTCCTGATTCATTGTTCCTATGAATTCAGTTGAAAATTTGTAGCACTCTTCGTTGAACTTTGCAATCCCTATACGGCTTTCAATCTCTTTCTTGTCTTTTATTCCAAGCTTTTTCTCAACCTTCAGCTCTGTAGGAAGTCCGTGGCAGTCATATCCTGGTCGAGCCCAAACATTTTTCCCAGTCATTCTGTTGTATCTGAGGTAAAAATCTTTCAGTATCTTATTCCAGGCAGTTCCCATATGTATATTCCCTGTTGCATATGGGGGTCCGTCAAGAAAATAGTAGGGATCGGCCTTCTCATTTAGAGCCAGAGCCTTTTTTTCTGTCTTGTTCTTGTCCCAAAGTTTTCGGACTTCTTCTTCCAGGTTTTCCTTCTCAAACATATTGGGTAAAAATGCTTAGGTTCTTATAATAATGTTTCGCGATACTAGTTTGCTTTGTGTAGCTGACCGCGATTTTGTGGAAAATCCTCAAGGAAACTGTTAAGTTTCCACACTGGAACAACGGGAATATTCTCATGCGTCTCTATATCTTCCTGCAGCAAGGTCACTATTAAGGGATAAACGTCACTTTTGTTGTGTGCGCTGTCCTTCAGGGCCTGTGTCCGTAGCTTCTGGTCCAGAATTGCCTTTTTCAGGGCAGATATTTTTCCTTTCCGGTCTGACCACTTTTTACAATCCACACAAAATATTTCTCTGAATCCCTGTGCTACAACATCTATTTGGTGTCGTCCGTCGTGCTTGAATCTATGGTCTGTCTTTACTTTATAATTCCTTTCTGCGAAGATGGATGCTACAAGGCTTTCAAAGTCCCGCCAGTCATATTTTTCAAGTATAGCCTCAAGATCTGCGCCTTCTTTAAGTTCTTCCTCTATTTTCTCAAGGTCTTTTTTCATACAAAATAATTTCCTTAGGGTAAGAACTCCATTCCCCTATAAGCTTGCCGTGTTATTAAGCTTTATGGCGTTTCAGAACAATGTCTAGTCCTGTATTCTTGCTTTGTTGGCTTTTTTCGGCTTTTTGTCTTCAAGAGAGTCGTGTATCATTAGTTTCTCTGTGTGTTCGTCCACTTCATCTTCAGACTCCAGCTTCTTCACATACTTTTTTGCCTTCTCTTCTTCATTCATTTTTCTTTCCTCTCAGCGTAATATTGCGAACTCACTGAATTCACCTGAGTAGTCTTCAGTTTTTACTTCGACCTTCTCAACTACAGCGGTTGTCGGGCCGTCTCTGCAGACCTCTATAAAGGCCTCAACTTTATTATCATTTCCTTCTGCCACAGCCTCAACTTTATCGTCCGTATTTCGAACCCACCCATTTACACCAATTTTCTCTGCGTTTTCCTTTACAAAAGCTCTGAAATAGACTCCCTGTACCTTTCCTGATATAAATAAATGAACTCGCTTCATTCTACTATGGTCACTTCAGCTTCTTTCTTGCCAGTGTGGCAGGGTCTGTCTCCATAATCACAGAAGACGCAGCATTTTGTTTCTGATAAAATTGTTTCCTTGCATCCAAGGCAAAGATAGGAGAACTGGCATATAGTCTCTGGTATTTCCATATCTTGATTGTGTCCGCACTTCGGGCAAGTTATTATTCCTTCAGCCATATCCTTTGTCTGAGTCACTCCTCATTCCAAGCTCTTCTTCTATTTGGGATTGCACTTCCTCATTAAATCCCTGAAGTATTTCTTCTTTATCTCCCTCTCCAAGTACAATAACTGGGACTCCCTGAAAACCGCGCTCTTGCATCCATTTCATTCCCTCAGCGTCCTTTGTTATATCTATTGCTTCGTATTCAATATCATTTTTGTCGAAAAATTCCTTCGCAGAGATACAGTAGGCGCAAGTCGGCGTTGTGTAAATTTTTACTTTTATCATAATTGAAATAATTAATCCTAGTATAAATAGATTTTAGAAAATTAAAATAAGCCCCAGGAGAGATCCAGGAACCAATGTTTTTCCCTCGTCGCTTTGCTCCTCGGCAAAAACATTGATGAAAAATGCGACAAGCGCAATTTCCTGCTTCGCAGAAATAATATAAGCCCCAGGAGAGATTTGAACTCCCAACCTTCTGTTTACAAAACAGACGCTCTACCAGATTGAGCTACTGAGGCATGGAAGTATTGATGAAGTAATCTCTTTTTATTTCTTGCTATTAGAGCTAGTTGGTGCACTGAACTAAGTAAAAAGTGCCGGTGGCGTGATTTGAACACGCGACTTCTAGATGTCTTAGCGCCACATAAGTCACTTCTCTTCTTGCTCACGAAGGGATCATCACTCATAAGATGCTTATGAGTCTAGCGCTCTAACCAGACTGAGCTACACCGGCACTTGTGTCTGGCTCTCTATGTTTGAATTCAGCTCTTTTTATTTCTTGTGTTTATACTGCTCCGAAAAGTGTCAGAACTATTACTAGGGAAACAACACCTAGTATGTCTGCAATGCTAGTTATTATTGGAACTATAACGTTGTCTGGGTCAATTGAGCGGCGCATAAAAAATATTGATATGTAGAATGAGGTAAGCACTACAACTGTTGTAACAATCAATCCTCCAAAGAGGCTTACTAGAATAAGCCTGGTTCCAAGAATATTTGGTATTCCCATAAATCCTGAAATCCCAATTGAAATTGCTCCGACTACAGGGAATATCAAAAGTGCAAAGGTGTACGCTCCAAGCATTTCCTTAATGGTTTCAATCCTTCCTCTGCCTTTCTCTTGAATAATACCAAGGTGTAGCTTAGTCGAAAATCGTGACGCGAATATACTTCCAATATTTCCTCCTTGGGAAAGAAAAGCAGGCAAGAGAACCAATATACTCGGTATCGCAATCAAGGCTACAAGTTTCTCCTGCAGAAGCAGTCCAGACAATGTGTTCAGAAGAGTTGTTAGCGAAAGAACTACCGCACTCTGAATTACTATTGTACGCGTTTTAGACTCTTCATTAAGTAATATAGATACTACCAATGCCATCAGAAGGCCAATAACTGCAAGAGAAAAGTAGCCGGAGAATCTCGAAAATCGAAGGGTCAGCCAGGCAGCGGCAATAAGAGAGGGCAGAGTTATTATATCGCCGATTGAAGCAATTAGAGGAGCGGTAACATTGTCCGGGTCCCATCCTCTTCTATACGCAGTAAAGGCGATAAAGAAAGTTACGACAAGAAGTATTGAGCCTGCAACTATACTTCCTATAAATGCTATTGTTATAAATGTAGAAATTGTCGCCCCCTCATATCCCAGAAGTCTGGAAAACAGAGATGCAAGGGACGCAAGCATCACTGGAAAAATAACGCTCAGATAGGCAGAAGAAAGAATATTTGTTTTTACTATATCATTCTGAAGGCCGAAGGACTTTATCTGTCCGAGATGAAATGCCGAGCCGAGCCTTGCTCCTACTGCCCCGAAAATAGCACCTCGCATATTGCTTGCGCCAGGAATCAAAATTATGAGTCCCGGTATAATAAGTAGCATCTCTTTCGAGTTGCTTAGAAAGGCTCCTGCGACTGCGGAAGCAAATATTGACAAAAAAAGTGCAGCGGAGCTCTCTTTAAGCTCTTTCGCATTCTCTTCTATGAAGCTGAGCAGGAACTTCATATTCACTGTAGGGTTCTCCACTATGGTCACCTGGATCACCTTTTGCGTTTTCTGTCATTCTCCTCACCTGTCACAATTTTCTTGAAGATGTGCTTATATTAATGTTCCTCAGACTAGCCATTGAATGAATGTCCATCCAAAGTAATACATTACTGTCCAGTTAAATGCAATCGAAAATGCCGCGAACTTTATTACGCGTACTATATTCGCTCCGACTACTATGTATGCCGCGTTTGAGATTATATTGTATGCTATAACTATTCCCATTGCTACTGTGAAGAAGCTGGCTTCGGTCACAGGAAAGAATTTTGTTATTGCGAAAGCTGGAATAAGAAATACTGATGTCAGAGCTAGGTATTGCAATCCATAGGGGAATATAATCCAGGATATCAGAAGCATCAGAAAGGCGATGAGGAAACCCCATAGAGGAGAATATGCGTAGGAAACAAGTAGTCCGAAAGGAAGCCATAGTTCGATTCCTTGGAGGTCGGCCCTTCTAGCGCCTATGCTTATGAAGGCTCCCAGTATTATGAGCCCAAACAATGTTACGGCTTGGGTAAACATTCTTGATAAGATGACTATCTCTCTTATAAAGAAATCGGACAGCTTAAATTTAAATAAAATGAACTTATATTGTTATTGTTAAGATGTTCTGGACAAAAGACCCTAGGGAAAAAGTCAGAAATATTCTCATTAATATGTATGGAGCGATTACGAGTAAAGTCAAAAGTGGGGGTGGAGCTCCTAGCTGGAAAAAATACGACAGAAATACTAAAAAACTTCGACGGCTAATTGAAAAGGAAAGCTCTGTGAGGGCAATGCGTTTTGATATTGATGAAGAAGAGAAAATGTCACTTGAAGATATATTAAACAGGCTTGACAGTATGGAACCAACACAGTTCAGGGAAATGAGTACGCTTCTTTACAAAACAACACGTTCCTTATCGTAATATACAATAAAAAAAGAGGGCCCGACGGGATCCAGAAGCACTTTTTTAGAAAAAAAGGTGCACAAAAAACGTAGAGGGCCCGACGGGATTTGAACCCGTGACACCTTGGTTAAGAGCCAAGCGCTCTACCAGCCTGAGCTACGGGCCCACAGTAGAGCTTTATAGAAAACTTTCCTTTATTTAAGTTTGCTGATATTACTCTAGTTCTTCGAGCTCGTCCAAATCTCCAAGAGCATCATCAAG
>DVAE01000011.1 GCA_014189675.1 Candidatus Undinarchaeales archaeon SRR5007147.bin71 | reverse complement strand
TTAGTCTTCTTTCGCTGAAGCTTCACTCATTTTGTCAGCGATTCCGAGCTCATCTATGAGCTCCTTATAGCGGTTTCTTATTGTAACTTCAGTAACACCTGCAACCTCTGCAACCTCTCTCTGAGTCCTCTTTTCATTTGACAATGTTGAGGAAACATATATGGCCGCTGCGGCAACACCTGTTGGCCCGCGACCGGAAACAAGATCGTGCTCCTGGGCCTGTTTGAGTATTTTAATTGCCTCTTCCTGAACAGAGGGGGAAAGTTTCAGGGAAGATGAAAACCTTGAAATGTAATCAATAGGCGAAGTCGGAAGAAGTTTTATCTTCAGTTCTCTTGTTATGAATCTATAGGTCCTTCCTATTTCCCTCTTCTTAACATTGGAAGCTTCTGCAATTTCGTCGAGAGTTCTTGGAACATTGTGTTTCCTGCATGCGGCGTAGAGAGCGGCAGCAACAACGCTTTCCATTGAGCGGCCACGAACGAGACCCTTTGTAACCGCTTTTCTGTAAATAAGTGCTGTAGTTTCCCTGATGTTTTTTGGTAAGCTCAGAGTGCTTGAAATTCTGTCGAGCTCGCTAAGAGCAAATCGAAGGTTTCTTTCAGTGGCAGTTGAAACTTGTTTGTGCCATCGCTTAAGCCTGTAGAATGATGCCCTCTTTGAAGGAGATAGTTTGTATAGGTCGCTGTAGCCCTGATCTCCGATAGAAGTAGAAAGCCCTTTATCGTGCCTTGTATAGGTAAGAAAGGAGCCTGTTCTGTCGCGCTTCTTTCTCTGTTCATAGTCAAAGGCACGCCACTCCTGTGTAGTATCAATCTGCCTCTCATCTATAACAATTCCGCACTTATTGCACACAGTCTCCGCTCTCTTTGAATCAAAAGACACACTTTCTGAATTGCACTCAGGACATTTTTCTGCCATTATACATACACCATTTTACCAATCAAAGCCTCTTTATCTTTATTGAAGGGTTTCACAGAGACATATGGACTTGAAACAGGACCAAAAACTTCTGAAACCTTTCCGATAACAATCCTATCAGAATCAAAAGCCTTTACACCAGTTCTGGGCAAGTTCCTCAATTTTAAAGAGCTGACTATTATATTTCCACTTTTTGACAAGTGAAGAACCTTTCCAAGTAATCCCATAGACTTAAATAGTAGCATCAAAGGCAGTATATAAAGTTTTGCTAACTAATTCCGATAGTAAACTAGCCATATAAGAGCTCCAAGTAGGACAGTTACAGACGCGAGAACAACTGCATACAGTCCGCCAGCCGGACCCAAAGACTCTGAAATGGAGAGACCGCTCGTGGAATTTCCAGTGTAAACGAACATAAACAGAAGCAATGAAAGTGCTGTTGCACTCAGAAAAAGTTTTGCGAATCTATCTTTCGAAGCGGGTGAATATTTTGACATAGATGAACGGTAGATTGTCAGATATAAATATCTTGGTAATTTAGTATTCTACACCCCAACGCCCCATAATTCCGCGGTCAAATGGATGCTTCTCTCTTTGAAGAACTGTAACGTAATCTGCCACTTCCCGGATTTCCTCAGGTGCCCCCCTACCTGTTAGAACCAGCTCTGTTGACTCACTCTTATTCGTGAGCATTTCCAAAACATCCTCTATTTTTATGTACTTGAAACTGAGAGCAATATTTATCTCATCTAAAATAACTAGGCCATAATCTCCGGATGAGCTGACTTCCTTGGAAAGCTCAAGAGCCTCCTTAGAACTGCTAATCATCTCAGAACTTGTCATGAAACAATCCCTGCAACTTCCACAAGAGTAGTCTCTATCTTGTTTGTACATGTCAGAATAGGTGCATTTTTTACCAAATTGTTTTATTGTGAAATTGGGCATAAAGGATTCAGAGGCAAGATACTCCCCGACGTATGTTCCTCCTTTTAGAAATTGTATCATGTAAACTTTTATGCCATGCCCAATTGCACGCATGGCCAGACCAAGAGCCGCAGTTGTCTTCCCTTTTCCGTCCCCAGTGTACACATGAACTAGTCCAAGACCAGTTCGTGAATTGGGTGTATCTCCAAGTCTCATCTTCTTTCGCCAGTGGATATAACCTGGTGTGGGTGGCTTCCCTCCCTATATACTGTGATTCCCTTGCAGCCACTCTTCCATGCAAGAATCAGAGTATCATTAATTTGCTTCAGAGTTGCCGTGTTTACGAGGTTCGCTGTCTTCGAGACTGAATTATCAACGTATTTTTGGAGGGCTGCCTGAATCTTGATATGCCAGTCAGGGGAGATATCAAGAGAAGTCACGAAAACATCCTTTATATTCTTTGGAATCTCTTTGAAATTTTGAATTGATCCAATTTTCGCAATATCCGCCATCAGACTTGGAGAATAAAAGCCCTGATCCATGGCAATCTTTTCGAAAATGGGATTTGTGTAAACGAAGCGGCTATTATCAAGAACAGTCATGACATAGGAAATTGCAAAATTTGGCTCACAGCCAGAAGACACATCGGCGAGTATGCTGATTGTTCCTGTAGGAGCAATTGCAAGGCATGTGGCGTTCCTCATGCGCCTCTTATTCTTATGATGTAAAGAGCCTTCCCAAGCTGGAAAAGTCCCCCGCTCCTTCGCCAGGATTTCTGATGTATTGTACGCTGTGTCCTTAATATACTTCATAAGCTTCTCAGCCATCGCAAGACCTTTTTTTGAATCGTATTTTATTCCGAGCATATAGAGCATGTCAGCGAAACCAAATATACCAAGTCCTATCTTTCTTGTACTCTTTGTTGCAAACTCTATGTCATGACTCGCGTAGCTGGCAGCATCAAGAGAATTGTCCAGGAACCTGACAGCTTTTTGGACTGTCTGACGGAGAAGACTCCAGTCAAGATCGCTCCAATCTGGTTTCACCATCGAAACCAAATTTATTGAGCCAAGATTACAGCTTTCATTTGGAAGGAGTGGGACCTCACCACATGGGCTGGTTGCCTCAAGATCTCCAAGATGTTTGCAAGGGTGTTTGTTGTTTATCTGATCTATGAAAACAATACCAGGGTCCCCTGTGAGCCAGGCACTATGAACTATGAGATCAAATAAATCTTTTGCCCGAACCTCTCTAAGCTTCTTTTTTGTATTAGGGTCGATGAGGTTGAATTTTCCATCCTTCAAAACAGCTTTCATAAAGGCATCAGTTATAGCAACCGATATGTTGAAGTTAGTAAGCCTCCCAGGACGATTTTTTGAACTGATAAAATCAAAAATATCAGGATGGTCAATTCTGAGAATTCCCATATTAGCCCCCTTTCTTCTGCCGCCTTGTTTTATAGCATTTGCAGAACTGTCAAAAACATCCATGAAAGCCAGAGGACCTGCTGCAGTATCAGCACCCCCGGCAACCACACCGCGCTTACCGCGAAGCCGAGTAAAGGAAAATCCTGTACCCCCTCCATTTTTGTTTACAAGAGCGGCAGTCTGGAGAGTTCCGAATATTCCTGAAATTGAATCTTCTATTGGGAGAACTAGGCATGAAGACAATTGGTTCATCTGAGTTCCTGCATTTGAAAGCAATGGGCTTCCTGGTAAAAACTGAAGATTTTTCATCATACCATAAAATTCGGCTTCTGTTTTCCTTGTTGATTTTGAGCCATAATCCTTCTCAGCACCAGCTACTGCCTTTGAAACACGCTTAAGAAGCTTCTGGGGAGTCTCTATAACATTTCCATTGTGATCTTTCAGGAGGCATCTTCCCTTCAAAACCTCAAGAGCATAGGTAGAAAAATTAAGATTGCTTTCCTTAAAACTCTCTCCAAGAACGAACTCTTGCTCTGTCCTTTCTTTTTCTCTCTCGTGTCTGAACAGTATATACGCCTTCGCAGTTCTGTAATGACCTCCCTCAACGAGGGACTTCTCAACAACATCCTGTATATCCTCAACACTTGGAACTGCCCCAGGATATTTAGTTTGAAGAGACTTGACAACTTCCTGCCCTATTGAATAGGCAAGATCCTTATCTTTTCCAGCAACAGACTGGGCGGCATTCCAGATAGCCTCTTTGATTTTCTTAGGCCTAAATGGAACAACCTCGCCACCTCTCTTCTTTACTCTGGAAAGTTTAGAAATTTTTGCCATAATACAATATAGGCAACATTAATATTTAAACTAAGAGTCGCACTTGCTCATTCCGCACTCAGGATTTGTACAGGAGGAACATCCCTGCTCTATTTTCAGGGTATTTTGCTCACAATTTGGACATTTGGCAAGAGTTCCTTCTTCAGTAGATTCTTCAGCGTCCTCAGACGATGACTCTGTGAGCCTTTCCTCATTTTCGGAAGAAGTCTCTACTTCCTGTAAAGAAATTGTTGATTGTCCGAATTTTATCACCATTAGCTACCACCCCCTAAGTCTATCTTTCCTGATTTTATTGCGTGGTAGACTGTTGTCAAGCGACCGTCGGCCAGGGATATAACACTATCCCCATTAAGACTTTGCTCCTCACCATCCTCTCCTAGTATTTTGAACTTCTTGTCCTTGAACTTCTGGAACTCACTATCCTTATTATCAACACTAAGTATTGGATAACGGCTTCCTTCCCTGTATATTGTAATTCCCTTGAGACCTTTTTTCCATGCTTCAATATACATGCTTGAAATAACTTCTGGCTCTATGTCCTCAGCAAGATTACATGTTGATGATATGCTGTGGTCTATATATTTCTGACAAATTGACTGAGCCACTATTCTTTGTTGAGGATCAATATTGTGAGCAGTCCTGAAAAAATACTCAGGAAGTATATTTTTTAAATCACTATCTGACCCTATACTCTCTGCCTTATTGGAAAGCCCTTTCACATCTAGATAAGCCTGGACTGTCCCATGGAATACCTTAAAGAGCTTATTACCAAATGACTCTGAACGCCTTGTATAATACAGAGCAAAAATTGGTTCAACCCCACCACTTACACCAATATAATTTTTATCTCCGTCTTTGAATCCCAGAACTATGTTTGAAATTGACCCAGTAGGCGCTATAGACAGGAGGGCGATATTCCTGAGACCTTTTTTCTTAATAAGTTCCTTTGTCTCATCCTCCAGGCTCTCCTTGAAAAAGGGGTTTTGTGAATATTTTTCATAGTCATAAATTGGGGAGCTTCCCTTCTCCTCCGCAAGATGTGCCGAAGTACTATATATTGTATTGGCTATTCGGCTCATGACTTTTTCTATGATTTTAACTCCTTCCTCAGAATCGTATCCAAGACCTAGCTGGTTTAGAAGATCTGCAATACCCATAACTCCTATACCAAGACGGCGGGTTTCTCCGGCGGCAATTCTCTGACTCTCAAGTGCGTTGAGACTCTCATTCCATGTGACAACGTTATCAAGGAATCTTGTAATGTTGCTGGCTGCTCTGTCCAGACGCTCCCAATTAATGGACGCATTATCTGTATATCCCTCGTCTACCATTCGAGACAGATTTACAGACCCAAGATTGCACGCCCCTCCATCCTCAAGTGGAACCTCTCCACAGGGATTTGTTGAACTTATAGGACGTCCGACATAATTTGAAGGAGAATACTTTGTCATTGAGGACCAGAAAATAAGTCCAGGCTCAGCAGTCTGGTAATTGCCTTCTATGAAAAGATCCCACACATCACGAGCCTTGACCAAGTTTTTTGTATCCCCTGAATCTTCTGACTCAAAGTACAAAAGAAAATCCCCGGCATATTTTACAGACAGATCGTAATCTTTTTCCAACTCAACAGGATAATCTCCATATAAATCTCTTTTCTTGACATCTTCAAGATCTGAGATTTTAAGCTGATGATTGTAATCACTCTTCAGCTTTTCATTGAGAGAATCTAAAGAATCAAAATTTCCTAGAAGCTCATATTCCGAAACATCTTTTGAAGGCATCCCATAGGAATAATTCACAGAAAGTGTCTGCGGAGCTCTCATAACAGTTCCCTTAGGCTTCTTGTAAAGCAATAACTTATCTGGACCGTGCTTTGTCTGCTCGTCAACGGCCTGCATAAATTCATCAGATACCTTTATACTGATATTAGCAAAACGGATTTGTGTATTCTCTCGGACTTGTTTCTCAATTATCTCCAGCTGAGAATCATTGAACTTTCCGGACCAATTGCACTGCTCAACAATTTGTTTAGTGACCCAGTTAGAAACCTTCTTGACTTTTAAGAAATCCAGAATATCTGGGTGCTTGACGTCCAAGGTAAGCATCAGAGCTCCCCTTCTCCCGGACTGACCTATAAGACCTGTCGTAAGAGAATAAATATCCATAAAAGAAACAGCTCCAGTAGAAGTGTCAGCAGCATTATGAACTACGGCCCCTTTTGGTCGCAATGTAGATACATCAATTCCGATTCCTCCTCCGTATGACTCAGTCCTTGCACACTGATAGGCTGCATCATATATCGACTCTATACTGTCCTTTTTAATTAAAGCAACAAAACAATTGGCAAGAGTTTTTAATCTATAAAGATCTCCAGCACCTGCAATAACTCTTCCACCAGGAACATAGTGACCCTCATACAAATCCTTGTAAAATTCTGCCGCCCATTTTTTTCTCTTCTCATCAGAATCTTCTAGTGAAGCCATGAAAGCAGAAAGTCTGGCGTAGACATCCTCAGGTTTCTGATCAATAAGATTTGTTTCTAAATCTTTGAGATAATATTTTTTCTCGAATATGTTTTTGGCGAGCTCATTACCACAGAGATAATCTTCAGGATGGACTGGCAAGCTTCCATCGGCCTGTCTTTCCTTAATATAGGAAAGAATATCTTTGTATGTATTGACTGGCTCGATACCGACTTTTTTTATAAGACTGCTATCGTACTCGAACATATTGGCATAGCCGTTAAGTGTTTCTGTTTTTTGCATTTTTTCTCCTCCGCTCAAACTTGATATATTTCGAACCAGACTTCACTGCCTCATCAAGAAGCTCTCGAAGCTTTCCAGATTCAGGAACTGGAAGTGACTGAAGCGCCCCGCCATCCAGAAATGGAAGTAGGCTAGACTCAGATAAAAGCTTATTGGATGCATCAAGCTTCGGGGAAGCTTCAAACGAAGGAGTATAAGTTCCAATTTTTGACGCAGCACTATAATTTATTGAGTCTATTTTGAAAAATCTTCCCAGAACTTTCGTGGCTGGGCAGCCTGCTATCTGGAAATTAAGACCGCTCTGCTTCCTGTACTCTTCTGCATTTTCCTTCATGCGCCCAAGTACTTTGCGCCCAAAGTCCTGACCAGTTTTATCAGAAAGTGGAACACCTGTCATGATTTCAAGAAGCTCGTTCATGCCAGTCACCCCAATTGATAATGGCTGGATATCAGGAATGAGATAGGACTCATTATCAGGGATTTTTTGCTGGAGAAATGGAATAAGATTGCCTTCCATACTACGATGAACGACCTCTCTTTTGAGGAAAAGTACATCCTTTGCAGCACTCATTCTTTGGTCAAGAATAGTAAAAAATCGGTTCTCGTCAGTGTTAGAATCATAGGCAATTTTTGGAAGATTGATAGTAACAGTCTGAAGGACGCCACCACGAGAGGGCTCACCATCCGGGCAGTTGAAAATGTAGGATGAATTTTGGTATGTTAGTCCTTCCTGATCTCCCAGAACAAAATAAGGAGTCTGGAATTTCTCTGTAAGCTCCAGGGCTTTTGAAAGAAGTTTCTCAGATGGAGAGTCACCGAGGAAGAGATTAAGTTGAGGATATTTAAATGGATTCCCGGCGTAGTCTCCTTGAATATAAATGTCCAGAAATGCTTCTAAAATAGATTCTGATTCTGTGGAATAATCAGAGTAGACTCCTTTTACAGAACCTCCTGATGAAACAGCCTCACAAGATGCCAGATTTTTGGGAACGTTAAAATGCAAATCTATTGTTGAAGTCATAGTCTGACCGCCACGAGTTACGTACATGTGGCTCATCTCAAAAACAAACATCTGAACTAGCTGTTTTATTTGAGTATAATCAAGACCTGTGACATAGGGAGAAAGAAGAACGTTTAAAGCTATGAGACCCTGACTTCCTGAACAGTTTGTCTGAGCAGCAGAGAGAACTCTTGAGGCCTGCAGAAATGCAACATCAGGAGCTTTTGCAGGACCTGCAACAGGTGCAAATCTTCCAAGACCATCCACCTTAAGACCACTTCTCAAAAATGGCCTCATGTCGTGAGAGAAACAGTAAGGCCGAGTTGCAAAATAATTTAGCCTATGAATGTGTAGGTTTCCGCTCATATGATCATCCACTCTAGTTGGAGGAAGTATATTCACATAGGAATATTCTCTTGAAACAACATCAGCCATCATCTTGTGAACTGTCTCAGGATTGTGTGGGATTCCCTCGCTTTCAGACGGACCTGTGAATATTAGCTCACGAGCGTCATAAACAGGCATACCAAGACGTGTGTATCTCATTCTGGCAGACTCATAGCCGTGTTCAAGGAGCTTCACGTTGACGATTTCTCTTATTAGAGGTGCAGTTAGATATTTTAAGTGCATCCTAGAGACGTCGTGCTCAACTTCCTGGGCAATTGACTTGGCAATTGCCTCATCTATGTTTGTCTCATCCACCAGAGAGACTACAATCTTCTCTTTACTGAAAGGAACTAGAACATTCTGAGACGTTCTTACTCGAACGGACTCGGGTTTTTCTATCGAAGAGGAGATTTGCGCAGTCACTTTAACCACCTTAAAACTTTCCTATGTGTATTTTGCGATAATTCAAAAACCTTTAAATACATTTTTAAACTATACACACATTAAACCGATTAAAGGTGGGAAATATGTTAGATCCTGAATTCAGAACTCTGCTCAAAGAAGAATACGATTTTAGAGAAAATCATTTAATTTTACTGAGCCACTTTATGTCAAACAAAGGCAAGAAACTTTCTGCAGAAACTCTTTGGACAGAGACTGAAGTTCCAAAGGGGAGGATTTACGAATTTTTGAATGACCTTGTTGATTGGGGATTCCTTGATGTTGAGTACAAAAAACCGAAGACATACTCTATACGAAACCTGAAAGAATCTCTGCAGAATGCGATAAGCAGGAAAGAACGGAAATTGACTCAAACGGAGAAAAAAACTCTAGAAGTAGCTAATAAAATAGAAAAGACCTGGCGAGCAGAGCTCGGAGAAAAAACAGGGAGCATTAAAATAATAAGCAGCCCCGAAGAATTCTACATAAAAGCCCGGGAAATGTTAATGGATAGCACTACCGCAAAAATCTCTGAAAGGACTCCACTTCTCTTTCTGTCCACGGAAAGGAACTCAACCTGGAGAAGGAGAACTTATGAAATTATGATAGATATGACAGAGTCTAAGCGACTCGACCTGAAATATATCTTCTCCCTTGAAAACATAAGAAAAGTTGCATCAGAAAGTGAGAACGCTGATGAAGTAATAAAAAGTCTGAAGGGGGCTCTTGAAAATGGAAACCTGACCTGCAGATATGTAGAAGGAACTGGAATTGAGAGCATGCTTATTGTAAAGGACAGAGCGCTTCTCGGAATGGTTTCCCCAAAAACCGGTTCTGTGGAAAACGGACTGTATATAGAGTCAAAGGAAATGGTCGATTCTCTTGACAAGATGTACGACCTAATCTTTGAAGATGCTGAACCACTCGGACTCAAAGCTCTTCAGATTTTAGGAAAGGCTCTGGAAGAATAAGTCATTCGTCAAAGATTTTACTTATTCTCTGGAAAGGATTCTGAAATCTCAATTTTTCTCAGTTTGCCCAGTTTGTATGTCTTAATAAGACCCCTTCGCTCGAGAGTGTCAACCCAGCGAGACAGGCTTGTAGTCGGAATTCCTGTTGAGTGATAAATTTTTGCCTGGGTTGTCTTGCCTCCGTTCTGCAAAATAAACTCCAGAATCTCCTTTGCCCGTGGATTGAGCATGTTCATCGCTGAACTTGCTTCCTTTGACACAGTAATTGCAGACATATCTGAGTCTTGAGGTTTCGCAGAATCCTGAGATATATTTCTGGAGAATTTTAGAGTGTGTGGAATCTTTAACTCAGGAAGACCGGAACGGAGAACATACGCAGACACCAGAAGAGACATAAGAATTCCGCCAATCGACATAGTTGCGACACCTTTGTGAGCTCTTGACCAGACAACAAGACCGGAAACCAAGGAATTTGAATTGTACTTCTCATCCTCACTAGGAATGTTTATCTTGTGAGTATCTGCATCAGAAGAATAGGAAAGTGAAGTATTATCTGAGACTGAATTTTCAGATGAATTGACTTGCTCTTCTACAGACGCAGGTGCTTGTGCAGGAGCCGCACTAAAGCTTCCTCCACCGCCTCCACCGCCTCCGCCGCCTCCGCCAGAGGGGCTTTGAACTGGCTCATCTTTCTGATATCTAACGATGAGGTTGAGACTCTCATTTGAATCCATATTTCTTGTGAAAGTGACTACACCTGAAGAGAGAGTGACACCACTAAGAGAGCTGTTATTCCCTGACTCAGAGACATTAAGTGAATCATTGTGAGCATCACTGAGAGTAAATGAGATAACAACAGAATAAGCCAGCACGGAATCAGAATTTACAATGCTGAGATTCCTTGCAACAGAGAGAGTATCACTCGGAGTTGAAACTGAGGTGGAGTATTCACTACCGAGTTCGAGAGAAACTATATTGGACTTCGTACAGGACTCTATATTCGATATATTAGACCAGTTCCCGGAATCAAGTGTAGTCTGATTTTGTGAAAGTGTACAATTCCAAGCACTTCTTCCAGTAAGAGGAATAGTAATATTGGAAAAGTTTGTAGAGCCAGTATTAAGGATACTAATATCTCTTGAAATTGAAGCAGAGCCACCGGCGACGACTGAAGCTGAAGCCTGCCAAACAGAATAGGACTCGTCAAGAGCATCCCCGGACCAGTTTGCGATGATTGTGTATGAAGTCCCTGAATTAAAAGAAGACAAATTTCCAGAGCAGAGAGTGCAGTTCAAAGAGTCTGAAAAAGTCCAGGAAATGTTTGAATAATTTGCTGAGCCAGTATTGTTTAGGAAATAAGACAGATAGGAGTGCTGGACTGAAAGGCTGGAAGTTCTATTGGATTCCTGGCTTGAATTTAGAATTGATTTTGACAGATGATTTGTTAGAAGATAAGTCGTATTTGGAAGAGAGCCGTTTGAAGGAAGTAGAATACTCGAGTTTATTGAACAGACCTTTCTGTTATCAAGTGTTGCAACAGTTCCACTTATTCCACCGATGCTACAGGAACTTGTCCCGCTATCGACATAGAACTGAGTGATATTAAGTGAAAGTGAGGGAGCTGAAATAAAAGATATTGCTTCCTCCAAGTTTACTCTACTTCCCCTAGAGTTGGATAGAGAAATATTGTAAGACGAAGAAATAGCTCCGCTGTGATTGTAAGTCAAATTGACATCCAGACGGTTCAGCTCCAGTATGGCTTCTGCCTCAGAATAGAAGCGGAGAGGAACTTGGCAGGATGAGTTAAGATAGGTGCAAGTTCCAAGATAGGAATTAATTGCAGAAGAAAAATCTCCTGTTGAATTATTATCAGCGGCGTAAAAACCAGAGACAGACCAGACTTGGGTGCTTCCAGCACGCAGATTTGGATTTTTTGGAGTCTTTGGAATTAAGACAGTGCTTGCGCCACCTTTTGTAAACTGGAAATAGTCAATATCTGCTATAGCTGAGCCTCCAGAAACACCGAATCTGAACTCGGAAAAGGTTTGTCCTCCGCAGTTTGAGTTCATACAAGTCATATGACTTGTCTGGAGAACCTGCTTTCCATCAACATATATTGTATTCACTTTGCCGTTTTCTAGATAGGTATAACGATAGGTGTGCCACTCAGTCGCATCAAGACTGTAATTATCTGTATGTGTGTATACATCCCCTGGAGAGTTAGCAGAATCTTTGAATTTTACATGACCTGTGTATATTTCCATTGCATTTCCTTTGAAATTATTATAGGAACTGCCACCTGCAAATTCTGAACCTCTGTGGAAACTGAATATCATTTGACCTGAAGAACTGTTAGAAATGCGGGCTCTGAACTCGACTGTAAAATTATCATATCTATCTGGTCTATATTGAGAATCTAAATTCCAATAAGCATTTGAACCATTTATAGTCAATATACCTGAGCTTATTGAGGAAAGAGTATTCCCACTTTCAGACCAGTTATAGAAAGTCTCATTAGGAAGCTGACTGGCCGAGTAAGTCCAGTCCCAGTTCTCTCCTGTAAGAGACTGATGACCAATTAACCAGAGCTGTGCCCCTGAAACTGAGGTTCCATTTGGAATGCTGATATTAGAATATGAGTAAATTGATTGTGAAAAGCTATGATTTAAAGGGAGAGGGGAGCTGCTTAAGGAGTTTTCGTAAAATGAAAACACAGGATTCTCTGTGTCAAGTGCGAAGCTTGTTTGTGAAAGGGCAAAGGAGGAGCTTGAGAAAATGCACAAAAACACGAAAGACATAGAAAATAGTAGTCCATATCTAGCGAGTGCAGAACTTTTGTACAGTTTTTTGTCCAAAAAGCTGGACATTTTACCACTCCCAAGTGCTCCGTGAAGGAGGCTGTATATAAATATTCGGATATTAGAGTATATTGTTCCAAATTGGCGTAAATTACTGGACATTTCTCCCCCTTTATACTAAAATGGATATTTGACCTATTTAAAAAAAATCCCGCGAATCCAGGGGAAGAAAGCTTTAACAATATATAAAAAGGACAATTATCATCAAAGCCAGTTATGACTGAGAGGACAAACTGGCTCAAGGAAGAGGTGCAAAGCCTGAAAGATCAGAATCTTTTTGGAGAACTACCTGTAATGGAAACGCCAGCAGGTCCGAGGATAAAAATCAATGGAAAGGACCTCATAACACTTTCTTCAAACAATTATCTTAATTTTACAAATCATCCGAGAGTTATTGCCGCTGCAAAGAAGGCAATAGATGACTGGGGTTTCGGAACAGGAGCTGTAAGGCAGATAAATGGAACAATGCCAATACACAACGAGCTCGAGAAAGAGCTTGCTGAGTACAAGGGAACTGAATCTTCACTAGTTTTCGTCGCAGGAATTGCCGCAAACCGCGGGACAATACAAGCACTTATGGGACCTGAAGACGCGATTATATCTGACGAACTAAACCATGGCAGCATTATAGACGGAGTCCGACTGACGAAGTCAGATAGAAAGATTTTCCCGCACAACGATATGGAAGGTCTGAGAAAGGCACTTCAGGAAACAAAAGACGCACGAAGACGACTTGTAGTTGCAGACGGAGTATTCTCAATGGACGGAGATATTTCTCCTCTGGACCAGATTGTAGAGCTTGCAGAGGAATTTGATGCAATGGTAATGGTTGATGACGCCCACGGAGACGGCGTTCTCGGAAGAGAAGGTCGCGGAATTGTTGACCACTTTGGGCTTCATGGCCGCGTAGATATTGATATGGGAACTCTCTCGAAAGCTTTCGGATGTGTTGGAGGTTATATAGCAGGAGATCAGGAACTTAGAGATTATCTGACAAACAGAGCCCGCTCCTTCATTTTCACAACAGCTCACCCGCCGGCGATTGTACAGGCCTGCAGGGAAGCGATTAAGATTGTTCAGGAAGAACCGGAGCATCACAAACGGCTGTGGGATAACACTAAGCATTTCCAAGAGCAGATGAAGGACCTTGGCTTCAACACAGGAAGAACTCAGACACCAATTACTCCCGTAATAGTTGGAGAGGCCTCGAAGGCGCAGGAACTTTCGAAGAGAATGTGGGACGAAGGAGTCTTCGTTAAACCAATAGTATTTCCTCTAGTTGCGAAGGACATGTCAAGAATCAGAGCAAACGTTACAGCAGGTCATACAAAGGAAGATTTGGATGAGTGCGTCGAAAAGTTCGCGAAAGTCGGAAAGAGTATGGGTTTGATTTGAGTTTCCCCCGAACGGAGTGAGGGTTTTTGGTCGCACTTTTTCCCCTGGAAAAAGGGCGTGTGTGAAAGTCGGAAAGGCTATTGGCCTAATCTGACTTTACTTAGACCTTGAAGACTTTGCTGTTTTTTCCCACTCTTCCATCTACTTTCAGGCCGACAGAATCGCCTTTCTTTGCTTTTTCAATTTGCGTGTGCTCTAGTTGCATGGATTCTACTGTTTGCTGGACATCCGTGTTCTCCGCCTCTATTGAGATCTTGTCGCCCACCTTCAGAACTTTTGTAAGATCTACCACTGCAACACCAGCATTGCCATAGTAGTGGACCACTGTTCCTACCTGCGTCTTTTTAACTTCTGCTTTTTCAGCTGCCTCACTCTTTTTCGGTTTTGCCTTTGGCTTAGCTTTTGCCTTAGGCTTTGCCTTTTTTGCTTTAGCCATAATATTCCATAAGAACTAGCGATATATAATCTTATTCTCGGCGAAAAACGGGACTATAATTTAGTCCAGGGTCTGCCACGGTCTTCTTTTACATTCCCTGCCCTGATTGTGCCAGAAGCATTTTTATGAAGTGATTCTATTGTACCTTCGACCGTAATTTCTCCTTTGCCATAACCCAGATCATTTCTTGCGTTGCCTTTGATTATTATTTTTCCTCTGTTGTTGTCACCTACATAATTACCTGCATCGCCTTTGACTAATATTTCGCCCCTGTTTTTTAAGCCAAGCCAATCTCCCGTATTGCGCTCAACTACTATTTTGTCTTGGTTGGCCCATCCGACAGCTGCTCCGGTGTCACCTTTGACTGTGATTTCTCCTTTGTTTGCATTGCCCACACCCATTCCTGCATCGCCTTTGACTAATATTTCACCCCTGTTTTTTAAGCCAAGATGACCCCTTACATTGCCTTCGATTAGGATTTTACCTTTGTTACTTTCACCTACATAACTTCCTGCGTCGCCTGTAATAATCAGAGTGCCTTTGTTGTTTCTTCCAAGTCCATCTCTCCCCTTACCTTCTATAGTCAGAACTTCGTCTTTCTTGGTAGTAGTAGTTTGTTCTTTAGCCATAGCACATCCTAGAGAAATCCATATATAAATATATCCAGACTAATTTACTTCGTATAATAGCTGGCGACTATTAGTCCACCGGCGATTATTTGGATTATCGAATGCATCTGAACCTGGTCTTGTGGAAGTCCCTTTAGCAGAGTAAAGATGTGCATCCCTATAACTGCGACTACTCCAATCCAGAACAGATAATTCGATGTCTGTGATTCTTTTGCCATAAAAGCGAATAAGAAAGCAGAGTATATAATAACAATTATTTCAGCTTCTTCTGCTCTTCCAGCTTCGGGGTCTCGGCGTAACATCGGTCCTCGTACTCACAGAACCTGCAGATGTAAGTTTTGTCCTCAATGCGAGCTTCAGGAATTGGAATTATATCATTTACCAGGCTTGTATGAAGAACTTTGAAACGCTCAACAATTTTATTCGCCATTTCTTCATCGTAAGCTAGTGGGAAAACCTTTGACTTGAGATTTTGCTTGTCGATATACAAAACGACTCCGTTCTTTATGTCCAAGGAATTCATGTAAAGCTGGAGTTGCATTTTGTGTTCGGGCTTCGCATCGTCAAGACCATTGAGATTTTTGATTGACTTGACCTCAATAAGGATCTTTTTACTATCTTCTTTTAAAAGGATGAGATTATCAATTCTGCCTGAGATTATGAAGTCTTCCACTTCTCTGGTGAAAGGAATTTCGTCGCCGATTGAATCTATATGCGCATTTTTGTCGCTTTCCAGGACCTTGACAACAAAGTCATGAATCATGTCACCCAGAGCAAAAATCTTTATCAAGTCTTTGTCCTTTTCTTCACCTGGGAACTTGTAACTGTACCAAATTTTTCGGAGACAACCGCCTATCTCTGAGGGGTAGTAACGCCCAATTGTTTTCTTCTTACTTTCACGCTTGAGGTAATTGTCCACAAGTTCGTCAAAATCAATCATAAAAATAGCATTAGCCGAGCTAGGATATATAATTTTAATTAACTGAGCTGAGTTAAAAATTATTATTTCTCAAGAAGAACGGCGTTGATGTAGCCTTCCTGTCCTGGTCTGTTAGTAACTTTCGCAGGTCCGGAGCTTGTTTCAAGAATTGCACCCTTCGTTATTGTATTTCGGCGGATGTAGTGCTGATTAGCTTTATTATCACTAACTGAAAGTATCTCGGATTTCTTGAACTTCTTTGTCTTCAGATCTAGAACATTGACCTCTTTTACAGTAATTGCCCTGGATTTCAGGTTTCCGCCACGTCCCCGGACAGACTGCGTCTTTCCTGAGCCGATTCTGACCTCGATCTGGTCACGTCCAAGAGCGTGAAAACGCTTCTTTCGGTAGGCGATATACCTTCCGCCTGTGTTCTTTCTCTTTGGTCTCTCTTGTAGTATTGCCATTTGCCTTTCTATAGGAAACTTCTTGCTTTAAATAAATATCGGATAGACTTGCCTGGTTATTCAGATACAGCAATATTAAATACTCCTAGCACATAGGCAGTTTTATGAATCCTGAAGAAAGCGAAACAGAATGTCCGTGTGCTGAAGATTGCAAGTGCGGAGATTGCAGCTGCGAAAAGAGTGACTGCGGTTGCTGCAAGAAGGAAGAAGCACCTGCAGAAACATCTGAAGAAGCACCTGCAGAAACATCTGAAGAAGCACCTGCAGAAACATCTGAAGAAGCACCTGCAGAGGAATCAACAGAGGCTCCTGAAGAAGCTCCAGCTGAAGAACAACCCGCAGAAGCTCCAGCTGAAGAACAACCCGCAGAAGCATCTGAAGAAAAACCTGCAGACGCATAAATATTAACGAATGTTGGATAGACTAATCCATATAGATAGATCAGTCTAGTTGTGATTTATTTCCCGTAATAAGCAATAATTATAAATAGTCGTTTAGGGGTAGAGAACGCACTATGGGAGAAAGACCTTTTGATTCTATGAATCAGTCATTGGGCAATCCAGTAATCCTCAGATTAAAGGATGGAAAGGAAATCCGTGGTATTTTGAAAGCCTTCGATGTTCACATGAATGTCGTGCTTGACGATGCGGAAGAGACAGACTCGGAGAGCACAAAGAGATTTGGAACCCTTATTGTCAGAGGAGACAATATTATTTTCATAAGCCCGAACAACAAGAAGTGAAGAACGATGGGAAAAGGAACACCTTCAAGAGGAAAACATAACAAAAGAACGCACATTCGTTGCAGACGCTGCGGAAAGCATGCATACCATGCAACGCATGAGGTCTGCGCCAGCTGTGGCTTCGGAAAGAGTGCAAAGCTCAGAAGCTTCGCCTGGCATAGCAAGTAAATATTTATAACGACTGCATCTTATTCATGTTCGTGAAAAGATTAAGTATTATTTTGATTGCGCTGATTTTGATAAGCCCCAGTGTTTATGCTCACCATAGCAGTGCGAATTTGGAGAGTATCGCAGATAGCTCAAGGATTGTGAAAGAACAAGAACTTGTTGAAGAAATTGATGACGAGTCTGAAGAAGATTCGGGACTTAATAGAATAGAAAAGGACTTTGAGCCTATGAAAACTTTTGAAGTGACAGATGAGGATGCAGAATCAAGTTATGAAGATGATGAAATGGAAATAGTCAAAGGCTATGACGATGTGAGCTTATTCAAACCCGAAACAGAGATTGCCCTTAAGGAATTAAATTTGATTTTGACAGATTTTGGAATGGCTGAGAAAACGAGCAGAATTATCAGAGATTTGAGTTCCTCCATTGATGCAGCTTCCGAAGGAATATCAGAATTTGATAAAGAGATGCAGATGAGGAATCTGGAAGACCTGCGAAGCCTGATTTCTGAATCAGGAGAGAGTGAGGAAGAACGGGAAAATGCAATGGCCCTTGTTGAGCAGGTTCAGATGTTTTTCGATAATCCGATGATAATAGATATGGAAGCCGAAGAACCGAGGGGAATTGAAGACCTAGACCCTGTACAGATGATAAGGCAGGGAATTTCCGAAGTCAGACAAATGCTGAATCGAATAAATTCCGAAAATAAAGAAGCTACACAGTTTGAAGCAATGTCACTTTTAAAGGAAATAAAAAGTTTCACAGATTCAGCAAAACTTGACGATGATGACAGGGAAAGATTCGACAGCCAGATAGAAAAACTAAAATTCCTGATAAGAAGCGCAGAAAGTTCTGATGTAAAGCAGGCTAGACTGATAAAGAAGAAGGCAGCAACACTTTCAGAAGATGAAATCAGGAAGGTAAAGGTCAGAGTAACAAAAGTTTCTGAAGACGCAGATTGTGAAGAAAGTGATGACAGAGAAGAAAGAATACGCTGCAGACTCTCTGTAGTAAAGAAACATGGGACTTACCTTGTTTCAGAAGAAAGGCATGATAGTGATGAGTGCCGGGATTTGGAAGGAGAGCAAAAAGAATCCTGCAATCTGAAATATACAGCATACAGAAAATGCTCTGAAATTAATGAAGAACATGAAGAAGTCCTATCCTGTGTTAGACAATCTCTTGGAACAGAGAAAAATGTTAAAGAAGATGTTTCCGAATGCAAGCAGATGGAAGGCGATGACAGAACAGAGTGCAATACAGAAGTAAAAGACAGAGTTTACGACACAATAAAGTTAAGACTTCAGGGACTGCAGGACAAGTCTGAAGAATATCTATCAAGAGGCTATGTAAGTGAAGAGCTGGCATCGAGGCTCATAAATGCAATTGAAGTAAAGAAAGGAGAATTTGACTCCGCTGAAACTCTGGATGAGAAGAGGGAAATCATCAATCAGGTAAAGCGGATTTGGAGCGCTTTCGTTGAAACTGGAAAGTTAGAATACCAAAAACAGCAGGAGGTTGGAATAAATGAAATATAAAATAATTGCACTTCTTCTTGTTCTTGTGGTCCTGGTAAGTGGCTGCACAGCGATGGATGAAGGAGAAGACGAAATTTCTGAAGAGGAAGAACAGGAGCGCCAAGATATTGAAGAACTATTTGAAGACGACCTTGATGATGCTCTTGGAGATTTGGACGAGCTCGAAGAACTAGAGTAATATCAGCAAACTTAAATAAAGGAAAGTTTTCTATAAAGCTCTACTGTGGGCCCGTAGCTCAGGCTGGTAGAGCGCTTGGCTCTTAACCAAGGT
>DVAE01000010.1 GCA_014189675.1 Candidatus Undinarchaeales archaeon SRR5007147.bin71 | reverse complement strand
TGCACAGGTGGTCAGGGAGAACCAAACGCAATTCTCTCAAGGATAGCCCGAAAGGAATATGCGTTTACAGTGGATCCGGGCGACAAAATAATGTTCTCCTGTATTACAATCCCAACTCCAGTAAATATAAAGAACAGGAAGCGCCTCGAGGATATGCTGACTTCCCAGGGAGCCAGAATATTCAGGGATGTTCATGTTTCCGGTCACTCTGCAAGAGAGGACCACCGAGAATTCCTTCACATGGTTCAGCCTGAGCACATCATACCGTGCCACGGCGATATTGAAAAACTCACCGCCTTTGGAACTCTTGCAGAGGAGATAAACAAGGAGCTCGGGCATGACAAATACATTATTGGTAAGAACGTCCACCTGCTAAAAAACGGCAGGAGGATATCTATTTAACTTTATTATCTAAGTTTAAACTATGGTTGCCAAAAAGATAGAGCATGATGTTTTCATTTTTGCTGTTGAAAATGCATTTCTTCATAAAGGAAAAGCAAGCGAAGGAGCTGTTCTTGGAAAAGCACTTTCTTCAGATCCCTCTTTGAAAGATGACATCGTAAACCTGAGAAAGCACATTTCCAAAGCTGTAAAGGACGTCAACAAGCTTAGTCTTGAGGAAATGGAGACTCTCTTAAGAAAAGAAAATCCTGACTTTTTCGAAAAAAAAGAAATAGCTGAACGGGAGCTTCCCGAACTTCCTGGTGCAAAAAAAGGGGAATTTGTAACGCGGCTTGCCCCTGAGCCGAACGGATATCTCCACATCGGGCACGCAGTTTCATTCTTTTTCAATCATTACTATGCGAAAAAATATTCCGGAAATCTAATTCTCAGGTTTGAGGATACAAATCCTGAGAAGGAGCGTACAGAATATTATGATGCAATCAAAGAAGATCTCGCCTGGCTTGGCATAAAATGTGACAAAATAAAAAGCAACTCAGATGACATTGAATTATTCTACAAACATGCTGAATCTCTAATAAATTCCGGAAATGCCTACGTTTGCAGGTGTCTTGTTGAGACATCAAGAAAACTTCGTTATGATGGTGAGGAATGCACGTGCCGCAAGAATTCCTCAAAAGAAAATCTTAAACTATTCAGAGAAATGAAGAAGACACTCAAACAAGGGAGTGCAACACTTCGCTTGAAACTTGATATGAAATCTAAAAACACAACTCTCCGTGACCCCACTATAATGAGAATTGTCGAGGCTGAGCATCCATTACAGGGAACTAAATACAGGGTCTGGCCTCTATATGATTTTGCCAATGCAATAGAGGATGCAAAATGCGGGGTCACCCACGTTCTTCGCTCAAATGAGTTCCAGCAGAGGGATGAACTGCAGAATACTATAAGGGAACTTCTTGGCATGGACAGCCCGCACATTATATCCTATTCTAGAATAAATCTAGAGGGGACTCCTACATCTAAGAGGGAAATCCAGAAGCTTATTGACAGCGGAAAGGTAAGTGGCTGGGATGACCCACGCCTTGCAACCCTCCAGGCTCTCCGAAGGCGAGGAATTGTTCCCGAAACACTCGAGCGTCTCGCAAAGGAGGTTCGAATGACTTCCGGAAGCACTACTATAAGCATGGATGCATTAAACACAATAAACAGGAAGATTCTTAGCCCGACAGCAAAACATTACTTTTTTGTTCCATCTCCTGAGAAAATCGAAGTTAAGTCAAAGGGAACTTTTTACATTCCGAAAGAAGATGCAAAATCAATGAAAAAAGGAGAAATATTCAGGCTTAAAGACCTTTTTAATGTTAAGTTTATAGGGAAGGGGAAAGTCGAGTTCGATTCTGAGAAAGTTAAGTCAAATACAAAAAAACTTCAATGGGTATCTTCTGATTCAATAGAAACTGAAATTCTTGTGCCGGAAACAGGAAAAACTATTAAAGGTCTTTCTCAGAAGGAAGTTGGCAAGCTTAAGACTGGAGAAATCATTCAGTTCGAGCGTGTTGGATTTGCCATAATCGAATCTACAGGAAAACCACTTAAGTGCATTCTCTCACATGAGTAGCTCTCCTCAACATTTATATACCTCTTTGAACCCTAAATACGCTACGTGATTGATCTCGAAAGAGAGGTGATTGATATGACAGAAAACCAAGAACTTGTAAATAAGGCTTACAGTCTTTTGAATATAGTTTCAGAAACTGGAAAGCTTAGGAAAGGGACCAATGAGTCCACAAAAGCCATTGAGAGGAAGCAAACAAAACTCGTCATTTTTGCTGAGGATGTTTCTCCCCCTGAAGTAGTGGCTCACATAACACCGCTTTGCAAAGAGCGTGAAATTCCTTGTATAGGAGTTCCACTCAGGGCAGAGCTTGGGAAGGCAGCAGGCCTCAGTGTACCTACCGCATGCGTTGCAATTGTTGACGCTGGCGAAGGTAAGAAACAGCTTACAGACCTTGTAAGCGAGATCTCCAAGGCAGGAAGCAAGAAGCCCGCAGAAAAGAAAGCACAAACTAAAGAAAAGCCCGCAGAAGAAGCACCTGCTGAGGAATCAACAGAGACTCCTGAAAAAGCTCCAGCTAAAGAAAAGCCAGCAGAAGAAGCACCTGCTGAGGAATCAACAGAGACTCCTGAAAAAGCTCCAGCTAAAGAAAAGCCCGCAGAGGAAAAAGCTGAATAATGGCTAAGAAAGATGCTGAGCCTGAAAATCAGGATCTAAAGAAAAAGCCAAAAGAAGAACCTCGGAAGGAATCCAGAACAGACTCTATAGAAGAACCTAAGAAAGGGTCAAAAACAAAATCAAAGAAAGGGTCAAAACAAGAAGTTATTCCTCTTGCAGCTGAGTCTGCAATTCCTGCACGGATTATAGAAATAATGAGGAGAACTGGAGCAACCGGCGGTATTATTCAGGTAAGAGCTGAAGTTCTTGATGGACGAGACAAAGGGCGCGTTGTAAAAAGAAATGTTAAGGGACCTATACGTGAAGGAGATATACTCCTTCTAAAACGCGGTCTTATGGATGTGGGGGATATAAGAACAGTTTAAATGGAAAGATGCTCTTTTTGCGGTACAGAGATTGAGAGGGGTACTGGGAAGATTCTTGTTAAGAAAGACGGATCCCTTCTTTACTTTTGCTCGAACAAATGCGATAAGAATCTCCTTAAGTTAGGAAGAAATCCGGTCAAGTTTGGCTGGACTCGTAAATATCAGAAGGCAAAAGGAAGAATCGACATAGCAGCTGAGGTTCGTGCAAAGTCAGAAGCCCAACCTAAAAAAGAAAAGGGAAAACCTCCAAGATCTGAAGCTGAAGTAGTAAAAGAGAAAAGCGAGGAAAAGAAAGAAGATAAAAAACAAGAACAGAAAGAGGAACGGAAAAATGACTGAGAGAACTTTTTGCATGATAAAACCTGACTCAGTAAAAAGAGGTCTTGTTGGAGAAATAATAAAGAGGATAGAATCTGCAGGTTTCACAATAAGGGCTGCAAAAATTTCTAATGTTTCACAGGAGCAGGCAGAGGCACTATACCAGGAGCATTCGGAAAAAGACTTTTATCAGGGACTTGTTGATTTTGCTATGGAAGGGTCTGCTCTTCCTATGATTCTTGAATCTGAAAATGCCGTCCAGAAAGTTCGTGACTTAATTGGCGCAACCAATCCTGAGAACGCTGAACCTGGAACAATTCGTGGAGATCTTGGGGAAGAGGAGCTTCCCAGAAATTTGGTGCACGCTTCTGATTCAATAGAATCTGCCGAACGAGAAATTCCAATATTCTTCAGCGAATCAGAATTAGTATAAAATTTGCTTGCTTATTATCGTTTTTACATCTCTGTTAATACTCTATAACAGATAAGTTAAAGAAATGTTATACTTTTATTAGAAATAACTAACAATAGAATGATTTATATATGACCTTTTCATAACGCAGAGATAATAAGGATGTAACTTTAACGTTACATTTATATACACAAAGGTGCAACAAGTCCTTCATGCAAACAGAGACCCCGGATGGGCTTGTAAGTAAAGCAGAGGATATAGTGAGGGAGAGTCCCCGTGGAGTCTCCATCCAGGACGTGGCTCAGAAGCTGCGTGTCTCAAGGTACCAGGCAAATGGTATCCTTGGAATCCTAATAGGGTCTGGAAAAGTTGGTGTTAGTCAAATAGGTCCCGTAAAGGTACACTATTGGAAAGGAGGTGATTAGATGCCTGTAAACATAGTCGAGCCAGTTATTTCCCCGGTCAGAAGCGGACTGTATTCAGCAGTCGGTACAATGACGGGTATGCTAGATAATATAGTAGCAGCCGCAATACTCCTCATAGTTGGTATTATTGTAGGGAAAATCATCGGGGCTGCAATTCTTGAACTCCTAAAGAGATTTAAGATTGACAGTTACGTTGGTATAAAAAGAGAGCATTTGAAGGTCAGCAAGCTGATTTCAGATATCTCTAAATGGCTCATCTATTTACTCTTCCTGAGTGAAGCAGCCGCGGTACTTGAGATACAAATAATCGCAAATGCCCTCACTAGCTTAGTAAACTACTTACCAAATGTGCTAACAGCAATTTTGGTTCTTACAGTGGGTTACGTCGTTGCTAGATACATTGAAGACGCTATAGAAGATACTCATGTGGCATACTCAGGCCTTATGAGCAGGGTATTCTTCTTCTTCGTAGTGTACTTATCTGCCGCAATCGCTCTCAACTCTTTGGGAAGCCGAATCATCAACACAGTTCTTGTTGACCAGATACTACTGATCATCGTAGCAACCTTTGGTGTTGGTTTGTCAATCGCAATGGGTCTTGGATTTAAGTCAATGTTCAAGTCTCTCGGTGACGAAATCGGCAGAGACCTTGTGTCCGGCCTGAAGAGAAAAAGGAAAGCGTAAACAGATATAACCATAAAATTGCCTGCGGTGCGGTGGCAACATATTTTTTATAATATGCCATCTCCCACCTCCCACAGCCGCATTGCAGGCACTTCTTTTTTTTAAAATTATTTTGAAAGAATTATTTCTGTCTCTCTTCCAAATATAGAAGGAAGACTTATAATGAAAGATCCCTCTTGCTGTCTAACAACAATCGGTTTCCCTTTCATTAGGGCTTCGATATTTATTTCGTAAACTCCAGGCCTCTTTATCTTTATAGTTTCTATCCCAAATTTCGGTTTCTCCGTCTCCTTATCAGGAGATTTTTCAGATTTTTTCTCCTGAGTCTCTGGAAGTTCCTTAATCTCTTCTATTTTCTCAGAAAGTTCTTCATAAATTTCATCTGCCCTTTCTTCATCCTCCTCACTCCTCACTAACAAAAACATTCTCCCGCCGCAGGAACATCCGCTGACAATAGGAACATCATCTTCCTCAAACCTTTCTCCACATTTTAGGCATTTATGCATCTTTACAACTCAGCTGACACATGGAATGCGCCAAGATCGCGTTTTATGTCACTTATTATTGTGGACGGTCCTACTAATGTAACACCTGGGCTGGTCATCTCTATTCCTAGAAGTTTTGCCGCCCTCGCTAACAACATTCTGGCTTTTCCACTTTGTCGTGGCAGGCTACAGAACTCTATTCCACTAAACTCTTCATTTATTCCTTCCATTGTTTCTGTAACTAGGTGAGCCTCTTCGTCAGGACTTAATGCTTCATCTAAAATTACTACATGCCCAATTTTTACTTTGTCCAGTATTGTTTCTATCTTCTCTTCTATTGTGTCACCCTTTAATTTTGACATTGAAATGAAGTCTATCTTCAAGCTCTTCTTCGACCTTCTCCCTGGTTTTCTCACCATTTTCTTTTTCTTAATAGGTTTTTTCCGTGCTTTTGCCATATTAAACATTCTCCGCTATTGTTTTATAAAGATTCTCAAGATTCCTTCCCTCTTTTGCTGATATTGGTACAACGGGGTGCTGAGGGAATGCGCTCATTATGTTATTTGGCTTGGAATTTTTGGCGTCTATTTTGTTGGCTGCTATAACTATTGGTATGCTTTTCGCCTCCAGATTTCCAAGAAGCATTATATTTACTTGTGTCATAGGATCTTTTGTTGAGTCCATCATTACTATAACTGAGTCAACATTGTCTAGCCATTTAATTGCTTCAACAATACCCTTAGTTGCTTCCTCTGCTATTTTCCTTGCACTCGTCTTAGATATCTTCTTCCCCTTCTTTGCAGTAATCTTTATTTTTAGGTCTTTAACGTAAGTCTGAAGCTTCTTCTTGCTTATTTTTGCCTTAAGCCTCTGTATTATAACTGCCTTTTTCCCGGTTTTAGACAAGTCTTCTTCCTCAGCTATCCTCTTCAGGTCCGAAATTTTAAGGTCCTTGAAATCTGTGTCTACATTTCTGACACTTTGCTTGAATTTTGTAAATTCCTTAAAATCAACCGACGCGGAAAGTCCGGGCATGTCAAGAAGGTTCATCACCAGGGTTTTCTTGCCTGCCTTTACTTCAATGTGCTCAACTTTTTGGATTGTTCTGGTTTCGTGTGGCATTTCTGAGACGATTCCGACTTCTTTTCCCATCCAGTCCATAGAAATCTTATTGGCGAGAGTTGTCTTTCCGGTATTCGGCTCTCCATAAATACCAAGACGTATTACTCGTTTTCTGCCAAAAAGCCTTGAAAATGCTCCTTTTAATTTCTTTATGAGCTTTTTTACCATATAACTCCCACATCCCACTATAACTGATGTTTATATTTAAACTATTTGATTAGTAGACTATTTTTGGTCCGTATCCCCATAATTTTACGGCCACAGCGAGCTCAGAATCAGGGTTCTGCTTTACCCACTCTCTGATTGGAATTCCTTTCATAGCTATTTCCCGAGCCTGTTCAATCGCCATTACTCCTGCTTCTACTCCTCCAGGATGTCCAAGAAGCCCCCCTCCGCACTGAAGCATTATATCTTCCCCTAATGCTCTAATAACTGCTTCAAAGTCTCCTGGATGGAGACCTCCGGACGCAACCATCCAAACTGGTTTGATATGGTGCCATTTCTGACCGAGAGAAGGTATTTTTTCGTGCTCCTGCGTCTCTGTGTCCTGAAGAACGTTCCTAATATATTCTGCTTCTCCGTAATCCTCCATTTTTGCAAGAGGTGACCCTCCGTGTAGCGAGTCAACTCCAAGAAGCCTGAAAATCTTTGCGAGGACTATCATTGATATCGAAAATCCGAACAGCTTCCCTTTTCCGTGAACACCTGGTGAGTTATCTCTGGTTATAAATCCGTGCATAGCCCTGTGGGCATGTATTGCAAGTCCTGTCTCCTGTCTCCTCATTGTATCGACAGCAGAAAATCCTGTTGTTACGACGTCAATCATCATATAAATTCCTCCATTCTTCTTTATAGTCTCAGCTCGTGTTTCCATAATTCCAATGTTTGAATGCGTTATATTTGCCAGGTAGAATTTTTTCTTACCTGTTCTCAGCTCAGCGTCCTTCAGTTTTGCCAGGACTTTCTTTGCCCTGTCCTTGAATTTGTTGAACTCGAGGCTTGTCAGATTTTCATCATCTTTTATGCCGTCATATGTTCCGTGTCCAGATGTGAAAAGTTCCCAGGCAAGAGAGGCCTGCTCGCCTGAAGTTCTCCCTATCTTCGGCTTCGGAACTGTTGCAACAATCGGTCCTTTAGGCTTCTTCAGAAGCTTTCTAATTCCAGGTACTCCAAATTTAGGTCCCAAAAATACTTCTACCATTTTTCTGGGAAATCGGACATCATAGAATCTCATAGCAGACACCATCTTCATTCCGGCTATGTTTCCTACAATTCCTGCAAGGAGTCCTGATATATTGTCAGCTTCGAAAAGTTCCACAGGATACGCAACTTTAAACATTGAATTTTTGTAGTCAAGGTCATAAGCAAGCGCGCGCTTCTTCCTTGCAAGAGGAATTCCTGATCTTGGACCGTCGTAAACTTTTGTCCAGGTTCCTGTAGATGACTCAGCTGCTACTGAAGCGGCTGCTTCCTCAAAAATAATTTTCTTCGAGGTCTTTCCAGCTTCTTTTATTGCTTTTTTCGACAGTTCTATTTTAAGAAGAGTGATTAGATAGTTTTCCTCTGCATTTTTGGGTTTCCAGCCCTTCGGAGCCAGATACTTAAACTGTACTGCCATGAGTCTCCTAAAGTACGTGTATTTATATTTCTATTCGTAAAAGCTTCCCCACCGTTTTCTGTTCAGTGCAGCCATAAACAGGACAAGAACTGGAAGTATTTCCAGCCTGCCAAGAAGCATTTCTAATATTAAAACTATTTTTCCAATTATTGGCATTGTGAATTGAGTAATTCCTGTGGACATTCCAACTGTCGCCGCTGCTGAGGTTATCTCAAACAAGGACTCTATAAATGGGTACCCTATTATTGTAAATATTATTGTTCCTATGAAGGTAATAAAAAGATAGATGAACAAATAAACGCTGACTTGGCTTATCTCATCTTTTCCAAAGATACGCGTCCCAAATTTTAGAGGTAAAACAGCCTTTTTCGGCAGAAGAAACTTTCTAACAGTCCATGGTATTGCTTCAAGAAGTATGAGGAATCTTATTATTTTTAGACCTCCTGCCGTAGAACCAGCGGAGCCCCCTATAAACATGACAAATGTAATAAGTAGGAGTCCAAGATCTCCCATTCCAGCGAGATCCATATTTACGAATCCCGTTGTTGTTGACGCAGACACTATCTGGAATATTCCTTTCCATGCAGGATTCTCTACTCCTGAAATCCAGAAGTGTAGTGATAGAGCCCCCGAAAAAATAGCCATGAATATAAACCACACTTTCATTTCATAGCTTTTCGCGAATTTTCCAAGATCTTTCCACCTCAATCCCAGAAGTTTATAATGCAGAAGGAAAGAAGTTGCTCCCACAATCATGAATATTCCTATTGAGGCGTCAATCCAGGCGCTACCATAAATTCCTGTGCTTGCGGCCTGTGTCGAGAATCCTCCTGTCGAAACACTTGTAAGTATGTGGTTAATTGCATCCATCATAGGCATCCCTGCTATCCTATAAATTGCAAGCCCTGCTATTGTATAGAAAATATAGATCTTTGCAATTCCTTTGACACTTTTTGCTGTGCTTGGCTCCAGTCGCTCTTCATTGGCTCCTCCTCTGAAAAGGTAGTAAGCACTCATTCCTGGAACTGAAGATCCAATTGTTTTTGAAACGAAGAAGAGGAGGAAAAGAACAATAATTCCTACACCACCTATCCATTGTGTCAGAGATCTCCAAAATAACAGAGATTCCGGTACTGCAGTTATGTCCGGAAGAGTTGACAGGCCTGTTGTGGTAAACCCTGACATAGATTCAAAATAAGCGCTAACATAAGCATTTACTCCAACTTCTCCATAAACAGTCTGAGCCTGCATTATGTAGGGAATCGCGCCTACAAATGCTATAACAATAAATGCAAGTGCTGACAGCGTCATCGCCCGTCCCATTGTTACTTCCCCTGCTTCATAGCGGGTCATCATGAAAATTCCAGAGATTATGGAAATCGTTGCTGGTATAAAGAATGCTGACACAAGTTCCTGGAAAAAATATGCCGCAACTGCTGGAAGCAGCATTATAAATCCTGTTATGGTGAGTGCAAGCCCCAGGTAATACAGGACGGTTCTTACGAATTGGTGTTTCATCAGCTACTTCTTCTCAAAGTGCTCAACTATTTTCTTGGCAGAGGAGCTCTTTGCAATTACTCCAAGAATGTCTCCTTTGTTGATTGTTCGTGTGTCGTCTGCGATAATTATTTCACCACTTCTTTCTATACTTGAAATTTTGGCTACATTCTTGTCTATTCCAACATTGGAAACAGTCTTTCCTACAATTTTGCTGTTATCTCCTATGTATATTTCAATAAGCTCAATAGCACCTGAGGCCAGCGTTGCAATAGTTTTTGAGCTTTTTCCTCTGAGAACATTCTTGAAATCAGTAACTATGGAGTTTGTTGATGATATCGCTGACTCAACGCCGGCCTGAACGAACAGCTCTTCGTTTTCCGGCTCATTTATTCGTGCGAGAACCCGTTTAACGTTCGCCTGATTCGCTATTTCACATATCATAAGATTCGCCTTGTCGTCTCCAGTCATTGCAACAACAGCGTCTGCTTTGCTTAGCCCAGCATCCTTCAAAATATCAATATTTGTACTGTCACCGCTTATAATGAGAGCGTCAAGTTCCTCTGACAGTTTCTCTGCCTTATCCTTATCAGATTCTATGAGGACTACATCTTCCTTTTCTTTGACAAGAGTCTTGGCCAGAGCTTCTCCACTGTTTCCGCCACCTGCTATAATAATGTACATAAGTGCGTATAATGAGTCTGCCTATTAAAAGTTTACTTAGTCTTTGTTTTCTTCTTTCTTCTTATCTTTATCCTTCTTTGGTGGCCTGTTTATTATTTTAGCAGCCTCAGCCAACTTGCCTTCCTTTCCTGAACCATCGTCAGCTTTTGGCTTGTCAGCTTCAATCTTCTTTCCTGCCGTAACTCCTTTGCTGAATCCCTGCTTTCGCCCTTTCTTTATCGCTCTCAAAAGGAAAAATATTGCGATAAGTGCAATAATTGCAATTATTATCGGGTTCACAATTCCCTATACTTATTTTACCCTTAAATATGTGTTGGTCAAAATTCACAGAAAGCTATATATAAAGGATTTCCTATGGAATAAACGCGATGAAGCATTCTAAGGGATTTAGGTCTAGAAGCAGGCACAAGCTTCGAGGGGGAAGATTTTCAATAGCAGAGGCTTTGAAAAAACTTTCAGATGGAGCTCGAGTGGTAGTAAAACTCAATCCTTCAGTTCATTCCGGTATGCCACACCCAAAATACCATGGGCAGCAGGGTATTGTTGAAGGACGAAGAGGAAGGGCGTATCTTGTTTCAATAAATGACGGAAATAAGAATAAGACGCTCTTAGCACGTCCTGAGCATCTTCTAAAGGTAAAAGAGCAGGTGAAAAAATGATAGGAAAAAGAGTTTTGTCACAGGAGCCGGTAACTCTTGCAGAGGTCAAAGAGCTTACTGAGGCCCGCCAGAAAGAAGGAGAGCTTACTTACGAGCAGACACTCACTATGGATTATTGCAACAAATTCGCAAAGCTCGACAAAAAAAAGGCAGAAAAGCTAATAACTGAGGTTGAGGGTCTTGAGAAACTTTCACGAAGGCACGCAATATCCCTGTCTGACCTTTTACCGTCCAATGCCGACGAGATTAAACTTCTATTTTCAAAGGAGCATTTTGTTCTCTCAGATGAGGAAATCTCCAAATTACTTGACATTGTCGGGAAGTATAGGGGGTAACCATGCCATCTGATGAGACTGCGATAGTTCTAGATTACTTACCAGAGGGAAGAATGGAGTCAAATATCCCTGGTTACAGAAGGGAAAAGAATGTGGCCCAGATAATTGGCAACAGGTTTTTCAGTCTTCTTGAGGTAGTTCTAAGGGAAGGTCGTTCAACAAGTGCCAGCAAGGTTCTCTACATCGGAAAGGGTGTCAGAGAAGACGTTCATCATATAGTCAAGCGCCTAAATTACAATGAGCTTACTTCAACAGGAAAGGTTGAACTAGAATTTACTCTTGACAAGCTGATAAGTGAGCAGGAAGAGCGTTTCATAAAATTCTTCAATGAATGCGGTCCTCTAACTACTAGGCTTCACAGGCTTGAGCTTCTCCCTGGAGTAGGTAAGAAGCACATGATGGAGCTAGTCAGAATTAGAAATATGAAACTTTTCGAGAGCTTTGCGGATTTGACAGGGCGAGTTAAACTACTCCCTGATCCAAAGAAGCTTCTCATCAAAAGAATAATTTGGGAGCTTAGAGGAGAAGATGACCGAGGAAAGCAAATCAAATATAAGCTTCTGGTCGGAGTTCCACTGTTTGCGGATGATGTGCCGGCACAGGAAGAGCTGCCTGAGGAAGCTCCTGAAGAAGAGGCAGTAAAAGAATCGAAACCGGAGCCTGAAGCTTCGAAGGAATAATGCTTCTTCAAGATCTCAAGAAAATTCTAAAAGAGAATAATTTTTTTCTGTCCAAGTCACTGGATCAGCATTTTCTCTATGGTGATTCAATACTCGAGCGAGAGGTTGAATACGCCGAAATAAATTCTGAAGACAAGCTTCTCGAGATAGGTCCTGGTATTGGAACCCTTACTGAGAAAATACTCGAAAAAACAGGTAATTTGGCAGTCATAGAAATTGACTCAAAATTCACACCCATTCTACAGAAAAATGTAGAGGAAGTCATAATCGGCGACGCTCTTAAAGTTGAATGGCCGGAATGCAACAAAATAATTTCAAATGTTCCTTATTCTATCTCAAGTCCTCTGATTTTCAAGATACTTGAACAGCCGATTGAGCTTGCTGTTCTCTGTCTTCAGAAGGAGTTTGCAAAGAGAATGGTTGCTGAGCCCGGAACAAAAAATTACTCAAGACTCTCTGTTAACTGCGCAGTAAGGGCAGATGTAGAGTTTCTGGAAACAGTTCCAAAAGGAAAATTCTTTCCAGTTCCTCTGGTTGATTCAGCCTTTGTAAGGCTTCGACCGAAAAACATAGTTCTTCCTAGGAAGTTCGCAGATATAACAAGGGCAATTTTCCAACACAAAAATAAGAAACTCAGAAATGCTTTGATGGATTCACACCACGAAATTGGAACAAAGGAAGAAGTTTCCCGTTTTGTGCAGTCTCTTGGGGAGATAGCACAGACAAAGGTCTTCAATCTCAGTCCTGAGGATATTATAAATATCTCCAGGAAATATTGAGCTTATGGCTGAGATTATGTTCAGGGCTGAGGATGTTTGGAAAACCTATATTATGGGTGATACAAAGACTCACGCCCTCGCTGGAGCCTCTCTTAAGGTAAAGAAGGGAGAATATGTGTCCATCATTGGACAAAGCGGTTCCGGAAAAAGCACTATTATGCACATGCTTGGCTGCCTCGATTCTCCTACTAGTGGGAAGGTTTTTGTAGAAGGAAAAGATGTTTCAAAACTTTCTTCAAATGAACTTGCTCGTATAAGGAGAGTCAAACTTGGCTTCGTTTTCCAGTCCTACAATCTTGTATCTGGTCTGACAGCTCTTGAAAATGTTTCTCTCCCCCAACGTTTTGCGGGAGCTACAAAAGAGGAGGCAGAGAAGGAAGCGGCCAAGAATCTCAAGGCTCTTGGTCTTGAGGACAGAATGCTTCACAAACCAACAGAGCTTTCTGGGGGTCAGCAGCAGCGTGTTGCTATTGCAAGAGCTCTCGTTAATAACCCTGACGCTATATTGGCTGATGAACCTACTGGAAATCTGGACTCAAAGACAAGCAGAGAGATTGTCGATCTTCTTAATCATTTGAATTCAAAGAAGAAAAAAACCCTTGTTACAATCACTCATGACAAAAAGATAGCGGAAGACGCAGACAGAAAGATATATATTAAAGACGGGAAAATTCAGAAATCATGGAAATAAAAAAGATACTGGTATTATTCATTCTTTTGCTTGCAATGTCACAAGCAACTTATGCTCTTGAAGGGCCTCTCACTGCAACATACCTCCTGCCTGAGGAAAATATCCAGCCTGGGGAAACTTTCGAGTTTCGCATGATTCTTGAAAACACAGGCGCAAACGGTATCACAAATGTCCAGTACGAAGTGGTAGGCGGACCTGACCTCGCAGGCTTTCCTTCAGGCGTTACACTTCTAGGTGGAGTGGCTGCCGGAAGCTCAGTTTCCCACAATATTCCTGTCACAGTTTCAGGTGATGCAAGTTCAGGTAAGCATACACTTTCTTTTTTGATAAAGTATCTTCTAAATAGTGTTGAACAAAATCTTGTGACTAGTTTTGACTTTGATGTCGGAAGCAATGTCCTTTTCAGGATTTCCGCTGTGACTTATGAAGGTGGCCTCCTCGAGCCAGGGCAAACATCTAGGACTTATGTGACTCTTTCAAACATTGGCAGTGATGATGCCAAGGAAATACTTGCTACCTTCAGCTCTTCTAGTGCAGAGGTAAAATCCGTACTTGAGGGCGGAACGGACTTTATTTCTTCAATTCTCTCTTCTCGGTCAAGCGTGCTTGAGTTTATTATTGAGGTCGAGAGTGGCACAGAGGCCAAGGTCTACGATTCAGAGATAGAGCTGTCATACAAGGACTCAAAGGGCAACAAATACACTGAAACACTTAGTCTCGGTCTTCCTGTCAAGGGCGTTCCGAATCTTGAAGTTTTGAATACTGAGCTGGATAATGAAGATTTCAAAGTTGAGATTGAAAATCTTGGAACAGCAAAGGCTAAGGCTATATCTGTGAAGCTCATCCAGAATGGGAAGCTTATGGGAGTTAAAATAGACAACGAGCTTAAACCTGATAAGCTTTCAACACTAAGATTCAAGAATTTCAAGGGAGGAACCGGACAACTGGAACTTCACTATCTTGATGACGAAAACCAAGAGTATGATGAAACAGTTTATGTTGAAGTTCCTTGGAAGGGTGCTCCTCTTAACACCTTGACAATTCTACTATTGTTACTGGTTGCTGCTGAAACTATTTACATTTATCGCAAAAAGAAGGGTAAGTCCCGCCTGCCCTTTATGCCTTCCAAGAAAAAAGCATAGGGGAATTTAAATGATAGACCTGGCGCTGAAAGATCTTAGAAGTCACAGGATGCGTACCTTTCTCACAATTCTGGGGATAGTTATCGGTATCACAACCATAGTTTCTCTTGGTTCAATTTCCTCTGGTATAAACAGCCTTGTTGAGGGTCAGCTCAACATTGTTTCTGGAAAAATTGTGGTTACCCAACACGGGGCAGAGCCTGCGTCAGGACCTCCGTCAGGAAAAGTTAGCGAAGATGTCATTGATGAAATAAGGCAAATTTCTGGCGTTGAAGAAGTGGCTGGTATGCGTCTTGAACATTGGGGGGATTTTATGATAAATGGTGTTGAAATTGACAAACGCGATTCCATTGGCCTTGGGCAGGTTGAACTTGAAGAGGGTGACTGGGCTGAAGTAGGTTCTTACGAAGTTACTATGGGTTATCATGCCAAAGAGCAGTACGACTTAAACCTTGGGGATTCAGTATCTGTTGAAGGTGAAGACCTTCGTGTTGTAGGTCATCTTGAGGAAGTTGGCGGTTTCATGGATTTTGCTCTCATAACTTCCTGGACAACATTAAATGAAATTTTCGGGGAAGAAGATTATTTTACACTAGTTTTCGTGAAGCCACAGGATTTGAGCATAAGCAAAGAAATTTCAGAAAAAATAAAAGAAGAATTTCCTGAATTAAGTGTGGAAACTACTGAAAGTGTTTCTGAGAATGCAAAAGAGTCAATACAGCAAATTCGTTTGATAACTCTCGGAATTGGTTTTGTTGCAACTCTTGTTGCAATGTTTGGGATAGTAAATACGATGGTGATGTCTGTTCATGAGAAGCGTCGTCAGATAGGAATAATGAAGGCTGTCGGAGCTACTAAAAGGCAGATAGTCATGCGCTTTTTTGAGGAAAGTATTATGATGGGCCTTATTGGGGGCTTCATAGGTCTCTTTTTTGGTTATCTAGGAACCTCAGCTCTTAATGTCCAGATCGGTATGAAAATGGCTCGTGTTACTCCTGGTTTGGCATCTTTCAGCCTAATGTTCGCAATGTCAATAACAATTATAGCAACAATATATCCTGCCATGAAGGCTCTAAAGGTTGACCCAATTACGGCTATACGGGGTAATTAATATGCTCTGGGAAGTGGTCTTCGCTCAGTTGTCAAGACACAAGCTAAGGACTGCGCTTACTATATTGAGTATTTTTATCGGTATTTTCCTCCTGTCCAGCACGGTTTCCTTTTCAGAGGGGCTAAGAGTTACTTTGGAAGAAAATATGGGTCTCTTTTCCGGCGTCGTCGTCGTTATGGAAGAAGGTGCTTCAATGACAGACCCCTTTACAAGCGAGCTTGATGAGTCTATAGTTGGCGAAATAGAGGCTATGGCTGATGTTGAAATGGCAAGGGCTTTTACAATGGAAATTTCTGATGCCGGAATTATTGCAGGGATGGACTCTGACGCTTTTGATGTCTATGGCTTTGATGTAGGTTTTAGTGACGGGGAAATGTACAATGATGCATCTGACCGTGAAATTGTACTCGGTTCAACTTATGCGAAACGGCACGATAAAGCTGTAGGTGACGAAGTTATAGTCTATAATAAAAAATATGAGGTTGTCGGTGTTCTAGAAACTATAGGAAGCGCCGGTGATGATAGCAGTATCTTTATGCCCCTTGAAGAGACTCAGAGGCTGAGCGGAAAAGAGGATACTGTAATGATGATTTCCGTAAAATCCGCAAATATAGATGATGCAGAAAATGTTGCAAATCAGATTATAGATGAATTTGATGTTATGGCTCTGTCTGACAAAGAAATGATGCGACAGATTCAAGATCTTATGGGGACTCTCAACATTGCAATTTATGCCATTGGCATAATTTCTTCACTTGTTGCGGGAATTGTCATAATGAATGTGATGTTCATGTCAGTCAGCGAGAGAACTACTGAAATAGGGGCAATGAAAGCAATCGGGGCAACAAACAAACAAGTTCTTTCTGAAGTTATTACAGAATCTGTTGCAATGAGCTTAATAGGTGGAACTTTAGGAGTTCTAGTCAGTTTTGTTCTGGCAAAGAGCCTTAATATTTACCTCGATACGCGTTTGATGGAGGTAACTGGCCGTCTTATAATGATCTCAATTCTCTATTCCGGATTTCTTGGCGCTCTCGGAAGTTTCCTTCCAGCCAGACAGGCCATGAATATCGACCCAATTGAAGCATTGCGATATGAATAAATAATCTGACTACAAAACGCTTTTATGAAACTACCTCCTGTCAGTACATTCCCTTTCTGCAAAGGAGGCTGGTGGATTTTAGTTAAGTTTTTAAGATAATAGTCATTAATGAACTTATGAGTTGGCTGGACGATTTGATGGGCACCGGTGATGAGGGGCAATATCCTTCCCACAGGCTGGCGGGAGCTCTCGGAATTCTTTTGCTAATTATTTATGCGTCATTAGGACTTTCCTATGCGCCTTTTACTGCTCTCTGGACAAGACTTTTAGATTTGCTTACTGCGGTCAAGGGAAATTATGTGATGATGCTTTCTCTTGCTCCTCTCTACCTTAACTGGATTTCTTCTGACTATTTCCAGGAGAGAAGGGGGGCAACACTTGGAAATGCTGCCTCAAACGGCTTCACAGGGCTCTGGGTCGCCTTTGACTGGGGACGTGCCGCCTATGTCGGCTATTCGGTGACGCAATCCGCTGCATACTTTAGTGCAAAAATTTTCCTTGCCTTCTCCATGGCGGTATATGGCGGTCTGGTAATCTTTCAGGCGGCTAGCGGAAAAAAAATAGCCCGAATAATAGGCCGTGTCAGGGAAATATCCTTTTTTGCAATTCTCCTTACTCCGGTTGCGTACGGTTTGTATCCCTTCGATAAACTGACTTTTCTGACATTGATTGTGTTCTATCCTCTCTTCTACGGGCTTATAGAATTCATTAATTTCTTTGTTCTTCCGGTTCCGAAAACCGAAGCACCCAGAGAAGAAGATGAAGAAAGTGAAGAGGAATAAATAGCGATTTATAGAGGCTTGCACATACAAATTATAGTCCCGCCTTTCTACTGTGAAATATTCATCAGAGTTGAAAGGAGTCTAACTTATTTCTTCACAACAATCTTAATAACGTCACCAGCTTTCAGCTCGTAATCCGCTCCTACCTTCTTCTTCGTTCTTGCATCAATTCCACAGAGGAAGGCATCTCCAATATCTGTGTGAATCAAATAAGCGAAGTCCTTCGCCGTTGTACCTGCAGGAACAAGATGTACATCAGGCAGAACATTGCCCTTCTTGTCCGTCAGCTTGTTCTCGTCCTCGACAGGATAGACCGGAATCAAATTAAGAGTCTCTGAAACAACTTTCTCAAGGCACTGCTGAACTCCTGTGCTGCCGTATTTCTCAAGGACATCTCTCTTAATTATCTCCAGAACTTTCATATGCTCATCAGAAGCCTCCAAAACTTTGAAATCAGAATCTCCTGGTTTATAATCTATTATTTCGCTTTCATTAGCCTTTCTCAGCGCCAGCTCGGAATCCGCAGAAGTTGGAACAGAGTTCTCAAGAACCTTTGCTGTCTCTAGGTCAATCTTATTGGCGCAAATCAGAATCGGCATAGATACTTCCCGGAGAGCTGTCGCAAATTTCTTCAAATCTTCCTCAGGCCAGTCCTTTGCCTTCTCTAAGTCTAGTTCCGCCTTTCTGGCCGCCGCTAGGATTTCCCCTTCCCTTACCTTTATACCTGAAAATTTATCTGCAAGCTCTTTGTGGACTTCTTTCTTAGAATGCGCCGCCTCTCTCGTTATCTTTCCCCAACCCTTTTCTATCAGAGAAAGAAACCAGAGGTCCAGTTCGTTCTCCAAAAAAGTGACATCTTCTTCTGGGTTGTGGCTTCCAGCCTCGCAGATCTGACCCTCTACATCAGTCGAGCCTGAAGCGTCGACTACGTGTATAAATGCGTCCGCCTGTGCAAGGTCGTTGAGAAACTGGTTTCCAAGCCCGCGCCCTTTGTGCGCGTCCGGGACAAGCCCAGCAACGTCGAAAAGTTCAACAGGAATGAATCTTGTCCCTTTCTTACACTTTCCACAGGAGTTTCCTAGCTCAGTGCAGGGGCAGTCTGCTCTAATATAACCGACTCCGCGGTTCGGTTTTATTGTCGTAAAAGGATAGCTCCCTGTTTCGGCCTTCCCTAGAGTATTCGCATTAAAGAATGTAGATTTTCCGGCATTTGGCTTTCCCACTACTCCCACAAGTTTTCCCATGACATTTTCTATGTTTCTGCGGGTTTTAAACCTTTTATACAAGCGAGTACAGATGAATGATATGCGTGTTCTAGGAATAGAATCAACAGCTCATACCATTGGTATTGGTGTTGTCGAGGACGGTGGAAAAGTCCTTTCCAGCGCCCGCCAAACCTATGTTCCTGAGGAAGGCGGAATACTGCCAAGCGAGTCTGCTGATTTTCTTGCCTCAAAATTTGAAGAAGTTTTACAGGAGTCTCTTGATGCTTCCAGTTGCTCCTTCAATGATATAGACGGAATTGCCTTTTCACAGGGTCCAGGTCTCGGTCCCTGCCTTCGTGTCGGCGCAGCAGCAGCAAGATATCTCGCATTAAAACACAAGAAGCCCTTGATTGGAGTAAATCACTGCATTGCTCACATTGAGATTGCAAAGGTTACAACTGGCGCAAAAGATCCGGTTATTCTCTATGTATCTGGCGGAAACTCTCAGGTAATAGCATACGCTGAGGGGCGCTACCGTGTCTTTGGAGAAACTCTGGATATCGCAGTCGGAAATTGCCTGGATGCATTTTCCCGTGTTCTTGGACTTCAGCATCCTGGAGGACCAAAGATAGAGAAGCTTGCCTCTAAGGGAAAGAATTACATTGAACTTCCATATGTCGTCAAAGGAATGGACTTGAGCTTTTCAGGACTCTATTCTGACCTTAAGCGTAAAAAGCTCTCAGGGCAGTATTCTGATGAAGATCTTTGCTACTCTTTCCAGGAAACAGCATTTGCTATGCTGACAGAGGCAACAGAGAGGGCGATGGCACATCTTGACAAGGAAGAAGTTCTCGCTACTGGCGGAGTTGCTGCGAATTCACAGCTTCAGAAGATGCTGGAGATAATGGCAGAGGAGAGAGGCGCAAAATACTACGGGTGTCCAAGAGAGCACTGCGGGGATAATGGGGCGATGATTGCCTGGGCTGGCCTTCTTATGCTAAAATCTAATAATACTATTGATATAAAAGATTCAAAGATAAATCCCAAATTCAGGACAGATGATGTGGATGTGACTTGGCTATGAAAATATCAGTAATAGGGACAGGAAATCTTGGAAGTGAAATAGCATTTATTCTGGCCCAGAAAGGGCTTGGAGACATAGTTCTCCTGGATATAAACAAGGAGCTAGCAGAGGGTCATCAGATGGATATCGAGCATGCCTCTTCTGGTATTTCTTATGGTGGAACTGTAACTTCTGCTTCTTCCTCTGAAGAAATTGCTGAAAGTGACCTTGTTATAGTTACTGCTGGAGTTCCTCGACAGCCCGGAATGTCTCGCGAAGATCTTCTTGCTGGAAACGCGGCAATACTCAAATCAATATGTGTTGACATAAAGAAAAACGCCCCGGATTCTATTGTTCTTGTGACTACAAATCCTAGTGATCTTATGCTTATGCTGGCTCTGCAGGAGACTGGTTTCCCATCAAAGAGGGTTCTCGGCCTCGGGAATCTTCTGGACAGCTATCGCCTTAGAAGCCTTATTTCCACTGAGACTGGAAAAAATCTTAATGAAGTTGAAGCCATCATTCTTGGTCAGCACGGAGACAGAATGCTTCCTGTATTGTCAAGCTGCAAGGTTTCAGGGAAGCCCCTCTCTGATATTTTGGATGCTGATAAAATAGGTGAAATTTTTGAAAGAACCAAGTCAGTGGCTTCTGAACTTATCTCTAAAAAGGGCGCAACGGTTTTCGGACCGGCAGTTGCAACTGTTGAACTTGCAGAGTCTATAGTTAAAGATTTGAAAAAGGAACTGCCTGTAATAACTCTTTTGAACGGAGAATACGGATTATCAGAAGTCTGCATGGGAGTAACCGGTATTCTTGGAAAATCTGGCTTGGAGAGCATTTCCGAATTGGACTTAAGCGATTCTGAGAAAAAAACTCTTCAGGAAACATCTGACTTTCTCAAGAACAAGTTTTCAGAAATTTAGGCCTGATATTCACGCAGCTTTATACCGGCTTCTTCAAAGGCTGCTAAGGAGTCCTTATCATCATAAGTTTTCATGTAAATGACTTCTTTTACTCCTGCATTGGCAATCATCTTCGCACAGGTGTAGCATGGCGTATGCGTGCAGTAAAGTGTCGCTCCTTCAATAGCTACTCCAAAGAGCGCCGCCTGTATTATCGCATTCTGTTCCGCGTGAATAGTCCTGCTACAATGGTCTCGTAAGTTCTCCGGATTTTCTCCGGCTTTGATAACATTACATCCTACTTCAGAGCAGTGCTTTGTCCCTTTTGCTGCTCCATTGTACCCAGTTGATATAATCCTACGATTCTTCACCAATATTGCACCAACCTTTGCCCGGTTGCAAGTAGAGCGCTCCTTAACAAGGTTGGTTATGTCCACAAAATATGTGTCCCAGCTAGTTCTATTCTTCTCGGCCTCCTCATTGGGAAGCGAATAATGCGGTGCCTCTTTTTCCATACTCCCAAATCTTATTAATGGCCTTCCCTATTTATATTTTCATGAATAAGTTATTGAAGGTGGGGGCTGAAGCAAAACTTTCCCTTGAAGACGGTATTGTAGTCAAGGAAAGAATATCAAAGGGCTACAGGATTCCAGAGATAGACTCTTCACTAAGGAAAAAAAGAACTCGCAGGGAGGCAAGCCTCCTTGACAAGGCAAGGCGAGCCCAGCTGAAAGTTCCCGCGGTCAAGGATCTTGACAAAGATAATAATACAATATTTATGGAGTTCATAGAAGGCGAGATGTTTCACAAGGTAATGAATTCTCCACTTTCAAAGAAACTCGGCTCCGAGCTGGCAAAGCTCCACGATTCTGAAATTATCCATGGTGACCTTACAACCTCAAACATCCTCGTCAAAGCTAAGGACATATATTTCATTGACTTTGGCCTCGGGGAAGTTTCTGATTCCATTGAAAAGAAAGCTGTTGACATCAGAGTTTTAAAAGAGTCAATCAAGGCAAGCCATCCAAAGGACTCTGGCAAACATATTGAATCTATACTTGAGGGATACTCATCCTCTAAAAGCTTCGATGCCGTTCTAGAGCGCCTTGAAAAGCTTGAGGGGCGCGGACGCTACAAGAAGAAGGTGAATAAAAACAAATGAAAATCTACAAGCAAAGGGACAATGAGTGGTTTGGAAGGCTCTCGGAGGGCGCTGATCTTAAGGAGAGTATTCTCCAGCTTGTAAAGGAAAATAAAATAGAGTCTGGCTATTTTAATATCATAGGTGCTGTGAAAGACAGTCGTTTTTCTTATTACGACCAAACACAGAAAAAATATCTTGAGATGCAGCTCGATGAGCACGCGGAAATACTCAATTGCACTGGTAATATAACTCTTCTTGACAGGGAGCCATTCGTTCATGCTCATATAACTCTTGCTGACAATGAGGGAAGGGCTTACGGAGGTCATCTCATGGCTGCCACCATTTTCGCAGCTGAAATATATCTTAAAAAATTTCCGAATCCGGTTGAAAGAGGACCAGATGAGAGTACAGGACTTCAATTAATAAAATGAAATACTGCTTTGCAAGCTCAAATGCTTCTAAATTCAGAGAAATTTCTGAAATTTTTAATGATGTCGGCCTTGAGCTCGAGCATTGTGAAATTGATATTGAGGAGCTTCAGGCGGATACCTTTGACGAAATAGCTCTCCACAGTGCAAGAAAAGCCTACGAGCAACTTGGAAAGCCAGTGTTTGTCGAAGACGCCGGAATTTCTGTGGATTCTCTAGGGGGTTTCCCTGGCCCTTTCACAAAATACGTATTTTACACCATCGGAATTGACGGTCTGCTCAAACTTCTAGAGGGTGTTTCCGACAGAAAGGCGGAGTATATTTCCGTATTGGCATACTCTGACGGAAATCAAGAAAAAGTATTTAAAGGTAGTTGTAGAGGTAGTATAGCGCGTGAGTACCGTGGTGATGGAGGCTGGGCCTGGGATCCAGTGTTTATTCCTGAAGGTAAAGACTTCACTTTTGGTGAAAATTATTCCTCCAAAAAAGAATATTCTCATCGTGCAAAAAGTGCAAGAGCTCTCGCAGATTGGCTAAAAACGAATGGCTAGGATGTATTCAAGAAAGAAGGGAAAATCAGGCTCAGAAAGGCCGCTTAATCGGGAGAGTCCTGAGTGGGTTACTCTTTCTTCAGCAGAAGTTGAAAAACTTATAAAGAAATTATCTTCAGAAGGTATTTCTCCTGCTCATATCGGCCTTCGTCTCCGAGATGAATACGGAGTTCCTGATGTAAAGGCTCTTACAGGAAAAAGACTTTCCTCAATTATAGATGCGGGGGAAGGAGTACTCCCTTCAGATTTGTCTGATTTGCTTTCAAAGGCGAAGCAGCTCAAGAGTCATATTCTTAACTCAAGAAAGGACCTGAGCGCAAAAAGAGGTCTGGATTTTACAGAAGCAAAAATAAGGAAACTTGCAAATTATTATGTATCCTCAGGAAAGCTTCCAAAAACCTGGAAGTACACAAAATCTATGAGTGAGGTTTCAGAGTAATATGGCGGCACCAAGGACAGTGGATAAGTGGAAATCAAAGAAGTGGTATTCCGTTGTTGCCCCTGACCTTTTTAAAAATGTTATCCTCTGTGATACAGTCGCAGAGAATCCCCGTCTAATTCCGGGTCGCATTATTGAGACAAATCTTTCTGAGGTTGTAGCAGGTTATGATTCGCGAAGACCTACTACAAAGCTGAGGTTCAGAATAAATGATGTCCAGGGAGAGAAGGCAAGCACAATTTTCCTTGGGCACAGACTTCACAATGAATTTGAGCGCGGGCTTGTCAGGAAAAATTCAAGTAAAGTATATTCTAATGATGTTTTTTCTACCAGTGACAGAAAGAAAATCAGGCTAAAAGGTGTTCTTGTGACTCCGTCTCCTGTAAATCAGTCCCTGAAGCAGGATATGAGGACAAAATATCTAGAAATTGTCAAGAAGGAAGCTTCTTCAAAAAATCTCAATGATTTTATTCATTTCATTCTCTCCGGCAAGCTGTCTGGAAAGCTTAGGTCAGAACTGAAAAGCATCTACTCACTAAAACATGCGCTGATCAAGAAGACAGAAATTATTTCTGAATAATATTTTTTTTTCTGTTCTTATTCACCTCTACACTATCTTTTTATACCTCCTTGCTCACTTATTTTAGTGCAATGAAGAAGTGAACACCCTCTGATTGCCCCAAAGATGATGAACGGTTGGTAGCTTCTGAGCAACATACTCCTTACTCAGTTTTTTCTCCGCCGATTCGCAATTCTTTTATATCCACTTCTCATAGTCCCTCCCATGGAAAAGCTCCTAAAGGATGTCCTGGAGAGGGTAACTCCTTCAAAGGAAGAGATTGACGCTCTTAACAAATTCACCAAAAGTGTTCTGAGAACCGCCAATGATGTAGGAATTGAGGCCACTGTTCAGGGCTCAATAGCCAAGGGAACTTGGGTTTCCGGAACTCATGATGTTGACGTTTTTATATCTTTCAAAGAGGACGTTTCCCGTTCAAAACTTGAAAAGGATGGTATTTCCTTCGGAAAAAAAATAATCAAGAAGCTCGGTGGAAAGCCGGAGCTTGTCTATGCAGAGCATCCTTACATCAGAAGCACAATAAAGGAGTTTACTCTTGATATAGTTCCATGCTATAAAATGAAGTCTGCGTCCAAAATAAAGAGTGCTGTGGATAGGACACCTTTTCATACTGAATATATTCTCAAAAATTTCTCAGGAACGCAGGCAAATGAGGTTCGTCTTCTCAAAAGGTTCATGCAGGGCATCGGAGTATACGGTGCAAAGGAGAAGGTGCGCGGCTTCTCCGGATATCTTTGTGAGCTTTTGATTTTAGAATACGGAACTTTCCTTAATCTTCTTTCCTCCTCAAGTAAGTGGAAGCTTGGTCAGTCAATTGACAATGAAGATTTCGGAACAGCACGGAATTTCGATGATTCTCTTATTGTGATAGACCCAACGGATAAAAATCGGAACGTTGCCGCTGCTCTCGACAAAGACAAGTATGAAATATTCATCAATGCTTGTAGAGACTTCCGAAAAAAGCACAGAATAGAGTTCTTTTTCCCGAATGAGGTAGAATCCCTTTCCAAGGACAGACTCAAAAAAGACTTGTCCAAGAGAGGGCATCTGGTCATCATGGAATTCAAGCCTCCAAAAGTTGTAGAGGATATATTATATTCTCAGCTGAGGAAGAGTGCGCACACTATTGTATCTTCCATGAAAAGGGCACATTTCCCTGTTCTAGGATATTCATACGCCTCAGGAGAACTTTCACATATTCTTATAGATTTGGAGACTGAGTTTCTCCCAAAAAAACAAAAAGTAGATGGGCCTCCAACAGATGTAGACCAGAAATTCCAGGATGAATTTGCAAAAAAGCACAAGAAGAGGAAAACCTGGATTTCAGGAGGCCGATGGCATGTTGAGATTGACAGGATTCATATAAGTCCTGAGTCTCTTTTAAATGAAATAATAAAAAGCCCAATTGACTACGGAATTGGAAAGTATGTTGCAGAATCTCTTTCTAAAGAATGTAAAATATTAGCTTCTGCGGAGATTCTGGACTCAGATTCTGAGGAGCTTGGTAAGTTTATCACAAGCTACCTTTCAAAGAAGAAGCCATGGGAGTGGTAAGGCAAATTTTCTAGCTCCACCTACTCGTCCTCGCTTTCCTCTCCACTATCTTCTTCGCTGTAGTTATCGTCGTCCTCGTCTTCGAAGTTGTCGTCCTCGTCTTCTTCTTTTCGGTCTTCCTGATCTTCTGTATCTTCCATTTTCCCTCCGGAATAAACTTATTCTACGGCTCTGTTTAGCCATATAAATATTTTTCTATAAATCAGGCTTTGCCCGATAACTCCATGAAAAGTTAGACATTTCGGGCAACTATCTGACTATTCGCGCAAAGCCTATAAATCAGAATGATCCCTATTCATTTCAATTAGCTCATCTAGTCGTTTTCCGTCGTCATAAGCAAAGGTTTTCGAGACTTTGAAATTTTCACCTTTAGTCATCTGTATCTTTGCCATATCAAGAAAGACCCAGTCGCTGCTTCCGAACTTCACCGCAATCCATGGCTTTGCCCCAAAGGTCTGTGAGAATGTTATTAGTTTCACAATTTCATCGTAGCTAAGGTGAACGTAGTCTCCTGCAACTGATTTACACTCAAATGCGAAAGTCATCTTCCCATCGCTTGCCACAACGTCAGGGCACGGTCTTCTGGAGACACCGCTACCTGCTACCCTCAGTGCAGCAAATCCCCTCTCCCAGAGCATTCCTATTAGCTCACGCTCAGCTCTTGCACCTTTTCCGTACTTGTCTTTGATTACCACTAAAAACTTAAATATCTCTAAGCTATTAAAATTAACTATGACGAAGAAAACTGAGAGAAAAGGTGACTGGTGGCGAAAGTATACAAAACGCTACATAGATGAAGATGTTTCTCAGAAGAAGCCAGTGAACAGGCTAAAAGGTCTTACAAAGTCAAAATCACAAGAGCTCCCGTATACTGAGCTTTCAGCCCCATTTAGAGAAATACAAAATATTTCAAAGGGGATAAACCAGATGTTCACAGATATGCTGAACAGGGACTTTTCAAAATCTCCAGAGCTTCCAAGGACTCTCAAGATGCAGGAAGGTCTCTTCAGGCAGCCCATTGTCCAAGTAAAGGAGGGGAGGAAAGACGTCATCGTAAAAGTAGAACTCCCTGGCCTCAGGAAGGATGATATAACTCTAAAAGTGGAAGGAAGTCATCTCATAATAGATGCCAGCGTGAAATCTGAGAAAAAGCGGGAAGAATCTGGGTATATAGGATTTTCATCTGATTATATAGGATTTCGAAACCTTGTTCGTCTTCCGGTTCTCGTCGATAAGAATTTGAGTAAAGCCACTTACAAGTCAGGAATACTCACTGTAATTCTCCGTAAGCTTCCTTCAGATGAGGGCGAAATCGATATAGAGTAGTGGAATAATTATTTAAGACGCTTATTTCATAGTTTCTGCGTGCCTCAGTAGCTCAGTGGTAGAGCGCGTCATTGGTAATGACGAGGTCGCGAGTTCAACTCTCGCCTGAGGCTTAGAAAACTCTATATATTTTCGTTACTAAGGTTTTTTATGCGTGTGAAATTAGGGGGTAGTGAGGGCTATAAAAATTATAGGTCTTTATGGATGGATGGTCTGACCGTCAAGGTCATAGATCAGAGGAGTCTGCCATTTTCCGTCAATATAGCTGAACTGAAAACTGCCAAGGAAACTCTGTCTGCAATCCGAGATGGTGTCATACGGGGATCCCTTTCTGTCGGGGCGGCATCTGCCTATGCAGTTGCTCAGTCCGCCAATGAATTCGACGGTTCCGCTTACGAGCTTTTCAGATTATCTGTGTATGGAAGTGCCGACCTTCTCAAAGACGAAATCGACAGCCCCGATGTTTCCCTCTCAGTTGAGAAGATTGTTTCCTCAATTAAGAATCTAGATTCTATAGAGCTTGCTAAAAAGGCAGCTCTTGCCGCAGCAGAGGAGGTGTCCTCTACCTATCTTGATGTGTGCAAGCGCATCGGCTTGCGCGGAGGGAATCTTGTAAGCAATGATTCTAAAATTCTCATTCATTGCAATGGCGGAGCTCTCGGAAGCGTCGATTTCGGAACTTCTCTTGCTCCTATACGCTCGGCTCACATTCTTGGAAGGAATTTTCAGGTATATATAGATAAAGACTGTCCTGGGACTAATTCCTGGGAGCTTTCTCAGGAGGGGATAAGTGTTGCAGCTATTCCGCCTTTTGGAACTGGACATGTCATGCGCTCAGGGGAGATAGATATTTGCATAATGGCTGCAGAAAAGGCCGATACTAATGGGGATATTTATTCATATCCAGGAACTTATGAGAAGGCAGTTCTTGCTCAGGAGCATTCAATTCCTTTTTATGTTGCACTTCCACGCTCTTCTATCGATGTAAGTGGAAAGAAGTTAAAAGAAGATTCTAGTTTTGTTCCTTCAGATTATATCACTGCCTATATAACTGAATATGGGATGTTCAGGCCAGAAAATTTCAAGGACTTACTACAGGCTTAAAATTCATATTGCTCGATACCTATACATGGGTGTATTTTTTCCTCGTATATTCTAATATATTCTTCAAAGTCAATTTTTCTGATACTTTCTAAGCGTCTTCCACGCTCTTTTAAGAGCCTATCTAAATGTCTCCTTTTCTCTCCGAGGAGTCTATTCATTATTTTGTAGGCAGGCAGTGTCCTGTACATTCTCGGCTTGTCCTCCTCACTGTAAAGAAGCTTCTTTTCTTCAAGGTCTTTTAGAACTTGGTATATTTTTGTCAGAGGTATTCCTGAGAGATTACTAATGTCCTTCGCAGTTGTTTTTCTTTTGTTAAGAAGGACCACCATTGCCTTTGACTGGTATTCTGTCAGACCAAGCCTTTTCAGATATCGGATATTCTCTTCCATCTTACTCTTTGTTGGGGGTGGGAAAATACATAAGTCCTTGGCGGGAAAATCTACCTCCTTAATTGTAACAACCTTCCCGCTTCCTGGGAAACTCGTAAACTATTTAAATACTCTAAGATTAGTCCCTTGCATGGTGAGGATGGCTCGTAGTAGCTTATTTGTATTATTGTCCTGCGTTGCTGCGGTGTTCTTCTTTGCAGCCCTCTCAGGTCCTGTACTAGCTGGAGGCTGTGTAGCGGGAGGAACTCCTATTCCGTCAAGCAATGGGAATTGGACTGTTGTCAACGCAACAAGCTGTGGGAACGTCACAATTAATATTACCGGAAATGTCACAGTCAACTCCGGCGGATCTCTCACCCTTGAAAACGTCACTCTTCTTTTCAATGTTTCTAACGCTCACAATGCAACCTTAAAAATCAGGGATAATGGAAAACTCTATGCAAATAATACAACTGTAACTACCAATGCAACAGGTGGGGGAATTGAAGTTCTTTTCCTGAAAGGTAGCACAGTTTCCATGAATAACTCGATTGTCCGTTATGTTAATGGAACTACTCACAGAGGAACACCAATAGGAACTTATCTTGAGGGAAGTAATAGCACCTTCGAGTTCAGGAATGTTGTGTTCAACAATTCCCACGCAGGTCCTGCTGTCACTCTTAATGGTACTTCGTCTCCGACACTTGTAAATTTAACACTGGATGACAACAAGTGGGGATTCAATGTAACAAACTCAAGCTCAGTTACAATATATAACTCTACAATTTCGAACACAAGTGATGCAGATATAACTCTGGCAACAAATTCGAATGTTACATTTTTGGGGACAACTCACAATATCAGCAAAATCCCTGCTCTCACAGGCTCGTCATCCTTGAACACAAGCTGGTATGTCGAGGTCTACGTTGTCACTTCCTTGGCAAACGGAAACAAATATGAAATGGGAATCGCTTCAGTTGAAGTTTTCTCAAATAATACAACATCAGTAAAAAATGCAACCACCAATGCAAGCGGGCTCACCTCTCCTACCTTTATACTGACGCACAGAATAAATTCCTCAGGCGGTAACTACTCAAATAATCAGCATAATGTAACTGCGAACAAGACCGGCGGCGGAACCCTCAACAATACCCTCTTCAACCTCAGCAATTCAAATCTTGTCGGGGGAAGCAATGTTACTGTTCAAATGTTCTGGCCATTGCATATACTTAGCTTCGATTCTAATGTGACCTCTGTTGAAATTCCGACGCAAAGCTACGCCTTCGTTAATTTAACTCTCAATAATACTGGAAATACTTGGGACCGTGTGATTTTCAAGAACAACGCGAGCGAAGGCTGGAAATTCAACTTTACTTCTCCGAACAGTTCCTTCAGCAGTACTGATTATGGCTTAAATATATCAAATTATGATAATGTCTCATTCACTCTACGTGTTGAAGTTCCGACAAATGCAAGTCCTGGTACGTCCTATTCAATTAACCTCTCTGCCAACTCGACAGGTAACAGTAGCAGGGGTCGCTGGAATGTCTCAAATCTAATCCTTACTGTAAACATAAGCAACACTACTCTAAACTGGGCAAATATTGTCCAAAATGGAACTGCACTTCTTCAGAAGAACATGGACACGTCCTTGTTTGTCTGGAATGCTTCTAACTACACAACAGCTTGGGCACTATGGGCTATGAACAACACATATAGTGCAAATACTACCAGCATATCACAAGTTCTCAGCAGGTTCAATAATTCTTCTAATAGCAGCGTTGCCTGGCTTGACTCAACATATGCTGCTCCAAATGTCACAACTGCTTTGGCACTCATAGCGCACAAGAAGTCAAGTCTTTCCAACACCGCTTATGCAAATCTGACAGCTTCTGCGAACTATCTTTCTTTAATAGTCAATGACACAAAAACTCTTCCAGAGACTGCTATAATTCTAGCTGCTATATACAAGTCCGGAGTAAATACAAGCGACGATACTGTTAATGATGCTTTCAACTGGCTGCGAGACCAGCAAATTAACGGGACAGCAGGAAGAGGAAGCTGGGGAAACGACACTATAAACACTTCCTGGGCTCTCTACGCGATGGCCTCACTTGGAAATACCTCTGACAACAGGACAGCCGCAAGGCGCTGGCTTCAGTCCAATCAAAGCATGGCTGGCTACTTCGGAAACGGAAACGGTCTTGTCAATGTAACTGCGGTTGCTATTCTTTCTCTTACAGAAGATAACACAAACACAACTTGGTTTGTGGATAATGACAGAAACTTCTCCACAACAAATGACAGATTCTATCATGGCTCCATAGAGCGCGGTCTTAACTATTTGGCAAGGAACAGTGTTTCCGGTTCAACTGGGGGCTGGAATACTTCGACTGCTGGAGGAGATAATCTTCCAACTGCAATGGTTATTGCAGCCTTCTCAAGTGGAGCAAAGTACGGAACTCTATCAGGTTATGTCAATGGAACAGGTAATGCAAGCGGCTGGAATAATATCACCGCAGCTATAGTATCATTTAATACCAGCTCTGCAAACTACAGCGTTGCCACAAACAATGCCGGTTTCTTTACTCTGAATCTCCCTGTAACAAAATACACGCCGTTAGTTCACTTCGACGCGTATATGACCAACTCAAGTGTCAGCGAGTTCACTCTTAATAACAGCCAGAATCTCACCAACAAAAACTTCGGAGCACTTCCAAAAATAAATGTCTCAGGGGATAATGCAAACCCAAGTAATGGAATTTTCAACGCTACAACAGTTGATGCTGGCTCTCGAGTTAAGCTAAATGGAAGTGCTATTTACGCTCACAGCGGTCAGAACTTTACTGGAGCAATGTATTATATCAGCGACAACTCCAATTCAATAAGTTCCAGTAATATAGCTACTGCGGCATCTACAAACTATACAGAGCACATCTTCATAGCTCCTTCCCCAAGTAGCCTAACGGCTTATTCTGTTACTATGTGGGTTAACGACACATATGGAAGTAATGGATCTGTTACTCAAACAATTAATGTCCGCGCAGCTACAAGTGCTGTGTCCGCTGGAGGCGGAGGCGGCGGAGGCGGAGGAGCCGCAAGCGACTATGCCCTTACCATTATTGAATATGATAATCAGCTTACAATTGCCCAAGGAGAAAGTCGTTCAACAGTTGTAAAGATCAAGAACTCAGGGGTCCAGAGCCTTGAGGATGTTGCTCTTACTGTTGGAGGTATACCGAGCTCGTGGTATGCAGTCACTGTAAGGAATTCTACACTTTCTACAGAGGACTTGAACTCTGGCGAGGCTGTAACCTTCGATGTTGCTTGGGACATTCCAAGCGATGCCGAGGCAAAGACACATGTTGCCACATGGAAGGCGACAGACAAGAATTCAAAGGCTCTTGTTGAGAAATCTCTTGAGCTTAAGATTTCCAAAGTCTGGACAAACACGACCGTCGGAGACTTAAATGTCACTATAAATCAACTCAAACTCCGTATGGCAAATTTGACCCTCTTGGTATCCAAGCTTGACAGAAGAGGAGTAGATGTCACTTCATTGAATGCTGATCTAAAAGCTCTCAACCAGAGTATACAATCCTCTATACAAAAGTATAACGCAGGTGAGTATTCAGATTCCGAACTTCTGGTAATTCAAGCTGGTCTTAAAGCGGATTCAATTGAAAAAGAAATCAATGAAGAGCTAGGACAAAGGGGGGCGGTCTTCCGAGCCCTGAAAGCTGTCGCAATCGGCGGAAACCTCGGATCAATCCTGGCAATTCTCATAGTTTCAGGATTTGCCGGTTTCATAATCTGGTTTAAATTCTTTAAGATGGTTAGAATATCTCACGTAAAAGAAGAGCCATCCAAATTTGCTGAGGGAACCCGCATAGAAGGTGTAGTGAAATCAATTTCTGAGACTTCCAAGGGCAAGGTCTTCTTGGTATCAGATGGAACTGGAAAGCTTCACGTGCGCTATCCGTATTACACAACAGTTGTACAGGGAGATATGATAAGATGTACTGGCTTAGTGAAAACCTACAAGGATGTTCCATATATGGAGGCATCGGATCTTCACAAAGTTACAATAAAACACTAAGTTCTCAGCTTATAGCCTCTTTTGAACATTGTTACGACAGTTACGAATAGCACAACTATGAATGCGACAAGCACAAGGAAACTACTGAGAACGCTTGTCTCAGCCACTCCTGTCAGTCCATACCGGAATCCGCTTACCATATAGAACAAGGGATTAAGCATAGTTATTTTTTGGAATAAGGGAGGCAAAATATTTACTGGATGGAAAACTCCTCCCATAAAAACAAGAGGTGTTAGTATGAAGGCGTTAAAGACAGTAAGGTGCTCAAAATCATCTGACACAATTGCGACTACAATTCCTGCCAGTGAGAATACTATTGTTATTAGCGCAAGAAATACAAAAGTATGGAGAAAGCTGTACATTAAGAAACCGGCGAAAAATGCCGAGACAAGGTAGACGCCGGCAGCCACAAGAAGCCCTCTTGTGACTCCTCCAATTGTTATGGCAATTACAATTTCCATATAAGATAATGGTGCAGTAAGCAGGTCAGCTATATTCCCTGCCCACTTGGATATAAATATTGAAAATGATGTGTTTGCATACGAGCTCTGAATAACACTCATCATTATTATTCCGGGAATTATGAACTCCATGTAGCTGATTCCGCTAAAGCTTGGAACAAGCTTACCGATAGAATATCCAAATATGAAGAGGTATAGCAAGGAACTAATCAAGGGCGTAACTAGAGTATCTCCATATATGTTCAGAAATCTTTTTATTTCCCTGCGAGCAAGCGCCGAAAGTCCGGTTAAATTATTCATGTCCAGTCAGCCTCAGAAATACATTTTCTAGCCTATTCTCTGCTGTGCGTATCTCTATTATTTTTAGTCCCATCTTTTCAATCTCATAAAGAGCTTTTCCAACCTTGCTATAATCTCCGTCAATGTATATGCGCATCCTGTTCCTTTTCACAGAGACTCCGAGCTTCTTCAAAGGCGCGGAAAGTCTCCCAATTGTACCAGAAACTACAACAGTTATCCTCTGTGCGCTCAGTTTGTCAACGAGGTTTTTTGTGGTGTCCAGCTCTATCAGCTGTCCATGATCTATTATTCCAACGCGCTTGCAGAGCCTCTCTGCCTCTTCAATATAATGCGTCGTTAGAAGAACAGTTTTTCCTTCTTTTACGAACTTTCTGAGATCTCTCCACATATCTACTCTAAGCTCCACATCAAGTCCTGCTGTCGGTTCGTCTAGTATCAATATATCCGGATCGTGTACAAGCGCCTTCGCGATTGAGAGCCTTCGTTTCATCCCACCAGATAGCTTTCTTATATCGACGTTCTTTTTCGAAGCCATGTCAAAATGCTCAAGAAGTTCTTCTGCTCTCTTTTGTGCCTCATATTTTCGTATCCCAAAATAACCGGCCTGATATGTCAATATTCCCTCAATGCTTAGAAATCGGTCTAGAGACATAAGATCCTGCTGGGACAGACCTATCCTCTTTCGTGTTTCTCTGTAGTCTTTGATAACATCATGCCCGAATACCTTTACCTGTCCAGAACTTATGTTGACAAGACCGGTTATCGCGTTTATCGTTGTTGTTTTCCCTGCCCCATTTGGTCCAAGGAGCCCGAAAAATTCTCCCTTCTTTATATCAAAACTTATGCCTTTCACAGCTTCAACACTGTCATAATTCTTCACTAAATTTTGTATTGATATTGCTGTCTTCACGACCTTTATCTAAGTCCTTAATTATTTAAGCTTGTTGTGCATGGAAATCCTTTAATAGTCCTGACTTGATAAATTTAAAGCACCCTTACTATGCGCCGGTGGTCTAGTGGCTATGATTCGGCCTTGCCAAGGCCGCGACCCGGGTTCGAGTCCCGGTCGGCGCATTTTTATATCTTATTGCAATAAGTCACTCATGGCAAAATCCTCTCCAGACATCTACAGGAAAGTTCTATTGCTGATAATAGCGGTTTTCTTCTTTGCTGTAGTTTTCAAAGTAATTTTGGCTGAAGAGTCCACCCTTGAGTTCACTGGAGCAAATATATATCGGGCAGTGTATGCCCAGCAGCTCATATCCAATGCTGGTTTTGCGAGCAATCTTCATGTAGAGGGAACTTGGCGCAGTACCGGTGAGCAGTTCTCAGATGAAGGCAGAATCCTTTCAGCATCCAAAGGCGTTTTCACAATATTATATAATGGTCGTCAGGTCCTAGTCGGAGGACCCTCTACTGGAAGTGAGGATATTTCAGCAAAAGCACTAAGAATTTCAGTTCAAAATGCAGATGTTCTTCGTGTCGGCCTTGAGCCTATTTCTGGGGGCGATTTTAGTCTCTTCACATCAAGCCTTGCATCCATTCCAATCAAACTTTCCGGTGAAAATATCATGGAAACCAGCCTCTCAGGTTCCATATCTGTGGATTCTGTAGACCCAATAACTCCAACAATTTCTCAGGACCTCGAAAACATACTGGGTTTCGGTTCTTCTGTCACAATATATGACAAAGGACTGATAATTTCCTTAGATGGTGTACTTCTTAAGACACTGGAGGAGCTTTCTTCTTATTTCAGTGAAACTGGAATTTTACTTTCAAGGGTTTCCAGCAGCAGGCTGGAGCTTGATGTTCGCACAGTGTCGGATTCGAACCTTTCAGAGGCCGAGCTTTCCAGCAGGGCACCGGCTTCTTTCGACTATTATATGCTGAGGGTTATTGACGAGCCGCTGAAATGAAAAATGATGAAGCCAGGCTGGACATATTTTTTAGACCGAGTGTTCTTCTTTCTATCCTAACTTTTCTATTTTTATTAGTCTCTTCTCATTCAATCAGCCTGATTTCATTCAGCTTTGTCGTACTCTGTCTTTTGATGTTCTTCGTAGGCGAGTTGCTTGGAATACGCTCCTTCGGACGAAAAATAGTAAAAAAATCACTACCACAAGCCCTTAAAGTTGGCTACTGGATGTACGCAGTAGCTATTGCGTCTCTTCACCTGAATTTTTATGCTTCGGGTGGCATTCCCCTTTTCCAGCCTGCAATAAGGCAATTTATGAACCCCCTTCTTACTACACTCTCTTTCCTCATAGTTCCGGCTGCACTTCTTCTCATGGTGGGGTACTCTGGTCACAGGAAGTCAAAGATAAGAATGCTCGCAATCTTTGCAGTGACCCTTTTCTTGATTTCTCTCACAGGATTCAGAACTGAGGTAATGGTTTTTCTTTTTTCTACCATACTGGTTCTTCGTTACACTGGGATAGTTTCAACTAAACAGCTCATGCAGCTCGGTATCCTTGCTGTTCTGTTCTTCTTTGCCTTAACTCTCATCAGGACGGGAGGCTTCGACTCAAACAGGATAAGTTCCACAGTCTCTGCCTATGATTTTGTTGTTTCTCAGTCAGATTCCATGGGATATACAAAAGGCTTCGTTCAGTTTGCGGATTTTATAGATATCTTTTCCAGCCTTCCAATCTACGGTGGCCGAACACTGATTTCAACCTTCATCGGAGTAAGGTCTGGAGTTTCCACAACATCAATGCTCTACGGACCTCCATACGCTGATTTCGGATTTATGGGGTCTCTCATATTCCTGTTTTTTGGTTGGGTTCTCGGATTCGGATACAAAGCAGCCTCACAAGGCAGCGGCTACGCAATTCTGCACAGCCTTGTACTTGTTTTTCTGCTAATAGGCATAGAAACTGGAATAGTCGATCTTATTGTTTGGATCTATTTTATTGCCGCATTCTCGTACTACAAATATAATGAAATCTAAAAAATTAGATCTGATGGGACCAGTACTGGTACCAGTCTTGTATGTAGTTTTTCTTCTGTTTGCTGGAATCTCTTTCTTTTTAGGTCTTACTCCGACAAAACCATCTCTTATCGGGCTTTTCTTCATTCTGATCTCAACACCTTTCTATTTTGCAGGTATGAAAGCTGCAAATAGGGCATATGGAAAGAAAATACCTCTCCTGAGTCCTAAATGGTTAATTCTACTCTCTGTAATATTCTATACATTTGTTGTTCAAGGAGTCTTTCATCCTGGTCTTCTATTTTCCGCACTTTTTGCAGGTTTAGTGGGTCTTTTGACCTATTACCTTCTTTCAAAGTGGAGAACTTCAAACAAATCCTTGGATCGTCTTCCTTATTATTTTCTGCTTTCCGGGATAGCGTTTATTCTGCTTACAATATATGATGTAGGTGCAATTCCCTTATTTGAAGGGTCTGTAAGGTACTCTCTTCTTGACAACGTGTATTGGGGTCTCGGTTATGTCTTGTATTTTATAGGCTATATGCTTCTTCTTCCTCAGATAAAAACAGGAAAAAATCTCTTCGCTCTTATTTTCGTGTCATCTCTCTTATTTATTCTAATGGCGTTCAGGACAGAGCTTCTTGTTATACTTATAGCTGGTATAGCGTCCGGCTATTATCGTCAAAAGCTGTCACTTAAAAGTGTCCTTACTGGTCTTGCATCCGCACTGGCTCTTATTGTAATTCTAGGTTACATTTTTATGCCTTTGCTGAGTCCTGTTGAAATTCTCCTTTATCGGGCAGGAACTACATACATTGTCTTCGATGAAATTGCACAGGAATCTGGGCTTGGAGGTATAGAGCACGGAGCACTGTTCTTCAAAGGAGATCCTCGCTTCTATGTCGGAAAAATGCTTCTTGGTTTGCACAGGAATATTACATCAACTCTGCTTGGACCTCCTGTCATTGATTTTGGCCTCGCCGGCGCTGCGGTATTTATGTTTTTACTGGCCTTCCTTCTCCAGCTATCCCGTAAAAGTATCGCCTCTAAAAGTCTCGTACTGCAACCCTTCTATCCAATTCTCCTGGCATACAGTGTGGTGTGGATTGAGACAGGTTTAGACCAGCTTGACATTGCGTTTTTTGTGGCATTTTTTACTGCCTACCTTCTAGTAACTTCAAAGAAATAAGGTGGGCCCGGCCAGAGCAATCTTTTTCCCTCGTCGCGTTGCTCCTCGGCAAAAACATTGATGAAAAATGCAACAAGTGCAACTTCCTGCTTCGCAGGTATAATAAATTATTAGGTGGGCCCGGCCAGAGTCGAACTGGCGATCTTCACCTTGTAAAGGTGACGTCATAACCACTAGACCACGGGCCCAGAGGCTATTGATGTTTAGCATATTATATAAGTTTGATTATGACTATACGGAGCCGCGCAAAAGCGCGGCCCCTAGCGGTGGTTGAAACCTTACAGAGCTTACTGCTCTGTTGCGTTTGGGACAAGCAGGAAGTTTACTTTACCTTCGTTTGGCAAAGGTGCAACTTTCAATTGTAATGATATGTTGCCATCTTCCTTACTCCATCCTGCTCCAATTTCATCCCAGCGCTTGTCGCCTGTCTTTACGACGGCTTTGTAGTCGGGTAGGTTGGTCATGTTTCCCTCCAGACTGCCTTGCAGCCTTTCGGCATATAAGATTAATTTAACTATATCAGTTAGTTCTACTATTTCAGGCGTGCGAGTTCTTTTTCGAGACCCTCAATTATATTTGAATTGTCTGTAAATTCCAACTTCTTTTCGCATTTATTACATCTAAACTCTGTTTCTAGTGCATGGTCAAATATTACACGACCACATTCCTCTCTATTTTTACATGTAAAAAATTGATTTTCCCTTTCCTGCCTTAGCTCCCTTTCATAGTAATTTATATCCTTTCCAGCGATTTCATTCAGAGCCATATCAATTCTTTCTGGATGAAGCTTCCAGTAATAAGTATACCACCCTGTTTTTGATCGGTGTCTCCTGTATGTGACAACTCCTGTTTCGTAGAGTGCATAAAGATATTTTCTGATTATGTTGGCTTTCAAATCCATTCCTTCTGCAAGCTCTACGTCGCTAATCTCTTCTAGTGAGACGTTCTCTGCCACTTCTATACCTTCCTCTCCAACAACAGATAAAAGGAATTCATTGTATTTCCTATCCTCTAGGAAATCTGGTTTGTTTGCCCTAATTTTCTTAAGTTTCTTCTTTGCAAGAACTTTGATTTTCGCTTTCTCTGCTTCTGTTTTTTTCTTTCTTACTATAGTTTTCTTTGATGTTCCGGCTGCTACTTTCTTCACAGAAATCTTTCTTGTTGGACTTGCTCTTTTTGCTGAAACTTTTTTAACTCTGGCTTTTCTGGAGGAAGGTTTTTTCACAGTTTTAGAGGGAGCTTTCTTCCTAGGGGATGCCTTTATCCTTTTAACTGGAGATTTTACAGAACTTGATTTGGGAGTTTTGGAAGATTTTACGGCAGTGGCTTTCTTTTTTTTAGAAGTTTTTATAATTTTTTTAAGACGAGTTCTCATAGTTTTGATTCCTCTTGCCATGTTCTATGAGAGTGAACAAATTATGTTAAATACTTTACCCTCTATCGGTTTTAATCATTGGTGAGTAGTAACTTAGGCTAAAATCCCCAGTAATTTAGGTCCAATGAAGTTGAAAATCAATAGAAGAAACACAAGACTTCCAACAACTATTATAACTTGTCTCGCAAGCTTCTCGTTCTTAATAATTCTCCTCACCGCATCAGAAAACATAAGTCCTCCGTCTAGCGGCCTGAATGGAAGAAGGTTTATCAGTCCAACTCCAAAATTCAATATTGCTGTCCACATAATTGCGTAGATTATGAACCACATAGTTCTTTGGGGTAGGAATGTTGAGGGGTAGCATTCCGGGGAAAGTATTCTTATGGTCATTGGCGATGCAATAAAAAGCTTTACAATTTCTCCTGCAGGAATCGCTCCGCAGAATGTGATGCCCATGAATGCCCTGCCCTTCCTCTCCGCTGTCCTTACTTTATAATCTGAATCATCGGTTTTAAGTATTACTTCGTCTCCAGGGAAAAGGTCCTGCTTGTCCAGGGTGTTGACAAAGCTCACAAGATCATGAATTTTTCCGTCTTCTATTTCCTGTATTATCATGCCTTCTGAGAGCCCAGCAAGCTCAGCTGGACTCCCTTCCTCGACAGCAAGGAGTCTTATTCCGTCCACCGGCTCTGTCATATATGGTAAAACAACAAATGCAAGAAGGGATACAAGTATAATTGCGAGAGTAACATTCATGAAAGAGCCTGCTGCGTATATTCTCATGCGCGAGCTGAGTTTGGCTTTTCTTATCGACTTTTCGTTTGGTCTTACAAAAGCTCCTATTGGAATAAATCCTAAAGAAAGTGTTCCTACTGACTCGACTTTTACCTTTTCAAGTCTTGCAAGAACTCCGTGAGACATTTCGTGGAATACAAGCAATATCACAATGCCAATTATTCCCTCCCATAGTGGTATTGTTATTCCTGGTATTGCCAGCGCTGCTCCTGGGGCTGCCTCAGGAATCCTAAAAATTCGTATAGCATTTATAAGAAGTGAATAAGTAACTAATGCCATTAAAAAGAAGCCAGTAATCACTCCTAAATTTCCGAACACTTTCCAGAATCTGTGAGAAATTCCGCTTATTTTGTCAAGCAGTTTAACCCCTCTTTTTGTATTATATACTGCAAGAGGTCCATAAATGGATACTCCCTTATGCCTTCCTAATATGAGCTGACCCGCAAGAATAAGACCAATAACTATTATCCAAACAAAAACTGCACCCATGCAATCCTGTTCGGAGTCGTTATATATAACTTTGCTGTTATATCGTGCATGACCGGAGACAGCCTGTTTTGGGCGGACAAATATGCGCGGCAAGTCATAGAGAGGGCAGAGTCAGAGCCAGCTCTGCAGAAAATAGCTAAGAAAAAAGGCTACATATGTCTTGATGAAAAAACTCCATCTGGACATATTCACATAGGTTCAGGTAGAGGTTGGATAATTCACGATGTTGTTGCCAAAGCTCTCAGAGACCTTGGTGTAAAGGGCCGCTTTATCTTGAGCGCTGATGACATAGACCCAATGGATAAGCCCCCAGCTGACCTGGACAGCAAAAAATACGAGCAATATATGGGTGTTCCTTTCTACAAAATTCCTTCTCCTGAATCAGGATACAAGAGTTATGCAGATTACTATTTCAGAGAGTGCACTGATAAATTCGAAGAATTTGGAATTGAGGCCGAGCTGGAAAGTACAGGAAATTGGTATGAGCGCGGAGATTTTAATCCAACAATAAAGACTGCTCTGGACAATCATGAGAAAATACGTTCAATCTATGAGCGAATATACAAAAAGACAGTCGCTTCTGATAAGCTACCCTTCAATCCTATTTGCGAGAACTGTGGAAAAATTGGAACTACTGTAGCATATGAGTGGAATCCTGATACTGAAATGCTGAAGTACAGATGTTCTCCAGATCTTGTAAAATGGGCCCAGGGCTGCGGTCACGATGGTGAGATATCTCCCTACAATGGCAATGGTAAGCTCCCTTGGAAAGTTGAGTGGGCGGCAAAGTGGCCGACTGTTGGTGTTCTCTTTGAGACTGCTGGAAAGGATCATTTTACGGTGGGTGGCTCAAGAACAGTTGCAATAGCTATCTGCGATGAGGTGTTTGACCATGCTCCTCCTATACCTTCAAGCAGGAAGGAGATAGGTAGTGCATACGAATTTTTCAATATTGGCGGAAAGAAGATGAGCACCTCTAAGGGCGAAGGTGTTGGCTTTGCTGAGATAGCCGAAAAAATACCTCCTAAACTTCTCAGATATCTTCTTGTCAGGACTCGACCTCATGCAGCTCTTGATTTTGATCCATTCGGAACAAACAAGCTACTTCTCTTAACAGAAAATTATGACAAGAGTGAGCGCATCTATTATGGGGAGGAAAAGGCTGATAATGATCGTGAGGAGGCTCACGAAAAGAGAGTTTATGAGCTATCCAATGTTGGCGGTGTCTCTACGCAAATGCTTCCTCAAATTCCTTTCGGATATGCATCAATGGTAGTACAAGCATGTAATTTTGACATAGATTCTGCAATAGATAAACTAACGCAATCAGAATATATTCCTGAGAAAATCAGCAAAGAAGGCCTGGACCATTTAAAAGAACGTCTTGAAATGGCCGCTAGCTGGGTTAGTCACTACGCTCCGGATGAATATAAATTCACTCTTCTTGACAGTCTCCAAAAAGGTCTGAAAATAGAAAGCGCTGAAAAAAGTGCGATACTCAACATAGTTTCAAAAATTGACAGCTCATCTGAGAAAGAACTTGAATCTCTAATATATGAAACTGCGAAAGAACTTAGCAGTCCCCGAATTTTTTTCAGAAGCTTCTACAAGGTTCTTCTTGGAAAGGAAAAAGGACCCCGTCTCGCCTCGTTTTTGAAAACACTTGGTCAGGAACGAGTTGAGAAACTGACAAAGTATTTATAGAAAGCTTCCAGTTTTAGCTTAAGTGGACTGATGGTAAACGCATTCATACTTATAATGTCGAAGACTGGCACTGAGCGGTCTGTTATTAGAGAATTGTCTAAGCTTGAGGAAGTTGTTGATGTCTCTGTTGTTTACGGGGACTATGATATAATCGCTAAAATTCAGGCAGAAACTCTGGAGGATCTTAATTCCGTAATTCTTGACAAAATTCGTGCCCTCGACGAAGTGTCAAACACTTCAACACTGATTGCAGTCTGATGAGTAAAAAAGTTCTTCTACAATTTATTATAGTTATGGGGGTTCTGTTCGCTATAATATTCGCGTTCGCCCTGATAAAAGTCTACTTTCTAGGAGCCTGACCATTTTCTGCCAGCTTGTTCTGCATATCAACAAGTGCCAGCGAAAGGTTTTCAGTCAGTTTCTCAAGTTTTTTCTGCTCTTCCTGTGCGGTATATATCTCCTGCTCGTGCAAAAGAAGTAGCTCCCCCATTCGTTCCTTTTCTTGCCTCAATGCAGCGAGATTCTCAGAAAGGCTGTGTTCAGTTTTAACTCGGTGGCTGAGCTCTTCATTCAGAGTTTTCCTCGCCCCATTCATAAGAAGAAGAATTTCCCTCATTTTTATTTCCTTCTCTTTCAAACTCTCGACGGTACTCAGAAATTGCTTCTGCAGACTGTCTGTATCAAAAACATCTCCTATATGGGAATCAATGCTTCTGAGAACATTGTCAAAGTGAATTCCTTCAAGCTCCACCAAATCTCCGTTTGCTTTTTCCACTTCTTCAGAGTTTTCCTTTCTTGCCATGACTCTACTAAGTGAGTTATCAAGCATTTAAAGTTTTCCTCAGAATGTTGCGTTAAGCATTTTGTAGAATAGATGGGCCGCTATAACCACTGGAAGTCCAAAATCTATGTAAGCATAGCTGAAAAGCACACCTATCACCAGAGCGTCTGCTGCAAACACAGGACCATACACTATTGCATAATATGCCATGTAAGAAATCGTCAGAGCGCTTATTCCTCCAAGGAGTCCAAACATCCCGACCAGAATAGGAAGCATTATCAGTCTAAGTGCAAGCTCTTCCATTATTGTGCTGTAGAAAACAAATCCTCTGAACTTGCCTTTGAAAGTGGAGTAGTAATTTCTTCCGTTGAATATCCACATTCTCAGTGGAACTGAAAAGGCTGTTGCCAGCAAAGCCAGAACTATTGGAATACTCCAAAGGTCCATTCCATACATAAATTCAAAAAGTTTTGTTTTTATCATCTTATTGATGCCAAAGCGTTGTGAGTAGCGTGAGCAAGTATCGGAACAAATATTCCGAAGCTTACGAATGCCCAGCCAAATACAAGTCCTGTTATTGTAGAGTCAACAAAACGTGTCCTCCCATAGAATGTGTGAGCTCCTCCAAACATTACTGCTGATACAAGTATCGCGGGAAGCCACGCTCCGAAAAACCCGTAAAGCGCACTAATCAGAACCATTCTGAATATTATTTCTTCAAATATGGGACTTATTACTACAAGACCAAAAACCCGTTTAAGCTTTCCTCGCATGCTACTCATGGGAACTGAGCCTGTAAGAATGACTGTCTGCAGGTATGTAAATATTCCAAGAATCATTGCAAGCGACCACATTTCCATCATGTAATGAGAGCCAAATAGATTGAATCTTACAACTTCTGTCATCTGACTTATTATATATTCCATGGTATTTTACTACTCAAAAATAGTGAAAACTCTTCTATTTATATCTATCCTTGCTGTTTTCTCTTTCTTTTTATATAAAACGCTGTCAGTATAATAATCGCGAGTCCTGAAATAAGAAGCCATGAGCCAGTCTTCGTCAGTATCTCAATAAACATGGCGTTCGCTGTTACATAAAGTCCAGTAAGACCTAGATCGCTTGCCATATTAAGTCGGTGGTTCAGGCATTATATATAATTAATCAGGCCTATTCTGGTATGTGTCGTCCGTCCGTGCACTTGCACTCTTCAAGGGGCATGTCATAATTTTTGCAGTCCTCAGCTCCGCAGTTTTTCTGTTCTTCTGAAGCTCCTCCGCATCCCCCTGTGCAAATATAGTGTGGATTTTCCATACCCTTCTTTAGCTCTCCACTGCTTTTATATCTTATTTCCGCTTTATTCTGTCCACCACGTACTCAGCAAAGGAAAGGCTTGCGGTAAGTCCTGGTGAAACAGCATTTAGTATGTGCGTTGCATCATCCGTGAACTCAACAAGCATATCGTTTACTATTTCTCCCTTCCGGTTAACTGGCTGGGCCCTTATTCCTGGTGGGTGCTTCTTCAAATCTCCTTTCTGGACAGATGGACTAATTCTTCGTATTTCCTTAAGAAATGCCTTCTTGGAGACTGTAACTTTAGCATTTTCTGCCACGAGCTTTCGGAAGTTTTTCCCAAAGAGGAGTCGCAGGAAATTCACTGAGCTTGCCATTCCTATAAATTCACCAGGGTTTATCCCCTTCCTGTAGGCCTCCCTCCCTAGAGCAAGAGTTGCTGTCGGTCCTGCAAGGACCTTTCCGTCAACGGTCTTCGTTAAATGAACTTTAAGGAAGGGGAAATTAAGATCTGGAGCCTGGTAAACCATTGAGCGTATGTCTAGGTTTTCTACTTCCATGTACTCTCCACGAAATGGAACTATCCGTATTCCTCTGCCGGAGCCCATCATATGTGCTATTTTATCTGAATAAAGTCCGGCGCAGTTGATTATATGGTCTGCTTCAAAAACTCCTTTCCTAGTTTTCACAGAGTTTCCTCGAATTCCAGTTACTTTTGAGTCCATGATGAATTCCGCTCCGTGTTTCTTAGCGTCTTTTACAACGGCCTCAAGAAATCCGACGCTGTCAACAATTGCTCCTGACGTGGACAAAAGCGCTTTTCTTCCCACAACTTCTGGCTCTCTCTTTTTCAGTTCGTCAGAGTTTATTATCTTAAGTCCTCGGACTCCCACCTTCTTTCCCATCGACATAAGCTTCTCAAGAATTTTATCATCTTCATCTGAGTTTGAAATAACTAAAGTCCCTACTTCCTCTACACGTACTTTGTGTTTCCTGCAGAACTGTTTAAGAAGTAGATTTCCTTTCAAACAAAGCTCTGCTTTTATACTTCCTGGCTTCTGGTTAATTCCTGAGTGTACAACACCGCTGTTTCTTCCGGATGCGTGCATCCCAAGATTCCCTTCCTTCTCAAGAACTGTTACTTTTCCAAGTCCTCTTCGTGAAATTTCCCTGGCTATAGAGCTCCCTATTATACCTGCGCCGATTATAAGGTAGTGCTTCTTTTCCACGCATTTCTTTTGTTCTTAGATGTTTATGTAAGTTATGAGGGGAAAAGGGCTAAGCGCCGCGGGTCAGATTCACTTCGTGAATAACCCCGCGTCATTTGTGAACTAACTCAAGCGCCGCGGGTCAGATTCACTTCGTGAATAACCCCGCGTCATTTGTGAACTAACTCAAGCGCCGCGGGCAGGATTTGAACCTGCATATCCAAAAGGAAACTGGTTTTCAAGACCAGCGCAATACCAGGTTATGCGACCGCGGCAGAACTAAAAAGTACTGACTTTCTCTCCTATTAAACTTTGTGTGAAGCTATAAATATCATAGTCACATATTCTTTGTTATGGGTATTTTGAGCCGAAGGCGTCCTCCTGAATCCGTGGAAACAGTGACTGCAACTTTTGTGTTTACTCCTGGCAATGACTTTGCAAGGGCTTTTTTCAGACCAGATCACAAAGAATTTCTTGTTACCTCAGGCGCTCAGAAACAATACATACGTCTTGAAACAGAATCCCGTAAAAGTCGCGAGCCTCAAACCGACTACCCTCTTCAGATTCCAAAAGGAGAGGAATGCGAGTTTTCAGAGCCTGGAAGTGATCCGAAACTCGTTGTTATTTTGAATGGGGAGCGTTTAGAGAGAAAAGGTCGCTCAATACATGCCAAACTTGGAAAAATCAAAAAGGACACAAGATTTGAATTCGAGCTCCTCTACGAGTAGAACTCTCAAGCTTTTTATACTGGCTAATCAACTAATTTACTGGCGCGGCTAGGCTGGGGGAGTAGTCCTACCTTGTAACCACAAATGGGCTTTATGGTGGAGCTGAGTGCCGGGGAGAGATTGGCGTTTTTGTAGCCGTCTTGAAATTTGGTGTCGAAGCCTCGTCCCTCGGGATTGGCGTTCCTGCCAAACGGGTCAGGTCCGGAAGGAAGCAGCCCTAACAGGTTCTGTTAATGCTCGCGGGGTCGCGGGGTGGAGCCTTTTTTCAAGGCTAGCGGCCGCAGAAGTGTCAGGCGATTTCCGGATGCCGTGCCACCTATTTCTTTCGTGCGTCAGCCTTGAGCTCGCAGAATTTGCAAATTTTTCCTGATGTGTTTTGTCCGCAATTTTCACACTTTTTTAATGTATTTTTCTCTATATTAATATCTGACAGAATGCTTCTGAGGTTTTCCGCACTGTTGTAAATCCCAAATTTAAATCCTGGGTACTTATCTTCAATAAGGTTCATGTGGTCTCTAATATTCAGCCTGAATGCGTTTGCTGCATTTGGGCACTCGTCTTCATGGATTTCATAGCCCTTCAATATCGCGTAAAGTCCTACTTCCTTTTCTGGTATATTGCACAGAGGTTTTACTCGTGGTATGAATCCTTCTTTGTTTGCAGTCTTGGGCCCACTTCTTGCTATTCGGGGGAACTCACTCCTTATGTAGTTCATAAATATGCTTTGTGCTTCATCGTCGAGATTATGTCCTGTTGCTATCTTGTCAGCTCCCATTTCTCTAGCACCGTCTTCAATTAATCTTCTTCTGAAAACACCACAATATTCACATGCCCTGCTTATGTCCGGTCTCTCCATTATTTTGTCGAGGGGTTTTCCAACTCTATCTTTATAGGTCAGTATGGTGTAATCAACTCCAAGTTCCTTGTAGGTCCTTTCAGCAATGTCTATGCTTTCAGGTCTGTAGCCTGCAATTCCTTCGTCTATAGTTACTCCGACAATTTCGAGTCCTCTTTTTTTGGATATATCATGAAGTGCTCTAATGGTTACTATAGAATCCTTTCCTCCGGAAACAGCGACTGCTACTCTGTCTCCCCGTTCAAAAAATTTATTTTTGTTAATTGTTTTGCGTATTCTGTCTGTTGTAAGTCCAATGAAATGGTTCTTACAAAGCCTTATATCTGAATACCTTAGATGGGCAACTGCAGGATTTTGGCACTTGTCGCAGTTCATTTATCCACCTGAAATAATTTTTATTAGCTCGAGCTCATCGCCGTCTGACAGAGGCTCTTCACCAATTATAACTTCCTTTGCCCGTTTTATTATATATGTCTCAGAACTTTCTCCAAGCTTTCCGAAAATATCACTGGCCGTAGCGCCTTCAGGTAGCTCAATGCGCTTCTCTCCCTCTTTTCTTACAATCTTTATTTTCATTTTTTCACTATATCCTTTCCCCGTTCAGATGGTTTTACAGAAATATTTGCATCAGGGAATTCTGTTTCCAGTGCTTTTCCTCTGGAATGTCGGTCAAGGAATACTGCCAGAGCAGCTATCTCTGAATGAGGCTGTCCTGTCACAGCAATATTGTAATCTGCGATGTCATAGACCTCTCCAGGAACTTTCTGCCCTCCTAATATTATAAGAACTTTTTTCCCATTCATTTCGGAAATCTTAGTCTGAACTAGTTCTCCATACATAGTCAGATGCACTTTTAGGCCGTCAAATTCCTTTGCAAATTCCTTCCAGTTCTTTACGTAGTCTGCCTCAAAATCTCCTCCCCATCTGCTAGTTATATCATTTATGCTCTTCTCAAGCGAGTCGTCTTTCTGGCCGCTGTAATGCAGCTTGGAAGCTCCAAGAGCGCGCGCTACCAATCCTATATGCGTTGATACGCGGGCATCTCTATGTGCACGGTGTCCGAGCCTCAGAACTTCAGCTTCCATAAACAATATAAAAGCGTTGCAACACCTATTTAACGACTATGGGTGATGAATTCGGACTTTTGATGGTTCCAAGGGAATCAGGCTCAGTTTCTAATTTTATGAAGGAGATTTCCAGTTCAAATTTTGAGTCTCAGGTTGCGAAGACTCTCAAGAAAATGAGAATAAGTCCGACAAAAATTTCCCTCTCTGCTTATGACAAAGGCTCGGGAAAAAAGGGCACAACTCTTGAAGGTTTTAAATTCATAAAATACTCAGTAAAACTCCGAGGAAAAAAGAAGCGTTTTCTCAGAACAGTTCCGTGGAAGTCAGATTCTGATCTGACAATTCTTGTCGGAACTGGGGACAACAAAAGGGACGGAGTAATGCTTTCTTCCACGGGTGGTAGCCTGTCTGACCTGCGTCTGATATTCGGAAGTCTTGTGGACCGAGTCGCTGAACTAATGGGCGGAGAAGGCGTTCTGCACTGGTCTCAGTCAACAAAGACTGGAAGTCTTGCTCAGTAGTCAAGAAATATTATTTAAGCAGCTAGTTCATCATTATTGAGAGATATAGCCCCGTAGTGTAGTGGTCAATCATACGAGACTCTGAATCTCGTGACACTGGTTCGAATCCGGTCGGGGCTATCACAAGCTTTATATTAAGATATTTCATATTCAGTTTATGGCGAGCCACGAACTTCCGAAACTCAATTACGCATACGACGCGCTGGAACCCTTTATAGATGCACAGACTATGGAGATACACCATTCCAAGCATCATCAGGCCTATGTAAATAATCTCAACAAAGCTCTTGATGGCCAGGACGAGCTTGCAAAGCTGTCGCCATCGGAGCTTCTAAAAGATTTGTCAGCCATTCCGGATGATATAAGACAAAATGTTATTAACCATGGCGGAGGTCACGCCAATCACACTTTCTTCTGGACACTTCTCGAAAAAGATGTTGAAATCCCTGAGCCTTTTATGGAAGTTCTTAAGAATGACTTTGGAAGCTTTGATTCTTTCAAGGGAGAATTTACCAAGGCTGCCAGCTCTGTTTTCGGCTCAGGCTGGGCATGGCTGGTTCTTGATTCCGGAAAACTCAGTATCACAGAAAGCTCCAATCAGGACACTCCGCTAAGCCAGGGTCTTAAACCAGTTCTTACAATTGATGTCTGGGAACATGCCTACTATCTAAAGTACCAGAACAGGCGCGCTGATTATATTGATGCCTTCTTCAATGTCATAAACTGGGAGCAAGTACACAATAATTTCAAATCTGACTGATTATTATGTCTAAAAAAGATCCAATATGTGGAATGCTTGGAACTATAGAAAAACACGGCTACTATTTCTGCAGCCAGAACTGCATTGAAAAATATGAAAGCAGACCTGCACTTATGAGTCAGCCGTGGTTCAAAGCAAGTCTTTATTCAGTAATTGCAGTTCTGCTAATTGGCTTGGCGGCAGTATTGCAAATGACTGGCTACATGATATTGTTTATGGGAGTATTTTTTGTTGCAGTATCTCTCCTTAAAATTGCAGATTGGAAAGGCTTTGCACAGGCATTTTCTATGTATGATATAATTGCAAAGAAAAGTCAAGTGTATGCTCACATTTATCCTCTAATTGAGCTCGGTTTGGGTATCTCCTACCTGCTGACATGGCAAATAACTATCGCTGCCTATGTAACATTTGTAATTATGGCCATCGGAACTGTCGGAGTTGCTCAAAATTTATTGTCAAAAAATCCAGTTAAGTGCGCTTGCTTGGGTACATTGGTCAAAATACCTCTGACTAAGTTTACTTTATTTGAAGATATAACAATGGCTGGTATGGCCTTGATGATTCTATTTTTATAAAATAATGTTCTAAAGCCAGTCCAAAAAGTCCGACGGTTTTAATTTTCTAATATTCTCTTTGTCTATAACTAAGTCTTTCCTGGGCACTCCCCATTATTCTGAGGGTGTACAACAAGTAGGGCTCCGTGCTTCATATTCCTAATAGAATATCCTTAGCTTTTTTTGAAACCGTTTTTAGCTTTCCTGCCGATGCGTAGACTCCCACGTTCCAATATTTCCACTGAGCCTCCTGAAGTGCTTTTACAAGCGGTGAGAATTCTTCAAGCTTCTTAAGCTTTCCAGAATCTGATATTAAAGTTTTTACTTCCTTCGTATATTGGGGCTGGGGGACCTCAAGGAGCAACTCGTTTCTTTCCAGTCCACACTCTTCTGTAATTTCTGCTTCCAACTTCTTTAGATTTTTTATGTCAGATTTCAGGCTCATAATCTCTTCAAAACTTTTTCCGAAGTCTTCCTTGGAAAGTCTCAGTGCCGCTTTGTGCAAGTCTCTTCTCTCGATACTGTCCAAAAGACTTTCCCCTCCTCCTCCGTGTGATCTTATTTTCTGGAATACTTCAGCGTCATCCATCCTGAACAATTCATCAATTGTGAAAGCCTTTTCCTGAAGGCATTCTATTAGGGCATTTGTGAACATCGCGTCCGCAATTCTGGAAGTCTTGTGACTGTAAACTGCCGGATACATAAGATAGCGTGCTATCAGCATCGACTCAACTGCAGAAAGACCTTCTTCATCCACTACCAGCCCTTGTTTGGTCATCATAAGCTTCAGGAGAAGGTGGTCCAGGTCGACAATTCCATATGCCGCTCCTGTGTAATAGGAATCACGCATAAGGTAGTCCATCCTGTCCGCGTCTATATCCCCTGATACAATGTCACTGTTCGGTTTTTTACGTCCTGTTGCAATTTTTGCTATTTCATCAGGATTATGTCCAGCATCTTTCAGGGCGTCGGAAACTGCAGATTTTTTTATTAGTTTACTTGTGTACATCTCATGAGTTGTTTTTTTGAAAAAATTAGATGCAATTTCAGAGCTGTGTGAATATGGTCCGTGTCCAATATCGTGAAGTAGGGCTGCAAGTTTTACTTGTTCAGCTTCATCATTTTCCAATCCAACCGCTTTTGCTATTCTACCTGCTACATGGAAAGCTCCGAGTGAATGTTCGAATCTGCTGTGGGTTGCAGAGGGATAAACAAAATAAACAAATCCCAATTGCCGGACTCTTCGAAGCCTTTGCATCTCCGGTGCATCGAGAACTTGGAGCTCGTCCCTTGAAATTGCAAGATTCCCGTGTATGGGGTCACGTATTATTTTCATATATTGTCTTTGTCCGGCTATGTTATATATTCTCAGAAACCTTTAAATAAAAAGCTCACGAGTTAAAACGGCATGGCAGACAAGATTTCAAAAGGGGATTTCATAAAGGTAGATTATACTGGTTCAGAGAAAGATACTGGGCGGGTTTTTGATACCACTAATGAGGTCCTTGCAAAGAAGGAAAACATCTACAATGAAGATTCAAAATTCGGTACTATAACTCTTGTAGTCGGAGCCGGTCACGTTCTTCCAGGACTTGACAAGGAGCTCACAAGTCTAAGTGTCGGAGACAAGAAAAAAATCACAATAAGTAAGGAGGATGCCTTCGGATCGAAGGATTCTGACTTGGTAAAACTGGTTCCACGAAGTGTATTCAAGAGAAGCAGAATGAATCCTGTTCCGGGAATGCCTGTGGAAGTCGGAGGAAGACAGGGAATAGTTAAAACTGTAAGTGGTGGAAGAATAAATGTTGATTTTAATCATCCTCTTGCAGGAAAAGAACTTGAATATGAAATCGAAGTAAAAGGAAAAGTAACAGACCAGAAGGAACAGGTGCTGTCCTTCTTTTATCTTCATCTTCCTAAGCTGGATTTGAAGGATCTTGACATAAAAATCATTTCAGGAAATGCAGAAATTAGGACGCCAAATGACGAAAACACCAGAAGATATATAAGTATGATTAAGCCTATAGTATCAAGAGATATATTGAACTACATCAGTGAAATAAAAAAAGTTACTTTCATTGATGTGTTTGAATAATCGAGCGTGGGAGAAGTAAATGGATTCTACAACTGAAAACAAGGCCGAAGGCAACGGCAACGTATATACTCTATCTTCAGACTCAGGTCTTGAAGAAGTGGTACAGGCAAAGAAAACTTCAATTAAAGTTCTTGGAGCCGGCGGAGCCGGAAATAACACAATAAACAGACTTATGGAGGTTGGCATTGATGGTGCAGAGTGCATAGCCGTCAACACAGATGCTCAGGACCTTCTTTATACAGAAGCTGACCAGAAAGTTCTTATCGGAAAGGACGTTACTGGCGGTCTCGGGGCTGGAAGCAACCCTGATCTTGGAATGGAAGCTGCCAAGGAAGATGAAAAAGAGCTTAAGGAACTAATTAAGGGCTCTGATCTTGTATTTGTTACTTGTGGACTCGGTGGAGGAACCGGAACCGGTTCTTTGCCTGTCCTATCAGAGCTTGCAAAGAAGGAAAAGGCTCTGACAATTGGAATCGTCACGATGCCATTCAGCATCGAGGGAGCTGTTCGATGGGACAATGCGCAGGCAGGTCTCAAGCAGCTCAGGGAACACACAGACACAGTAATTGTTATTCCAAACGACAAGCTTTTGGAAATTGTTCCTGAACTTCCACTCAATGCGGCTTTCAAAGTTGCTGATGAAGTTCTTGTAAATGCTGTTAAGGGTATTACTGAACTAGTTACTAAGGAAGGATTGGTTAACTTGGACTTTGCTGACATAAGGACTATTATGTCTAATGGAGGTACAGCAATGATTGGTCTTGGTGAGTCCGATACTGATGATAGAGCTCGCGACGCTGTTGAGAAGGCTCTTTCAAACCCTCTACTTGATGTGGATATAACTGGGGCAACTGGAGCACTGATAAATGTAATCGGCGGTCCGGACATGTCTCTACAGGACGCTAGGATTGTTATGGAGACTGTTTCAGACAAACTCGATCCCAATGCAAAGATAATCTGGGGATCTAGAATCGACCCTGATTTCCAAAACACCTTGAGGACCATGCTGGTCATAACAGGTCTCAAACCACAGCAGCAAATTCTTGGACCTGAAACTTCTGAAGAGAAGAAGGTCTACAAGTCCAAGATGGAAAAGGAATACGGCATTGAGTTCCTCTGATGGGAAAACTGAACGATAAACTTCAAAAGTATGTCCGAATAATGAGGATTGCTAAGAAGCCGGGCGGTCACGAGTTCAAAACAATTTTGAAAGTCACAGGTCTGGGCATTTTTCTCATAGGATTCCTAGGATTCATAATAAAGCTCCTTGCCCGCCTATTTTGAAGGTTAAATATATATACGGGTTGTCAGATAAGAGACAGGACTTATTTTGTCTATTAACTTAATGGAGTCTTTACAGTAAAATGGGAATCTACGCTATAAGAACAACAGCTAATAAGGAGAAAAACGTAGCCAGCAAGCTAGCTGACCGCGTTGAGAAGGAAGGCTACAACATCTCTTCAATAATAGTTTCCGGTCTGAAGAGTTACATCTTAGTTGAAGGGGACCGAGCCGATATTGACAAAGCATATCGTGGTGTAGCCCACGCCAGAGGTCTGGTTTCGGGCGAGGCAAACCTCGATGAGATACAACATTTCCTCAAGCCAAAACTGGCTGTTACGAACCTCGTTGAAGGTTACATTGTTGAGGTTATCAATGGGCCTTTCAAGGGAGAAAAGGCAAGGATAACAAGAATTGATACGACAAAGAATGAAATAACAATTGAGTTGCTCGAGGCAACTATCGCTATTCCAATAACAGTTCCTGCAGAATCTGTAAGGGTCCTCGAAAAGGTTGAGCCTGAAGGAGCGGAAAAAGAAACTAAAGGAGAAGTATCAGAAGGAAATTCAGAGGAAAGTTCCTCTGGCGGAGATTTCCCAGTACCAGGATAATATGTCAAACCAGATAAAGACTTTGGTAACAGGCGGACAGGCAAGTGCCGGGCCACCTCTGGGTCCAGCTCTTGGACCTCTTGGAGTTCCAGTCAATCAGGTTGTTGAAAAAATAAACGAGGCAACTAAGGAGTTCTCAGGCATGCGAGTTCCTGTGCTCGTAACAGTTGATCCCAAAACTAGAGCTTTCGAGATTGAAGTTGGAAGTCCTCCGGTATCTGCTCTTATCAAGAAGGAATTGAATTTAGAGAAGGGTTCTGGCTCTCCAAGCACTGAAAAAGTGGCGGATATGGTTATAGAACAGGCAATTAAGATTGCTATGATGAAGGAAAGTTCTCTTATGGCTGGTTCAAGGAAGGCCGGCGTCAAAACCGTTATTGGTACTTGCCAGGCGATGGGTATACTAATTCAGGGAAAACCAGCTCCTGAAACACTTAAGGATATTGACGATGGAATGTACGACGAAAAGATTGAATCTGGGAAGACAGAGCTTTCCGAAGCAGAGCTACAGAAGATTGAGGAAGATAAGATAAGACTTGCAGAAGAAGCTGAAAAGATGCGCGAAGAGAACGAAGCAAAGGCAAAGGAATTAATCGGAGCGCTCAAGGGCAAACCTGACGATGAAGTACGAGCTGCACTCAAGGAAGCAGGAATTCCAAACAATCTCATACTAGAGCTCTTGCCTAAGGAGGAGGAGCCTGCTGAAGGAGAAGAGGGCGCTGAAGGAGCCAAGGAAGAGGGCGCTGAAGGAGCCAAGGAAGAGGGCGCTGAAGGAGCCAAGGAAGAGG
>DVAE01000009.1 GCA_014189675.1 Candidatus Undinarchaeales archaeon SRR5007147.bin71 | reverse complement strand
TAAAGACTAATAAGCAGGAGTCGTATGATTAATTATGTTTGGAAATCTTAAAAAGAAGCTAAAGGGCTTTTTCGACAAAGCCGGAAAAGAGGCAGAAACAGAGGAAGTAGAAGAGGAAGTTCTTGTTGAAGAGGAGATTGAAGAGATTAAAGAGGATACTAAGAAAAAACCAAAAGAAAAGAAGAAGAAATCCAAAAAAGACGCAGAAGAGGAAGTTGAAGAAGAGAAGAAAACCGAAGATTCCAAAGCTGAAAAGCCGCGAAAAAAACGAAGCATTCTCAAAAAAATAACAAGGAGGCACATTTCAGAAAAGAGCCTTGATAGCATATTATGGGAGCTTGAGCTTGCTCTTCTTGAAAACGATGTTGCAAAGGAAGTAACTGAGAGAATCACAGAGGATACAAAAGAGAGACTTCTTGAAACAGATTTGAAGAAAGGAGAAACAGCAGAAAAGGCCATAACAAGCGCTCTAAAAGCAGCTATCGAAAATACGCTCGAGGTCGGAGACTTGGATATTATAGAAAAAATACGGGAAAAGGAAGGAGGACCGACATTGATATTGTTCGTTGGATTCAATGGATCCGGAAAAACTATGACAATTGGAAAGTTTGCACAAGTTCTTCAGAACAAAGGAATTTCAGTACTTATGGCAGCAGGTGACACATTCAGAGCAGCGGCAATAGAGCAACTGGACGTCCACGCAAAGGCTCTTAAAGTTCCAATTGTGAAGCAGCAGAGAGGTTCCGATGCCGCGGCAGTAATTTATGACGCAGTTGAGCATGCGAAGGCAAAGGGAATTGATGTTGTCCTTGGCGATACAGCTGGACGCTCTCATGCCGACTTAAATTTGATGGATGAGCTAAAAAAAGTTGTGAGAGTAAATAATCCAGATATAACAATTTTTGTCGGAGACTCTCTGACAGGAAATGACGCGGCAGAGCAGGCAAAAAGCTTCAACGAGGCAGTAGGAATAGACGCCTCTGTTCTGACAAAGGCAGATTGTGACGTAAAAGGCGGAGCCTGTATATCAATAAGCCATATGACAGAAAAGCCAATAATTTATCTCGGAACCGGGCAAGGTTATGAGGATATTGAAGAATTCAACCCGGACTGGTTAGTAGAAAAGGTTTTCGAATAATATAAACTCTGAAAGTTAAACAATATTTTTAAGTGCCCAGCCAAGAGAATACTTATGAGATGGCCGATTTTCACTTTAGCGGCTCTTGCACTAATAAGCAGTCCGGCACTAGCCGCAGATTTTTCGATAGCCCAGGGGGATGTAATTGAAATAGATTTGAACTCGACAGGAAGATTTTCCAAGGACGTTTCATTTGTAGTTGCGAGCCCACTAAAATATTCTCTGAATGGAACAAAGCTCACTGTCAATGCTTCAGGAAGAGGACTACACTCTATAGCAATTCTTGCCAGCGACGGAGGAAGTCACTCCACTTTTGTTTTCTCAGTTGAAGTAAATCTAGTTGAAATTTTTGTCGGAGAAAATTTAACACTCGTTTCTTTGTCAGAAATAGAAGAAATCGCTGAAGCTGAGGAAGAACTTGATGAGGAAGTTTCCAAGGTGGATGCTATACCGGCTCAGGCAGCAATCAATCTACCAGTACAAGGAATAATTCTGAACAAAGAACTTGGAAAGATACTGATGTGGACCGGCTTTCTAATGCTTTCAGCAGCTCTCGCACTGAAATCCAGAAATCAAAATTCCCTCTTTATGCAATAGTCAGCGAATTCTAAAAGGATATTTTTGAGCTCTGAGTCCGGAAAAGCGTCTAGAGCAGATTTGGCCTCACTTAAGAGTTCCTCTGCCATTTGCCTTACAAAATCAATTGAGCCACTTTTTTCAAGGAGAGAAACTGCTTCAAGAACAAGCTCATCTGAAGTGCTTTCTGAAGAGGTGTTTAGTATCTCAAGAAGCTTTTTTCTGTCTTCAGACTCCAGGCTTGAAAGAGCGTGACATACCACACTTGTTTTCTTGCCTTTTTTGATATCCGAATTTTGTGTTTTTCCCGTACTCTCTGAAGAGAAATCTATAAAATCATCCCAGAGCTGGAAAGCAAGACCCCAGTTTTTTGAATATAGAGAAAGAGCTTCAAGCTGGGCATCTGAAGCTCCTCCAAGAATCCCCCCAATTAAGGCTGAAGCCTCAAGAAAAGCACCAGTCTTCAGAGAGGACATTTCAATATACTCGTCAAGGGAGACCTTTTCACGGCTCTCAAAATCCAGGTCAAGTGACTGGCCTTCGCACATTTTGATAATACCTTTTGAAAATTCCTTCATTACACGGACTAAAATATCAGAATCTGCATCAGTTTTCAGAATCTCACAGTAGGAAAGGGAAAACAGACCGTCACCAGAATTTATTGCAACCGAGTTTCCGTATTTTTTCCAGAGACTTTCCTTGCCTCGGCGCAAATCATCCGCATCCACTATATCATCATGAACCAATGAAAAGGAATGTGCAAGCTCAAGAGCACTTGCAGCATGAACTGCTTCGTCAGGACTTCCTCCAGACAGCTCGCAGGCTAAGATGCATAGAATAGGACGAACCCTCTTCCCTCCGGAAAGAGTATGATACTTCATTGGACCGGAAAGCTGCTCAAGGCTACCCTCAAGAGCCGCCTCAATAGCTGCATCAATCCTTTTAGCTCGAGAAGCCATCTCCTTTTCAAGAGTCATACTCAATAAGTATATAACAAGAATAAATATATGTTGGATATGGCTCAGCCAAGTATCGGCGACAAGGTTAAAATAAAAACACGGAAAGCCAGCTACGAAGGCATTTTAATGCCACGGAGTGAGTTGTCTGACAAAGAACACATAGTACTTAAGTTGAATTCAGGCTACAATATAGGAATTTCAAAAAAAGATATTTCAAAAATTGAACGAGTACCAGAAAGTAGAAAGACACGAGCTCCAAAAGTCAGAGTAAAGGCCAGAAAAGGGCTTCCAAAAATCTCTGTCGTATCAACAGGGGGAACCATAACATCAAAGGTTGATTACAAAACAGGAGGCGTTTCTCCATTCAAAACAGGGGAAGAGCTTCTTGCAGGAATGCCAAAACTTGCAGAAATTGCACAGATAAGTGATATAAAACAGCCTTTCAGCCTTCTCAGCGAGGACATAAGCCACAAAGACTGGTCTAAAATAGCCAAGGAAGTTTACAGCGAACTTAGCAAAGATACAGAAGGAGTAATAGTAACGCACGGAACTGACACACTTCACTATACTTCTGCTGCACTCTCGTTCATGATACAGGGATTAAACAAGCCCATCGCAGTTGTCGGAGCCCAAAGATCAGCGGACAGAGGAAGTTTTGACGGACTGATGAACATGCTATGCGCTACACATTACTGTCTTTCAGACATTGCAGAAGTTGCAATAGTTATGCACGCAGGGAGCTCTGACGAATACTGCATAGCAAGCAAAGGAACAAAAGTCAGAAAAATGCACACCTCCAGGAGGGATGCATTCAGACCTATAAATGACGAGCCCATTGCAAAAATCTGGCCCGACGGAAATTTAGTAATGACGGGAGCACAGTACAGCGAAAGGAGCAGTGGAAAACCGAAGCTCCTTGACAAAGTAGAGGAAAAGGTAGCGCTTATTCACTCATATCCTGGAGCCCGACCGGAAATTCTTGAACACTACATAGATAAAAAGTACAAAGGAATTATAATAGCCGGAACTGGATTCGGACATGTCGCAACTCAAGCCCTGGACAAGAAAGACAGCTGGTTAAAGTCTGTCGAAAATGCTGTTGACAGTGGAATCTTTGTAGGAATGACAAGTCAAGCACTTTATGGAACAACAGACTCAATGATTTACAGCGCTGGAAGGCTTCTAAAAAATGCAGGAGTTATCTACCTCAAGGATATGCTACCAGAAACAGCTTATGTAAAGCTTGCCTGGGCTCTGGGAAATTTCAAGCGTTCTGAAGTTGAGGAGAAGATGCTTGAGAACATTTCTGGTGAAATAAATGAAAGGATACGACCTGAATCCTTCCTATATTAATGGAAAAAGATCGCCTGTGGGAAATTGACGCTCTGAGAGGAATTGCAATAACTGCAATGATAGCCTTTCATTTTTTGTTCGACCTTAACTACTTTGGAAGCCTGGGATGGAAAATAGGACAAGGTGGATGGTGGATTTTCGCACGGTCAATAGCGCTGACATTCATATTGCTTGTAGGAATATCTCTCACACTAAGCTACAACCGAAATAGGAGGAGCCTCGAGCACTACACAAGGAGAGGCCTCAAAATATTCAGCTGGGGACTTCTTATAACAGCTGTGACCTGGATATTTCTGGAAGAGGGAACCATCTACTTTGGGATATTGCACTTCATCGGCCTTTCAGTAATACTTGCTTATCCATTCCTGGCAAGAAGGAAATCTGCCTTTGTTGTAGGATTACTTGCTCTGTTTGCAGGGATTATAATGATGGAAACACGAGTCCAGACTTACTCTCTCTTATGGCTCGGAATTGCTCCCGCAAACTTTTACACCTTTGACTACTTCCCGCTTTTTCCCTGGTTCGGCTATGTCCTTTTTGGAATATTCATAGGAAACTCATTCTATAAAAAGGGAAAACGACATTACAGACTTCCCGACTTTTCAAAGATGAAGGTAATTAAGTTTCTTTCATTCCTAGGAAGAAATTCCCTCCTACTATATCTAATACACCAGCCAATTTCAATAGCATTGGTGCTTGCAATAATAGGATAAGTAAATAAACGCGGAAAAGAAAACCGAATTATGGACTACAAGAAGCTAGAACTGAAGATAGGTCTTGAGATACACCAGCAATTAGAGACTGGAAAGCTCTTTTGCAGATGTCCAAGTGCGTCACAGGAAGAGGATCCCGATTACACCGTAGAACGAAAACTTCAGGCAGTAGCAGGAGAATCCGGGACAATTGACCTTGCGGCAATGCAGGCAGAAGTGCGTGGAAATATATACAGTTATAATTTTTACAATGATTCAAATTGCCTTGTAGAGCTTGACGAAGAGCCCCCAAAACAGATAGACTCAGAATCTCTTTCAACCGCACTACAGATGTCCCTCCTTCTAGACAGTAGAATAGTCGACGAACTTCATGTAATGAGAAAAACTGTCATAGACGGCTCAAACACAACAGGATTCCAAAGAACTTCCCTTGTAGCTACAGGAGGACTCCTAGAAATTGCAGATGGAGAAATACGAATACAGACTATCTGTCTCGAAGAAGACTCTGCAAGAATAGTTGGAAGAGAGGATGGAAAAGTAGGCTATAACCTAGACAGACTAGGAGTTCCTTTAATAGAAATAGCAACGGATCCGGATATACGAAGCCCGGATGAAGCCAGAGAGGTTGCAAAGACAATTGGGGGCATGTTAAGAGCAACTGGAAAAGTTAAGCGAGGAATAGGAACCATACGGCAGGACCTCAACATATCAATAAAAAACGGCACCAGAATAGAAATAAAAGGAGTCCAGGAACTGAATCTGATTCCAAAATATGCTGAAAGTGAAATCAGACGGCAAACTTCTCTTCTGGAAATAAAAGAGGAGCTTTCAAAGGCAAAGATTTCTGCAGGAAGACCAACAAATCTTTCAAAGGCACTTGCGAAAACAGAATCAAAAATACTTAGAACCGCCATTGATAAAGGAGGAACCGTATTCGGGGCAAGGCTTTCAGGATTTGCCGGAATACTTGGAAGAGAAATACAGGAAGGTCGGCGTTTCGGAACTGAGCTTTCAGAATACGCAAAAGCCTATGGAGCAAGCGGACTCTTCCACTCTGATGAACTCCCTGCATATGGAATAAGCGAAAGCGAAGTAGAGAAAATACGAAAAGAGCTGAGAGTCGGAGAAAAAGATGCATTCATACTTATAGCTGATGCAGAAGAAAACTGTAAAAAATGTATAAGCATAGCTTCAGACAGAGCCCTCATTGCAGCCAAAGAGATTCCCGGAGAAACGAGAAAGGCCCTTCCTGACGGAAACAGTTCATATATGAGACCAATAGCCAGCTCAGCAAGAATGTATCCTGAAACAGATTTATCACCAGAAGTTATACAGAAAGCCCTTCTATCTGAAATACGGAAAAGCCTTCCGAAAATGCCACGGGAATATATTGAAGAGCTCAAGAAAAAATATGGACTCTCACAGAATCTTGCAGAAAAAATACAGAGAAGTGACTTCCTCAAAATGTTTGAGAGACTTAGCAAGGAAACAAAGGCAGACTCAGTTATTATCGCTAGCACCTTCACTAATGCAGTGAAATTACTGGACGAAGAATTCATACTCCAGGAGCAGCACTACACAGAACTCTTCAATTCTCTCGCAGAAGGAAATTTCAGCAAGGAAGCTATTCCGAAAATTCTTGAGGAATGGACTAAGAAACCAGATAAGAACCTTGATGCAATTGTTAAAAAAGCAGGAATAAAGGCAATTAGTGAGAAGGATCTGAAAAAGCTGATAAAACAGATAGTGACACAAAAAAAGGAATTGATAAAAGAACAGAAAGACCGTGCTCTCCAGCCACTCATGGGATTAGTTATGAAGGAAGTCCGAGGAAAAACTGACGGAAAGATTATAATGAAAATCCTTAAAGAGGAAATTGAAAGAGTAGATAGAAAGGCTTAATACAGGAAAGAGATAGGTTAAATAGATTAAAATGGGTGCAAGACCAGCAAAACACGGAAGCAATGTCGGCAAGAAGAAAAGGCCGAAGCACAGAAAGCGATAGGCTCCAGATAGGTTTTAAACTTTAAATAGAAGCAAGACTTATCGCACTTATGCATGATTGTATAGTTATCGGAGGAGGATCTGCCGGATTAGGAGCAGCACTTTACGCCGCCAGATTCAGTCTTGACACAATACTTATAGCTCCAGATATGGGTGGGACTGGAAATATTGCCCACAAAGTTGACAATTGGATAGGAGATCCAGGAATTACTGGAATAGATCTTATGCAGAAATTCATCAAGCATGTAGAGGAATACAAAGTCCCCATGATTAATGAGACTGTGACAAAAATAGAGAAAACAGCTGAGGGATTTAAAGTTACTACTAACAAATCAGAGTACGCAGGGAAAACTGTAATTTATTCAACAGGGATGAAGCACAGAAAGCTTGGAATACCAGGTGAAGACAAATTACAAGGAAAAGGCGTCAGTTATTGTTATACATGCGACGCACACTTCTTCAAAGATAAAGTTGTAGGAGTTGTAGGTGGTGGAGATTCGGCAGGACTCGGTACATTACTTCTTTCAACAATAGCAAAAAAAGTGTATGTACTTTACAGAGGAGACAGAATACGAGCAGAACCTATAACAACAGAGGAAGTATACAAACTGGAAAATGAGAATGTAAAAGTTATACCTAATGTCAATGTAACTGAAGTTCTTGGAGAAAAGACCGTCACAGGAGTCAAGCTTGATAATGGTGAAGAGCTTGCATTGGAAGGGCTCTTTATAGAGATTGGGGCAAACCCAATAAATGAGCTCGTAAAAGAACTAAATGTAGAAATGGATGACCGGGGATTTATCAAAGTCGACAAAACAATGACGACAAATGTAGACGGGTTCTACGCCGCCGGAGACATAACAAACAACAGCACCCTGAAACAATTCATAACTTCTGCCTCAGAGGGCTCAATTGCAGCGCAGACAATTTACATGTATTTGAGAGGAAAAAAATAGATTCTCAGGACTTGAGATCTATACCCACCGGACAGTGGTCTGAACCCATTACTTTATTCAGTATAAACGCTGCCTTGACTTTGTCCTTAAAACTTTCTGAAACTAAAAAATAATCTATACGCCAGCCGACATTTCTGTCTCTGGCTCCAATAGCTCTATAACTCCACCAAGAATAGTTCTCAGGCTCTTGATTAAAGATTCTGAAACTATCTACAAAGCCAGCATTTATGTAGGCATCAAAGCCCGCCCTCTCCTGCTCAGAATAGCCAGCATTCCCCTCATTTTGCTCTGGTCTCGCAAGGTCAATGGATTTATGCGCCACATTGAAATCACCACAGGTAATTACGGGCTTGCTTTTCTCAAGTGTTTTTATGAAGTTCAAAAAGGCCTTGTCCCAGTCCATTCTGTAATCAATTCGTGCCAGTTCATCCTTGGCATTTGGAGTATAGACATTTACCAGGAAATAATCATCAAATTCACAGCTCACTACTCTCCCTTCTTTGTCGTGCTTCTCGATACCGATTCCATTAGTCACAGAGAGGGGCTCTTCTTTTGAGAATATTGCAGTACCAGAATAACCTTTTTTCTCCGCTGAATTCCAGAACTTATGATAATCCTCAAGAATTTCATCCACCTGCTCAGGATGTGCCTTTGTTTCCTGAAGACAGAGGATATCTGGATTTTCTTTCTCTACAAAGTCGAGAAATCCCTTTTTGAGGGATGCACGGATGCCATTTACATTCCAAGAAAGTAATTTCATAGATTGAGATAGGGGACAAACTTATTAAGACTTATGCATAAAGTCGGTCATGGCACTAACATTTGAAGCAGTACTCTACTACCTTTTTGTTCTGGATAGCAGCATATATTTTGTACTGTCACACACAACAGGGAAACTTCATAGAAGGAAAGGTCATCATATTGTAAAGTGGGTGCCGCTGAATAAATTATTCGCGCTAATATACATCGGCCATGTCGTATGGGTCGGTATATCACTACACAGACTTGGAATATTATAATGGCAAGAGCTTCTGCGCACCCAATGCAGGGATTGGTAAAGTACCACGGTTTGAAGGATCCTGTAAAAAGAATACCCTATCACGGAAGCATATCTGTTTGCACGGATCCGCTTGAGAGCATTACTTCGGTTGAATTTCACGAAGGAGAACATGACCAGATAGAGATAGATGGAAACTTAATTTCAGGAAGAGCATTTGAAAGGGCAGTAGCAGTTCTGGATAAAGTGAGGGAACTAAGTGGAACAAAAGAATCGGCCATAGTACATTCTAAAAATTCCTTTCCACAAGGAGTCGGCCTTGGCTCGAGCTCCTCAGGATTTGCCGCCCTAGCAATGGCTGCATTTGAAGCCTCAGGAGCAGATTACGATATGAAACTTGTCTCAGAAACAGCCAGACTGGGCTCAGGCTCTGCCTGCAGGGCAGTTACAGGAGGAATATCTGAATGGCTAACTGACGACTCCGGATCTTATTCTATACAGATAGGAGCCCCTGAAGACTTCAAGGACTGGAGCATCATAGTACCTTTGGTGGAGAGTATAACTGTAACTGAAAAAGCCCATGTAGAAGTTGAAACATCCCCATTGTTCAAAGCCAGACTGGATTACATTGAAAAAACTCTAGGTCAGATGAAGGACGCTGTCGAAAACAAGGAAGTCGAAAAAATTTGGAAGCTTGCCGAACAGGACACAAGAAACCTGCACGCAGTTACTATGACAGGAACTGAAGGCCTTTTTGCATGGAATGCCGCAACAGCGGAGATAATACACAGAACAACTGAGCTGAGAGAAGAATTTCCAGTGTATTATTCAATAGACACAGGAGCGACTCCTTATCTAAATACATACAGAGAACATGAAAAACAACTTATATCAGAATTCAGGGAAACGCATGGAGTCACGGACATTTTAGTCTGCTCTGTTGGAGGTCCTGCAAAAATCCTATAGTATTTATAGATTAGAAAATTATAGATTTTAGGTGATATTATGGCTGAAGAAGAGGATAATGTAAAAACGGAAACGCAGGCAGGAGGCGAAGCCTACCTCTTAGATTTTTATGGGACTGAGTGCACACATTGTCACGAAATGGACCCTTTAACCGAGCGCCTTCAGAAAGAAGAGGGAATAAAAATTAAGAAAATAGAGGTCTGGCACAATGCACAGAATGCAGCTTACTTGCAGGAGCTCGACCAAGGAAAATGTGGAGGAGTTCCCTACTTCTACAACCTGAGAACAAAGAAGGGTCTTTGTGGAGCAGTAAAATATGAAAAGCTCAGAGAATGGGCCCTTGAGGAGCCCTCTGAGTAGTACGAGCTTTTAAAATGGCTGACTACAAGAAAAAGCCAGATTGGTTCAAGATTAAGCTTCCAACTAGCACGCGATTTTCTAAAACACAAGATATTGTAAAGAGTTCAGGTGTGGCAACAGTATGTGAGGAAGCAAGCTGCCCGAATATTAGCGAGTGCTGGACTCAAGGGACTGCAACTTTTATGATAATGGGTGACACCTGTACAAGAGCGTGTCGCTTTTGCAATGTGAAAACAGGAATACCTAAAATGCCACCTGATTCTAAAGAGCCTGAAAATTTAGCAGAGGCAATAAAGGGATTCGGAGTAGAATATGTCGTGATAACTTCGGTGAATAGGGATGAGCTTCCTGACGGAGGCTCCGGGCATTTTGCAAAATGTATCAAGGCTATACAGGAAAAGTGTCCCAGCACACTTGTAGAGGTTCTGACACCAGATTTCTTCGCGAATGAGAAACAAATACGGAATGTTGTTGAAGCTAAGCCAGATGTTTACGCGCACAACATCGAAGTCGTAAAAGAGCTTCAGCGCGAAATAAGAGACCCACGAGCCAGCTATGCTAATTCTCTTGAAACCCTGAGAACTGTAAAGAGAATTGACAAAAAAATGCCAACGAAGTCATCAATCATGGTTGGAGTTGGAGAAACTCAGGAACAAGTACTGCAAGCAATGGGAGACCTGCGCGATGCTGGAGTGAGCTTTCTGACAGTCGGGCAATATCTGAGGCCAACAGAAAATCATTATCCTGTAAACGAGTTCATACACCCTGATGTATTCAAGTTCTATGAAGAAGAGGGAACTAACCTAGGATTCGATTATGTTGCATCGGGCCCATTAGTTAGAAGCTCTTATAAAGCTGGAGAATATTACATCAAAAACATGTTGGATGGGAGAAATGGCAAAGAAGAAGGATTTGTTTGAAGAGTTCAATCCCTTGGAAGGAAAGGTTTACCAGATTCTTGACAAGGACGGAAAAGTAGTTGGAGACGAGCCAAAGCTCTCTGAAGAGCAGCTCAAAGATATGTACTTTTACATGCTTTATACCAGAGTTTCTGATGAAAAAGCTGTAAACATGCAGAGGCAGGGGAGAATGCTTACATATGCCCCAGTAGCCGGACAGGAAGCTCTCCATGTAGGAAGCGCACTTGCCCTTGAAAAGGATGACTGGGTAGTTCCTTCATTCAGAGAAAATGGAGTCTTCCTTGTCAAAGGGCTTGATCTGCACAATATATACATGTACTGGAGAGGAAATGAGGATGGAGCGATTATTCCGGAGGGAATGAACATACTACCTGTAACTATCCCTGTCGCATCTCAAACACTCCACGGAGTGGGAATAGGATGGGCCCAGGCTCTGAAAGGCGAGAAGGCGGCAACAGTAACCTATTTCGGAGACGGAGCCACATCAGAAGGAGAGTTCCACGAAGCGATGAATTTTGCCTCGGTATTCAAGGCTAACATTGTTTTTATATGCAACAATAACCAGTACGCAATATCAGTTCCAGTAGAAAAGCAGACTGCTTCAAAAACACTTGCACAGAAAGCGATTGCATACGAAATGCCAGGAATAAAAGTTGACGGAAATGACGTTCTTGCTATGTACAATATAACTAAATACGCACTTGAAAGAGCTCGCTCAGGCAAGGGACCGAGCATGATAGAGGGCTACACTTACAGGATAGGTTATCACACGACCTCAGATGACCCGACAAAATATAGAGACCAGAAGGAAGTCGATGAATGGAAGAAAAAGGATCCAATACTAAGATTTAGAAAATATTTAAAGAGCAAGAAAATCTGGACGGAAAAGTACGAAGAAGAAGTGCAGAAGAAAGTCAAGGAAATGGTGAGCAATGAAGTAAAAATTGCAGAGTCATTCACCAAGCCACCTATAAAGGCATATTTTGAGCACACATACGCAGAGATGTACCCTTATCTTGAAGAGCAACTGAAAGAAATGTCAGCTTGTGAAGAGGCAGAGGAGGATAAAGAATGACAGAGATGCACATGGTTCAGGCTCTGAATTCTGCTCTTGATAATTTGATGAAGGAAGACGACAGTGTCCTTGTTCTTGGAGAAGATGTAGGCGTTGATGGCGGCGTTTTCAGAGTAACGGATGGATTGCTGGACAAGTACGGAGAAAAGCGCGTTTTTGATACACCACTTGCAGAGGCAGGAATTGTAGGAACGTCCATCGGGCTCGCAATAAAGGGATTCAAGCCTGTGGCTGAAATGCAGTTCATGGGATTCGTCCTTCCGGCAATGCAGCAGATAATTTCCCACGCAGCAAGGATGAGAAATAGAAGCAGAGGAAGATACACCTGCCCACTTGTTGTAAGAATGCCCTGCCAAGGAGGAGTCAAAGCACTTGAGCATCACTCTGAAAGTACTGAGGTATTTTTTGCGCACACCCCAGGACTGAAAGTTATTATGCCATCCACCCCTTACGACGCGAAAGGACTTCTTATTTCGGCAATAAAGGACCCAGATCCAGTAATATTTCTCGAGCCGAAGAAACTATACAGAAGCATAAAGCAGGAAGTTCCTGAAGAAGCCTACGAAATACCAATAGGAAAAGCCAGCGTCCTCGTTGAAGGAGACGATATTACAATGATAAGTTGGGGCTCGATGATGCGCTCTACAATTTCAGCCGCTGAAAAGCTCGCAAAAGAAGGTGTAAATCCCGAGGTAATAGATTTAAGAACGATAAGCCCTCTGGACCATGATACAATTATAGAGTCCATCAAAAAGACAGGAAGATGTGTAATAGTCCACGAAGCCGCGAGAACGGGTGGCATGGGAGCTGAAATTATGGCAAGAATAAACGAACGAGCATTCTACAGTCTTGAAGCCCCGATGAAAAGGGTCACGGGATATGACATAGTTATCCCGCTACCGATGGGAGAAGATTGCTACTTCCCTGATGCAAAGCGAGTTTACTCAGGAGCAAAGGAGGTTCTAGGAGCCTAATGGTAAAAGAATTTAAATTTCCGGACGTTGGAGAAGGAATTTCAGAAGGAAAAATTGTAAAATGGAGTGTCAAGCCCGGTGACAAGGTTGAGGAAGACCAGATAATAGGGGAAATTGAGACTGACAAGGCGATTGTTGAGATGCCTTCACCTTACGAAGGAATAATTAAAGAGCTGAAAGTTCCTGAGGGAGGAACTATACATGTAGGAGAGGTTCTTGTAGTATACGAAGGCGATGGAGAGGTGGAACTTGAAAAACCAGTTGAGAAGAAAGAAAAGGAATCTGTTGGAATAGTTGGAGACGTCTCTACCAAAGCAAGTGGTGTTCTTCCTGCTGGACTTCAAGGAAGGAAATCCTCAGCACCCTCAGATCACATAAAGGCAGCCCCTGCCGCAAGAAAGCTTGCAAAAGAGCTGAAAGTTGAGCTCTCAACAATAAAAGGAAGCGGACCGGCCGGTGCAATAACTATCAAGGATGTAAAAGCCGCCTCTCCGGAGGAGAAAGAGCCAGAAACGAAGACTAAGGAAGAAGCTCCAGAAGAGGAAAAGACCGAAAAGAAAATCAGAGTTGTACGGAAATATGACATGTACGGCTATGTAAAGAGAGTTCCTCTTTCCATGATAAGGAAGACCATTGCAAAAACGATGGAAAAGTCATGGAAGGAAATACCGCATGTAACGCATATGGACGAGGCTGACGTAACTGAGCTTGTTGAAGTCCGGAAAACGGAAAAAGAAACGGCTGCAGAAGAAGGAATACACCTTACTTTCCTTCCCTTCATAATGAAGGCTCTGATGGGAGCTCTTAAAAAATACCCTGATTTCAATTCCAGCTATGACGAGGAAAACGAAGAACTAATCATCAAACAATATTACAATATAGGATTCGCAGTTGACACAGAAGCCGGCCTTATGGTACCTGTACTAAAGCGCTCTGAGCAGAAAACCCTCATGACGCTTGCAAAGGAGATGCAGGATCTTGCAGAGGCTGCAAGGTCAAGGAAAATAAACATAATGGATATGCAAGGAGGCTCAATAACAGTAACAAATATAGGAAGCCTTGGAGGACTTTACGCAACGCCAATAATAAGACCGCCAGAAGTTGCAATACTCGGACTCGGAAAAATATACGACAAAATAGTTCCTGGCAAAGACGGAAAACCTGAAGTCAGAAAGTTTATGCCAATTTCACTTTCCTTTGACCATCGAGTTCTTGACGGAGCAAATGCAGCCCGCTTCGTAAGTGAAATAATAAGGCACCTTGCAGATCCAGATATTCTTTTAGTATAATGACAGGAGAGCACAGGCAAGTAAAATTTAAGAATTCGAGGGAGCTTGAGCTTGTAGGAATTCTGAGTGAGTCTCCAGGCAGCAAAAGCGCTGTCGTTCTATGTCACGGCTTCGGAGGCTACAAAGAAATGAAGCTCCTTCACTCAAGCGCTGAAGCCATACAGAGCAGAGGAATTGCGGTCCTGCGCTTCGACTTTTCAGACTGTATGCTTGAATCAGAAGGAGATTGCAAGAATTTGACGGTGACAAACCAGATTGGTGATATAGGCGCGGCATTTGACTACCTTGAAGCCCAAGGATTTGAAAAAATAGGAATTGCCGGACATTCACTTGGGGGTTTTGATTCTATAATATTCTCAGTGAAAGACAGCCGACCAAAGGCGGTAGTAACTTTCGGAGCTATAGCCAGTGCGCGCAATGACGTGTTTTTCAGAGACCATATTGAAGAATGGAAAACAAGTGGACGTAAAAAATTCAGTCTCGAGAAATGGGGAGAAGTTGAAATACCATACACATTTTATGAAGACTTTAAAAAATACGATGCCTCTGAACTCATAAAAGAAATGAAAGCACCAATAAGAATAATTCATGGAAACCAGGACAAAATGGTGACTATGATAAACGCTGAAGAGCTTTTCAACAATGCCGCAGCGATGAAAGATGTCAGAATAATAAGCTCAGCAGGTCATATGTTTTCAGAGGAATTTGAACAGACACATGCAGCTAAAATGGCAGCTGACTGGTTCGAAGAGTTCCTTCTTGGAAAAAGTAATAAATTTAAACAAACGGATCCTATAGTAGAATGAGGGGGAAATGAAAGAATATCTTGATTTAGTAAAACTCGTCATGGACAAGGGCGAGTACAAACACAATGAAAGGACAGGAGTGGGAACCATATCTTATTTCGGAGCCAGCTACAAAGTTGACCTGTCAAAAAAGTATCCCCTTCTGACAACAAAGAAGGTTAATTTTAATGCAGTGATTCACGAACTTCTCTGGTACCTTTCTGGAGAAGACCATATCCGCAATTTGAGAAAGCACACAAAAATATGGGACGCCTGGGCGGACGATGATGGAAATCTGGAAACTGCCTACGGACATTTCTGGAGGAAATTTCCTTCAGCAAAGAAGGATTCAGACGGTAATTGGCAGGTTAAGGAGATTGATCAGATTCAGTACGTAATTGATACACTGAAAAATGACCCCTCCAGCAGGAGAATGGTCGTTACAGCCTGGGAGCCAGGAAATGCCACAGTAAGCAAACTCCCTCCTTGTCACTATACCTATGTTTTCAATGTACAGAAGGACAGACTAAACTGCCATCTGACTCAGCGCTCGGCAGATATAGCACTTGGAGTGCCTTTCAATATAGCCTGCTATGCAGCGCTTACAAGAATTATGGCCCAGGAAACCGGATTCAAACCTGGGAAGTTCAGCCACACATTAGTTGACGCGCACATATACCACGCAAAGCCTGGCTCAGGGATGGAAGAATATGACCATCTAGAAGGTCTGAAAATGCAGCTAGAGAGGGCGCCACGTGATCTTCCGACACTGGAAATCGCACAGAAGCCTATAAACGAGCTCAAATTTGAGGACTTCCAGCTTAAAGACTACAATCCGCACGACTCTATACGCTTCAAGGTAGCAGTATGACAGAAATAATAATCATCGCCGCTCTTGCAAAAAACAGAGTTATTGGAAAAGACCAGAGCTTACCGTGGAACCTCCCAGAAGATTTGAAATATTTTAAGGAAACAACCATAGGAAATGCCGTTATTATGGGACGCAGAACCTTCGAGTCAATTGGAGGAGGAAAGGCACTTCCGGAAAGGCTGAATATTATTCTTAGCAGAAGCCTGCATGAAATTGATGGCTCATATGTTAGTAGGTCTCTTGAAGAAGCAGTTCAGCTTTGCGAAGACAAAGGCTACAATAAAATTTTCATAATCGGCGGCTCAAGCGTCTACGCAGAAGCCCTTGGAAGAGCTACAAAAATGATACTTTCAGAAATTCCTGAAGAATATGATGGAAATGTATTTTTCCCAGAATTCGGAGAAGAGTGGAAAGAAGTTTCTAGAGATAAGCGAGAAGGATTTGATATTGTTACTTATCACAAAGAATAATTTAAGTGGGCCCGACCGGATTTGAACCGGTGATCTTTTCCACGTCAAGGAAACGTCATACCGAGCTAGACCACGAGCCCAACAGTTCTTTTTATATCAAAGACTCACTTAATAAACATTATGAAGAAGGACTTAATCAGATATTGGAAAAACTACGGAGTCATAAGGGACAAAGGTCTTCTTCAGGCATTTGAGGATGTCCCACGAGAAAACTTCGTGCCGGAGAAGTTTGCAGACCAGGCTTACATTGATTCACCATTGCCAATAGCCGGAGGTCAGACAATAAGCCAGCCAAGCGCCGTGATGGTGATGACAGAACAGCTCAAAGTAAAGACAGGCCAGAAAATTTTAGAGGTCGGCACCGGCTCGGGATATCAAGCAGCAATTTTATCAAAGCTCGTGGGAAGTAAGGGAAGGGTAGTTTCAACAGAAATAGTGCCAGAGCTTGTCGATTTTGCCCGAAAGAACCTGGAACGGAGTGGCATAGAAAATGTTGAGGTCATCGAGCATGACGGGAGCCTCGGCTATGAGAAAGAGGCCCCTTATGATCGCATTATAATAACGGCTGCCTGCCCAAAAATTCCGGAGCCTCTGATAAAACAGCTGAAGAATGGAGGAATACTTCTCGGTCCTGTTGGCCCAATTTTCAGAGGACAGGAAATGATTAGAATAACAAAGAAAGCTGATGAATTGAAGGAGGAAATACTTGGAGAGTTCCTATTTGTCCCTTTGAGAGGAAGGCACGGCTTCAAAGGGAAATAGTCTAAGTTTTATATACAAGAAGACAAGAGAAATTTATGATAATAAAGGCACAGAATCTGAAAGTAGCAATTGCAACAGCGGCTTATATGCTCTTCTTCACGGCATTTTACATAATTGGTGAAAACTATGAATTTTTACTTCATGTTTTTGTTCTTTTATCCTTCGCCAGTCTGATTTTGTACAGTGACAGAAAAGTTAACTATCCAGTATGGATGCTCTGGGCGCTGTCCTTATGGGGATTTCTGCATATGACAGGCGGTGCCATGTACATTGGAGAAACTAGGCTTTATGAGCTAATGCTGGTGCCACTTTCCCAGGCTCTGAACCTCTTCAGATATGACCAGGCGCTCCATGCCTACGGCTTCGGTGTAACAACACTTGTATTCCACTACATCATAGGAAGGCCAAAAATAACGCCGGCCATAGGAATAGTAGTTGTAATGGCAGGAACTGGCGCGGGGGCACTCTATGAAATTATAGAATTCCTTGTAAGCCTCGTAGTTCTTCAGCATGGTATAGGCGGCTACATAAACAACTCCATGGACCTTATATTCAACTTCATCGGAGCTTTGCTGGCGCTGGCTCTGATTAAGTGGAAAGGCTTTGACACAGGAAAATAGTAGAGCTCAGTGTAAGTAGCGCGGTATTTTCATTTCAGCTCTTCTTAGACCTTTTTTCAAACGACGGGAGCATAGCCAACGAGGACCCAGGAGTTTCCTGCTTTCCTTATTGTAGTCATTTTTATTAAAAATTTTTAGAGCATTGATATAAGCTCTGCGAGACAGAGCATACTGTTCTTTCCTCCACTTCATAATTCCACGAATCTCGAAAATTTTGACAGAATACCACCAATCATCCACTAAGTCATACCACCACTGATCACGAGAGGGCTTTAAACTATCTACGTAATCCTCAACAACCTTCTCAGATTTCGTGTAACTTTCCTTATTTTTTTCATTGAAATAGAAGAGAGCCAGATCGTAGGTGTTTTGAACACTTAGATCTTTTTCAAAGGCCTCTCGAAGACTTTCTTCCTTTGCTTTTTTAGGATTCATTTATCTAAAATTTGACTCTGAAATTTTTCTCGAGGCGTTTACTGAGCTTAGCCATATTATTGTCAAGACTTTTTCCCTTCTTTTGTTTTGAAACAGTAAGGAGAAGGTCACGGAAAATAAGTGCAAATGCACCGTCTTCAGAAAACGTTATATGACCGCAGTTGTTAAGCGCGTTGATATACCCATTCAGATAAGACACGGCTGCAAAAGCATCAGTCCAGCGCTCATTGGAAATATGTCCATCGATCTCTTTGTAGGCTCTCTTTAATTCTCCACATATACTTTCGCTTGCCATGACGAAATATTGGATGGAAAGTGTATATACTTTTCGCAACAGGTAAGATTAATATATACTCTATAAAAATGGATAATATGGAAGAAGAAATCCAAGGAAGTTGTGAAATCTGCGGACAGGAGAACTGTGTCGAGTCCAAGAAGACGGAGTGGGCCTGCGCAAAGTGCAACGCAGAAACTGAGAGACTGTTTTTCAGCTACCGCTGTGAGAAGTGTGAAAGCCAGAAATTTAATATCACAAGAAAGCTCGCCTGCAAGGAGTGCGGCGCGGAGTCGGAGCTCAGCGAGGAGCACGACACCACTGAGATTAAGTAGGAAATAATTATAAACGACTAATACAAAGGAGATTTATGCTTAAACCGAATTTAAAGGAGCTTGGGAAATTTTATGAGAGACTCGGCGAACAGGGTTTCGAGCGCGGAAAACCTTGGTTTTACATTTCCGGAGCACTGACAGGCGTTCCGAATATTGACGATATGAAAAAGTTCTACGAAGAACTTTCTGATGTTATTATGGATCACGGCGGATTCGCCTATGTTCCTCACAGAGTTACTGACCCTGTGGAAAATCCTGATGTATCGCCGATGGAAGTCTACGAAGTTGATATGAAGTCAGTAATAAATTGCAGAAGAAAGGGAGCGATGGTTACAGTTTTGGAGCACCCGAGCCTCGGAGTTGGTGCCGAAATACAGAAATCTTTCTCATCTGGCGTGAAGATGATATACATAGCTCCAGCAGGCAGGGGCATATCGAGGCTCATACTGGGCGGTGGAGAAGCTCTTAGAGGACTAAGCGAAGACATATTCGTAATAGAATATAAAAATCACAAAGATGCTTTGAAAAAGTTCTCGAAGCATTTGGACGAGTACTTTAGTATTGAAAAGGGGTATAGAAGATAGTATGGCCAAGAAATATCCTGGAGATAGATTATGGAGAAAACCATCTAATGTCCTGCCTCCTGTAGTAATTATTTGCTCATATTGTGGAGAATTGATTAAAGCAGGAAAGGGAGAGTGGGTGGGAAAGGAAGCCTATCACAAAGTTCCGCAAAAGGATAATAAGAGGTCCTGCCTCGACAAAGCTCCAACAGCTCAGAGGGCTATTACACCCAGTTGGGGAGGAAAGGAAAGGAAAAAATTGGAGGAATTGCGAAGGAAGTATTTGAAGAAGGGATTGAAAGAGTTAGAGAAGGTAGAAGAAGGCACAACAATATCTGAAGTCAGGCTTCTACTTAAGGCGGCTGGGGTGCCTGACAGCATAACTGAGGAACTTATTAATCGTTCAGAGGAGGAATAAATGGAAGAAGGAAAATGCAATTGCAAGGGCGGCGGATGTCAGTGCAATTGTCAATGTAATTGCAAGAAGGACGAAGAGTAAACTTTATTCTCCGATTCCCTTCAAGGTTAGTTCGAAATTAAGCACTTTTCCAGCGAGCGGACCCTCTGTGTAAGCCTTGTCTCCAGAAATTTCGACTGTTTTTGTTTCGCCGATTGACATGCCAGTTACAGCGTCGTCGAAACCCGGTATAACTTCGCCAGCGCCGAGTGTGAAGCTGAAGAGGCCACGACCAATTGAGGTGTCTATAACTTCGCCATCAACAGTAAGTGTGTAGTCGACAGAGACTCTGTCTCCCTGCTTTGCTCTTTGATTTTCCATGCACTAAGATAAATTCGAAAGTATAAAAGGGTTTTTGGGAAGAACAAATATTTTAGTTTTAAAGATGAAAAGAAAATCTAATTATTAATAATTTCCTGCATAAACACTCAAACCTTCTCCAAAATAATTATCAAATACATGTTGAAATGTTGTTTGACATTTCAAATCATAATCTTGTTGAGTATAACTTGATGGCAATCTATCTAATTCAATTCCAATCTCTCTTTTAATTGATGCCTTAATTTGTTGTTTTTTTCTCCAATCCACAGCAGAAAGCCCATCATTTTTTAATTTATTCAATAAATCCTTTGCAACTTTTTTAACTTTAATTTCGTCTTCTTTTGTTAATTTTGGTTTTTTTAACTTATCAAATAATGCTAATTCTTCTTCAGATAAGTTTTCTTTTACATGTCTTTTTTCTTCTTCTGACAATTTTTCAAATATTTTTATTAATTCTTCAAAAATCATCTTTTGATTTATAGATCCTCTGTTATATTCATCTATTAATTCTTGAAATTTTTCTTGGTAATTTATTCTAAGACTATTTAATTTTATCATTTCCTTCAATTTAAAAGATATAACATTCTTTAATCTCTCCATATCAGAACCAGTTTGTTTTCTTTCAAATTGTTTTTTCAACTTATCAAAAT
>DVAE01000008.1 GCA_014189675.1 Candidatus Undinarchaeales archaeon SRR5007147.bin71 | reverse complement strand
TTTACAATATGGAGGCTTTCAAAACAGGCCTGATAATGGGAGTCTATGACGCAGAAAGAATTTCAGGAAATGTCAGACTGAAAGTCACAGACGGAAAGGAAAAATTTACCGCAATAGGAAGTTCACGTCCCTCTAAAATAGAGAAGAATGAGTACGTTCTTGCAGACGAGGACGACAATGTGATAACTCGCTGGCTGACGAAGGAGAATGAGAGAGTGAAAGTTACACTATACACAAGAAATGCCATTGTATGCGTCCAGGGAAACAAGGACATTCCTCAGAAAGATATTGAAAAAGCTCTTGAAAAGGTCTGCAAGAAGATTGTAGAAGTGGCAGGCGGACGCTACAAAATATTATACCCTAGTCAATAACCTGCGGTATCATTTTCAAAAGGTCTGATGCTATAAAACTATAGCCAAATTGCCTGTAACACTCATCGCCAGCTCTGCCATTTATATATGCCGCATACTGAGCCGCATCATAACTTGAAAGACCCTGAGCTAGGAAGCCGGCAACAATTCCTGCCAGAACATCACCTGTTCCGCCAACAGTCATACCGGCATTCCCACTTTTGTTGAGATAAGTCTCTTTCCCGTCAGAAACTATGTCACGTGGGGCCTTCAGCAAAACGACGCACTTGTTTTTCTTTGCAAATTTTGTGATATTCGTTTTTATGGAATTTTTCCCTGAGAGCATCTCAAACTCAAGACGATGGGGAGTAAGAACAACTTCCTTATCTTTGAGAACTGAGAGGTCGTCAAAGATTGCCCTGAGTCCGTCGGCGTCTATGACCAATGGCTTGTCAATTTCAAGTATAAGTTCTTTGACGGCAACCAGAGTTCTTTCATCACGTCCAAGGCCAGGACCAATTACGATACTAGTTGATTTCTTAACCCACTTATCAAGCTCTTCTATATGTCTGTGCTCAAAAATATTTCCATGTAAAGGAAGCGTAATAAAATCAGGAAGCCAGTTAGAGCATACATCCGCAGCTCGATAAGGAGAGGCGATGTAGACTATATCAACTCCACTCCTGAACGCAGCTTCTCCAGTAAGAGCTGGCGCGCCTGTATATATTTCAGAGCCACCAATTACCAAAACGCGGCCATTGCTTCCTTTGTGCGAATCTGAATGCCTTTCCAATGTAATCTTCATATTAATCTGGATATAGAAGTGGAGTTTATAAAGTTTGACAAAAATGAATGGGCCCGGCCGGATCCTCAGCACTTTTTCCCTCGTCGCTTTGCTCCTCGGCAAAACCTGCGAAAAACACGACAAGCGTGAGATATCTGATTAGCAGGTATGAATTTGAATGGGCCCGGCCGGATTTGAACCGGCGACCTTCCGATTATCAGTCGAACGCTCTAGCCAGACTAAGCCACGGGCCCGGAATTAGTGTTTAGGTGATTAGCGGTCTTATATAATTTGTGAGTGAATAAATATATAATTAAGACAGGACAAATGCCCTGCATGATAAGAGGAAAATATCACTTTACATCTGAATCCGTAACGGAAGGTCATCCGGACAAGCTTTGCGACCAGATATCAGATGGAGTTCTTGATGCAATTTTGGAAAAGGACTCAGAGGCCAGAGTTGCTGTTGAAAGCCTAGCAACGACAGGACTTGTAGTAGTTGCAGGGGAAGTTAGCACAGAGGCGTATATAGACATTCAAGAAGTTGTAAGAAAAGTCATAAAAGAAGCAGGCTACGACAAGCTTGGAGAGAGTGGCTTCAACTACGATGATTGCTCTGTTCTAGTTTCACTGCACGAGCAGAGTCCGGATATATCTAAAGGAGTGACGAAAAAAACAAAGGAAAGACAGGGAGCAGGAGACCAAGGATTGATGTTCGGATACGCTACAAACGAAACGAAAGAGTTTATGCCACTTCCAATAATGCTTTCACACAAGATAACACAGAAACTGGCAGAACTTAGGAAAAGTGGAGATATACCTTGGATAAGAACAGATGGAAAAGCCCAAGTAACTATAGAGTATGAAGATGGAAAACCAATCAGAGCAGATACAGTAGTTGTCTCAACTCAGCATTCAAGTGATGTAAAACATGAACAAATAGTGAAGGAAATTAAAGAAAAAATTATATTGCCAGTTTGTGGAGATTGGCTTGACGAAAAAACAAACTACCATATTAATCCCACAGGAGCCTTCATAAGAGGCGGTCCAGGCGCAGATACCGGACTTACCGGAAGAAAAATAATTGTAGACACATATGGAGGAGTTGGAAGCCATGGAGGTGGATGCTTCTCAGGAAAGGACCCTTCAAAAGTAGACAGAAGCGCATCATATATGGCAAGGCACCTTGCAAAGAACATTGTTGCCGCCGAGCTAGCGGATAGGTGCGAAGTTCAGATTGCCTACGCAATAGGAGTTTCAGAACCAGTTTCGGTATATATTGATACTTTTGGAACGGGAAAATATCCTGAAGCTGAAATAAAATCTGCAGTTCTGAAGGTTTTTGACCTCCGGCCAGGAAAAATAATAGATTATCTAAATTTGAAAAGACCCATATACAGGAAAACCGCAGCTTACGGACACTTTGGAAGAAGTGAGGCAGAATTTACTTGGGAAAAAACTGACAGAGTACAGGAATTAAAAGAGCTTATCGGCGCCTAGATTTTGGAAGCAAGATTCTTCGCTGGTTGGTGTAGCTCAATATTGCACAAACCAAAATTAAGCCTCCGAATGCTCATGGAAGTACTATGTCTGAGCCCCATAAGTCCTTTGACCGCTCATCTGGCATAGAAGCTACTGTATTTTTCAATCCAGAATGAGCTTCTGAAAGCCTGAGATAAAACATTGAATCCTCGAGTAGATTTATACTCTGAACTTCTTGAGATTGTTCAAGAAGAAAGAATGCATAGTCACGATATAACTCAGACCACACAGAATCCCGTGTATCTAGTGAAGAAAGTTCCATATCAATGAAAATTATTAGGTCCTCCAAACCTCGAAGATTCATTTCCTGCTGACTGTACATTTTAGTCGTTGCAGCCATTGAATCCGCATATGAAGCAACAAACCAAGTCTTGTTTAGGTTCTCTTCTGCAAGAGAAACGTACCAGAAAGGTCCGTATTCAGAAATATCATAGAACTGTGTTGCAAGAGATGTAGAGTTCACAAGACTTTCTGATGCCAGAGCTTTAAATGCAGACGAATCGAAGCGTTTTCTGGAGGACATATCAACAGCAATATCGTAAAAATTTCCTGCAATGTTTAACCAGCCTTCTGTAATAGCAAGTGTCCTGAATATTTCCTCCTCATCCGCTCCCTGAGAATAGAACTGCATTTCAGCCTGAGTCATTCTTTGCTGGGCAGCAACAGCCCATTCATAGGAATCACGGTCAGAAGCATAGTGATTAAGATTTGCCAAGTCTATCTTTACAGCGTCCAGTTTCCTTCCAGTTTCAGATATCCTACCCCCTAAGTAACTAAGGCTGGATTCATAATCAAGTGAATTATATTTTAAGAGATCTAGCGCAATCCTTGAATTTATTACAGACCTAAAGGCATGATTTGCTGCTCCGTATAAAACCTTCTTAGTATATGCGTTTTTAGAAGAGGCAAGCTCTATCCTTGCAGAATCTATGAGAGAAGAAGAAACTGATACTTGAACTTCTGATAAATTACTGTTACTAAGTCTGTTCTCAGCATCCTTGAGAAGCCGTGCCGCTTCCTCTATAGTTTTGTCAGCAAGATATTTGAGAGGTTTGATTGTCTCACTAAGGTTGAGCTCCCCAAGAACAATACCAAGGTCCTCCCCAAAATCCACCCCTGTGGGCTGGAGCTTTCCATTGAGCATAACATCCACAACATCACTTATTGTGCGAACTGGCAAAATTTCTATGTCAAAATTTTCCTTACCGTATTCAATCAAATTAAGATAGATTGTCTCGGAACGCACAATTGTCCAGCCAGGAACAGGAGACTCCTCCACTTCAACAATAACTGGAATGAATTCCTGCTCACTTGGAATAAGGAAAATCACGTGCCCTGCATTAGCAGAGGCCTCTATTTTAGATGGAAGGCTACCAACAGGTCCGACACTTCCGTCAGGCTCAATAGTTCCTGATATACCTACATCTGTCCTCATTTCAGTTCCTGATATTGCAGAAATTATCGCCGTTGTAATTGCAGCACCTGCACTCGGACCGTCGATGCTAGTAGCATTTACCCTGAAAGTAACTATGATATCCTTGTCAGAATGGTCAATTCCAGTGTACTTGCTGGCTATGTCCGCAGCAATTTTTTCTGAGTTCTGAGTCTGCAGGCCAATAAAAGGCTCTGTATTCAGCAAAACTCTCCCTCTACCAGGAATTACCTCAATCTCTATCTCAGTAAGGACACCAGATCCATCTAGAGTGACGGCAGGTGCCATTATGCTGACAATATTTTCTGAGTCAGACACAACCGAAGGTGAAATAATTATGAATAGTATAAGACTTAGCGACAGTAGCCTCCTGCGATTTTCCATGCTCGCTATAAATCAAGGAAATATAAATAGTTTTGAACTAGTTTTTGGAAGCTGTAAAAACGCTCAGGAAACAAAAACTCTGAAGCCATCCACCAAATAAGGTATTTTCCAGCCTGTGAAGCCAGAGGGAGGCCTTTGGTGAGGCAAGAGTATAGAGAGAGATTAAGGGAAAGGTTGGAAAAAGACCTTTAGAGTCCTTTACAGAAAGTTCCTCGCCTATCAAATTTTTCCACTCTGTGTAGGTTCTTTCTCCTATGTGGCGCTCAGGAGCGGCAGTCCTTGAAAACCCACCCAGAAGAAAGACAAAGCGTCCTGCAATATGTCCAATATTTGGAAGGGAAATTATCGCAGTACCGCCTTTTTTGAGAACTCTTTTTATTTCTGAAAGTGCCTTTTTCTGCCCATTATAATCTATGTGCTCAAGAACGTCAAGACAGAGAACGACGTCAAGACTATTAGCCTTAAACGGTATGTCTAAGATACTCCCCCTCTTCACTAATTTACTTTTGTAATTTAAATCTAGACCGCTTATGTCAATTCCGCTCTTTGAGAGCTCATCGACAAGGACTCCTTCGCCACAGCCGACATCAAGGAATTTACTGCCTTCTGTGTTAAGATTTTTGCAGAGTTTTTTAACATAGTTCTGCTTTTCCATAAAGATTGGATAGTAGAGCCACTTCTTATTCGGGCTACGGTGGTAATCCCCCCTTGTGGAGTATTCACCAAAACCAATTGAATCCTTCAACTTAGACATAAGTGAGTATCTTCAGTACTGTGATATAAAAAGATATTGAAATACGTATATCCATATCTGCGAAGCAGGGTATCTTGTGTTTGTCACGTCTGACGACGAAGTCGGCAAGCTTGCTCATTTATGAGCATTGTTTTTCGTCAAGGTTTTTGCCGAGGAGCGGAGCGACGAGGGAAAAAGGTCATATATAAGGATAGGTTGGGCAATGAACTAAAGACCTATATGCGAAGGACAGGATTCGAACCTGCGTACCCACTAAGGGACTAGGCCCTCAACCTAGCACGTTTGACCACTCCGCCACCTTCGCATAATCTATAGTGGCTTTAAGATAATATCCGAACTTATTAAAAAGTTTTACTTTGCAAGCTTCTCGAGCTCTTTTGCCTTTCCACCGAGAACTTTTGCGGCACTTACGACAGCTCTCTCAGGATCCATCGCGCCAGTTTTCTCAACTCTGAAATTGAACTTGTCTTTGTCAATACTGTATGAAGCTATTGCAGCCTGCCACTTGGCGTGGTCCTTTCCAGTTCCAAGACTTGCTGTGGCTTCAAGTTTAATATTTTGACCTTCAAGTAACTTTACAATAGGAATCTTTTCATCTGAAGGTGCAAGTTTAGAATCAGAAGATTTCATATCCCCAGAATATACAGTACATGGACCTTTTTTAACTAGAGTGTATTTGACTTCAGTGTCGGCCCTCATTCTTGCCGGAGTTTTAAGGGGAATGAGACCAAGCCTGTGGGAAAGAACCTCATCATAAAGAGCTGAACCATTATCTATGAAAGTTACATCCCTTATAGCAAGAACAGGAATTTCTGACATAATAATTCTTCTGATAGCGTTGGCAAAGGCGCTTGTACTTTCCTCAAGAGTAAACTCAAGAACATCATCTTCTTTTTTTACATTGCTAATTTTCATCTTATACTCTCCTCCCTCTCCTGCCGCCCTTCTTCCTGAGATGGCCATGCTGAACTGGTGTTGAATCCTCAATTTTATTTATCTTAAGGCTGCTTCTCGTAAGAGTCCTTATAGCAGATTTTGCTCCAGGACCCTGTGAACGTGATTTGTTTCCACCAGGAGCTCTGACGTGAACATCCGCAGATGTGAAACCTTTTGCAACAAGCTCTTCGGAAACTTGTGATGCCATTTGAACGGCAGCATACTGCTTTGACTTGTCTTTGCCAAGCCTGACCACCATTCCACCAGACATTGATGAGATGGTCTCTGCCCCGGTAACATCAGTTGCAGTTAGATGTGTGTTATTAAATGATGAATATATTCTGATTATTGCTTTCCGTCCTTCTTTCGCCATTATGAAGAGCCTCCTTTCAGTCCTTCTTTCGCTTCTTCTTTAGATTCTTCCTTCTTTTCTTCAGCTGGGGAGACCTCAGTTTTTTCTTCTACAACTTCTCCAATCTTTTCTTCTGCAGATAATTTCTTAGGAGCTTCTTCAAGTGCTTTCTCGTCGCTTGATTTCTCTGACTTTTCATCTGCAGCTTCTTCAAGTGCCTTCCTAGGCTTCTGAACTTTCTGCTCCCGTGATGGACCAACATAGGCAATTGAATCCTCTTCATTAACAGACAAAAGAGATCCAGGAACCCTTCTCCTTTCTCCATCTACGGTAACAAATCCGTGAAGAACAATCTGCCTTGCCTCTTTAGCTGTGCTTGCAAGTCCCTTTTTGTGAACTATAGTCTGAAGACGCCTCTCGAGGAAATCTGTAGCGTCCAGTGTTAGTATATCATTGAGTTTTGAATCGCTGCCAATTACACCCATTCTGAGTAGCTTTCCAAGAAGCCTCTCCTGCTCGGCAGAGGAATCACCCTTGATTCCGGCTATCTGCCTTGCCAGAGACCTGAATTTTTTAACGAGTGATTCAGCCCTCCAAATTTCCTGCCTCTTTTTTAGACCGTACTGCCCAGAAAGTTTAGTATCCCGAGTTATTCTCTCCTGAATCCACATATGAGAAGGTGTGGAATATTTTTTTCTTGTTTTAACTGGATCACCCATTAGCTAGTCCTTGAAACTCCCATGGAGCTTCCTTTCCTCCCGGTTGAACGCGTTCTCTGACCACGGACTTTAAGACCGAACATGTGCCTGAGACCACGATAATTCTTTAGCTTCTTGTACTTGATAAGATCATCTCTGTTTGCAAACATTAGATTTGTATCAAGAAGATGAACATCTGTGCCGCTTTCATTGTCCTTCCTTCTGTTCCTCATCCATTCAGGAAGATTTAACTCCTCAGTCGATTCCAGAAGGCGATTAAGTTCCTTTAGCTGTTCATCACTGAGCTCAGATAGTCTTGTGCTTCGTGGAATGCCAAGTTTAAGACGAACTGCACTAGCAACAGAAAAGCCTATACCATTCACACGTGTGAGGGCATTCTCTATAGTAAGATCTCCAGGAACATCCTTTCTTAGGAGTCTGATTATAGTCTTTATTTTCTCTGCCATGATATTAAAACCGTGCGTTGTTATAGAAAGAACGCACTCTATTTAGACAGTTAATCTCTTATTTAAAGGTTGTGCGGGACAGCTAGGAAGGCATGGGCTTTACCTTAAGCTTTAGCTCATGCAAGCGCTTGTGCATCTCCGGCCAGTGTTTAAATTCCAACTCATTGAATGAAATGCTTAGATTTGGAAGCTCTTCTTCAAATATTATAGTTTCAAGGTAGGAAAGTTGATTATCAATATTAGAAAGAACCGCTCCTGACTTTATGTGAAGATCAGATTTCTTAAGAATATCTGAAATCACATCCCTTATCAGATTATGAAGATTATATAGGAGATTTACTTGATGGTCAATTTCCCTGGAAAGCTCTTTCTCCTTCCCAAGTAAAAACTCTCCTTTCTTCCCGAAATGTGCAAGCTCTTCCTCAGACTCAATGGAATCTAAAAGACGGCGTGTCTCAACTCCTACGGCAAGGAGAGCTGCCTTTAGGTCTTCTTCATCATCTCCAAGCTCTCCAATTAAATCTAGAAGAATATTTAGTTCTTTTTTTGGATTATTTGCCGGCTGAGTAAGTCCTTTAAAATCCCCAGAGAGCCAATCCTTCTTTTTCTTTATCGCAGCTAGCACTTCTTTAAAGTGCATGTCCGCTTTTTTAGATAAGGTATTCTTTGACATTACAGTTTCTTCCTGTGCCTCTTAGCTTTTTTATAGAGCACTCTGACCTTTTTACCCCTAACTTTGTGAAGGAGTTTCTTCTCCCTTTTTGTGAGCTTGCCCTCTTCGTCAAGTATTTCTAGAGACCTCATTGCATCCTTTGCATCATGTATAGGTTTGAGAACTCTATCATATCTCTTCTTTGTCATACCTGGGTGAGGATAGGCAGGATCAGGATATTTCTTGAGATAATCCTGAAGAAGATAGAGGAATGCATAACCAGGACCGAGGAAAATCACAATCATTAGAAGACCGAGAACAAGCCCCATCCCCCAGCTTGCTGTGATGAATGCGTACATTGTTCCTGCTGTCACCAGCATAAGCATTCCCCATATATAACTTGGTTTTATGACAAGTTCATAGTTCCACCACATCGAAGCAATACCGTAAGTAACTTTCCTCATGAAACTTACATACCTATCACGGCCAAGAAGACGCAGAAGAGACTTCTCCATATAATAGTAAATTATGTCGCGCTTGAAACTATAATTCTTCCACTGGTTGAATATATCTCCGAAGACAGCAGTCATCTTAATTCCGTAAAACTCTGTATCTTCCCAGGCGTTTTTGACTATAGGTCTGTAGAAGTAGAAGAACTTCCACCAAGGAGCATAAATAAGCTCACGGCTTGTTATAACTACATCTTCCGCTTTGACGTCCTCAACATAGGAAACCCACTGCATCGCTGCGAGTTTGGCCTCGTGTTTTTCCATAACAGGGCGCAGAACATCAAAATGGACACCAGCAGGGAGTTTTGGTTTCTTTATTTTAGTTCTTGGAGCCATGTGCAGACTCTCAATCTGGTAAATTATTTCCTGGTCGAAAATAGCCTCTTTCTTGCTGCCCTTAATCTCTGCCCAGAGTTCTGGATCAATATCTCTCCAAAGATCTAGCTCCCCAGTAACGGCATTTATAGCAAAGGTTCCTTCTTTTATCTGGCCGTGATATGACACAGAATAAGAGAACTTCCAGTATGGCTCATAAACTAGCATCTTAGTCATGAACCAGATAGTATTGAAATTTATGAACAGCATCTTCTCGAAGAACCATTTGAGCTTCCACCTTACTTTCTCATAATCCCAGAGTACAGGGAAAGCAGGGGCATTTTGCCACCACTGTTCCTTCACTATAGCTTTTCCAAGAAGTTGTTGTAGCTTCTTTGGACCCATGAGAGTAACTGTTCCAAGAGAATCAGCAGCCTTTTTTGCAGACTCTGTGAAGCCTGTTGTTGAAAGAAGTATTGCAGAATATCCCTGCGCTGCCTTCATCACAGCATTTATGTGGTTTACATCTCCTGCATCAGCGGGATCGTTTCCACGCGTATATCGAACAACCACTCGACCGAAGGGTCTCTCAATGTCCTTTTTTTCTGCAAGTATATCTACCTTATAGAGAACTCCTGCTTCTTCCTTTGAAGGAACTATTTCTCCCTCCTTCCCAGTTTCCTTTGCAAGCTCGGCCGTTAAAATTTTTCCCCCCCGGACACCGACATTTCTGCGAGTAACGTATCCATACATACTAAGAAGTTCGTCTGAAAAGTCAAGAAGTGTGTTTACATCCATAAACGGGCATCACCAAAGGAATTCATTGTATTTATTACTAACTTGTTAGATATATAATGTTTATGGGAGAGAGTAGCACGGAAATATCAGAAGGAAGAGTAAAAATCCTAGTACAGGGTGGAGAGCATAAGCCTGAAAAGACTGTAGGCTTTTACAACCCACGAATGGAATTTAATAGGGACTTTACTGTGGCGACGCTTGCCGCTGTACGCAGAAAGGGATGGAAAGCACTTGACGCATTCGGAGCCTCAGGAATAAGGGGAATACGATTCTGCAAAGAAATTGAGGGTCTTGAAGTTACAATAAATGACCTAAGCCAAGGAGCAATAAGTATGATAAAGAAGAATGTGAAAAGAAACAAAGTAGTTGCCGAAATTCTTAATAGAGACGCTGCAGCCCTTATGAATGAAAGAAAATTTGATTTTATTGATCTCGACCCATTTGGAAGTCCTGCACCCTTCTTTGAACCTGCGTTCAGGAGCATTAGAAACAAAGGAATTGTTGGAATAACGGCGACTGATATGACAGCACTCTGCGGAATCTATCCAAAAGTGGCAAAGAGAAATTATGGAGGAACTTCTCTTAGAACAGAATACTGTCATGAGACTGGAGCCAGACTTGTTATAGCTGCTTCTGCCAGAGCTGCCGCAAGATTTGAAAAGGGAATACAAGTTCTCTCGGTTCTAAATGCTGACCACTACCTCAGAATAACACTAAGAGTGACGGAAGGCGCAGAATGTGCAAACAAATCCCTGGAGAATATAGAACCGGCTTACCACTGTTTTGACTGTGGTGAACATGGTTTCAAGAAAAAATGCAAGTGTAAGAAAAAACTATCAGAATTTGGACCAATATGGAGTGGCTCAATCTTTGATGAGAAATTTATACGGAGTGGCTTGAAAATCTTGGAAACACAGGACTTTGGAACACAGAAAAGACTGATAAAAACTTTAGAATTAATGAAAGAAGAAGTTAGAGGGTCTGCATTTTATTACGACCTCCATAAACGCTACAAAGGAAATGTTCCAAGAATTGCTGAGGCTATAGAAAAATTAAATGAGAAGGGAATAAAGGCAACGAGAACACATTTCAGCCCGACGGCAATTAGGTCAGAAAAATTTAGTAAATGAGTTTATTCTTCTTTCGCTGAAGCTTCACTCATTTTGTCAGCGATTCCGAGCTCATCTATGAGCTCCTTATAGCGGTTTCTTATTGTAACTTCAGTAACTCCTGCAACCTCTGCAACCTCTCTCTGAGTCCTCTTTTCATTTGACAAAGTTGAGGAGACGTATATGGCCGCTGCGGCAACACCTGTTGGCCCGCGACCAGAAACAAGATCGTGCTCCTGAGCCTGTTTGAGTATTTTAATTGCCTCTTCCTGAACAGATGGGGAAAGTTTCAGGGAAGATGAAAACCTTGAAATGTAATCTATAGGTG
>DVAE01000007.1 GCA_014189675.1 Candidatus Undinarchaeales archaeon SRR5007147.bin71 | reverse complement strand
TTTACAATATTCTATACTGCTCTTGTAATGCAGTTTTTCGCCGGTCCAATTTTACTTTCTCTTGGAATTCCCGGCTGGGAAACAGGCTCTCTGTGGTTATTTATAAAAACGATTTTCTAAATAAGAAAGTGGGCCTGGAGGGATTTGAACCCCCGATCTATTGCTTAGAAGGCAATCGCCTTATCCAGACTAGGCTACAGGCCCGACAAAACTATGGAATAGGGTCTTTTTATCGCTTTCTGTGATAATCCTGCAAGGACATTGCTTCGTTGAGGACTCCATTATACTTTCTGAATTTTATTGCCTCAAGAGCTGCCCCCGCTCCGGACATTGTCGTTATACATGGTATTTCATGTTTTATACAGGCTCTCCGTATTTTATAACCTGCTCTTTCTCGGCTTCCTGCAGTTGTCGGTGTATTTATCACTAAATCAATTCCCTTCTCTTTAATCATAGTGACTATGTCTGGTATCCCTTCCCCGGATTTCAAAACCTTCTGTACCTTAATTCCATTAACTCTCAACATTTTAGCGGTTCTTCCTGCTCCTGCTATCTTGAACCCCATATTTTCAAATTCCCTTGCAATTTCTACAGCCTTTTCCTTATCTCTATTCCGTACAGCAAAGAAAATTTTTCCATTTTCCGGCAGCCTCAGACCGGCTCCCTGCTGTGCCTTGTAATAAGCAATCGGGAAGTTGTCAGCAATTCCCATAGCTTCTCCAGTGCTTTTCATCTCAGGTCCGAGCGCGGTATCTGAGCCTGGTATTTTGTTGAAAGGGAAAACAACGGATTTCACAGATACATGCTGATTTTTCTCTGGTTCAACATTTCCAATCTCTTTCAGACTTTTTCCAAGCATCACCTTTGCCGCAATTTTTGCAAGCTGAATCCCTGATGCCTTGCTTATGAATGGAACAGTTCTGCTACTTCTGGGATTGACTTCTAGAACGTAGACAACAGAATCTCTGACTGCGTACTGTATATTCAGGAGTCCCTTTATCCCGAGTTCCTGTGCAAGCTCCCTGGTATATTTCTTAATTGTTCTGATTTCTTCCTCCGTCAAAGTTTGTGTTGGTGTAACACAACTCGAGTCTCCTGAATGGATTCCAGCCTGTTCTATATGCTCCATTATTCCTCCTATTAGTGTGTCTGTTCCGTCAGAAACAGCGTCTACATCTATTTCCGTCGCACTTCCAAGGAATTCGTCTATCAATACTGGATGATCTTTCGAAACCTTGACAGCCTCACTGATATATCGCTCAAGATCTAAATCATTAAACACAATTTCCATAGCCCTTCCCCCTATCACATAGCTCGGTCGTATAAGCACCGGGTATCCAATTCTTTCTATTACGTTCCTTGCTTCCTCAATGCTGTGCGCAATACCATTCTCTGCTTGGGGTATTCCTAATTTTTCTATAACTTTTGAAAATTTATCCCTGTCCTCAGCCCGGTCCATGTTCTTAGGAGAAGTCCCCAATATATTCACTCCGGCTTTTTCTAATGAAAGAGAAAGATTCACAGAAGTCTGTCCTCCAAATTGAGTCATCACTCCGTAAGGCTTTTCGTTATCAATTATCCTCATCACACTGCTAAATGTCAGCGGTTCAAAATAAAGACGGTCTGATGTATCATAATCTGTTGATACAGTTTCAGGATTATTGTTTATTATTATTGACTCTATACCTTCTTCCTTTATTGCTCCTAGTGCATGAACAGTAGAGTAGTCAAATTCTATCCCCTGTCCAATCCTTATTGGACCAGAACCCAATATCATGACCTTCCGCTTCTTTTCTGTTTCAGCTTCATTCTCCCCCTTGGCCGAATAAAAATACGGAGTTTTTGCCGCAAACTCGGCAGCGCATGTATCAACCATCTTAAATCCATTGCGTTCTTCTCTCTTTGAAAAGACTTTTTTGACACCATTAAGGAACCAAGGGTCTATTCCAGTCATTTTGCGTATTTCCATAACATCCATCCCCTTTTTCAGAGCAGAAGCTATATAGAAAAGCCTCTTGTGAGTTGGTATTTCCAGATGATAGGGCCTCTCAAAATCCTCAGCCCCCTCTTCAAGGCTTTCCTTATCAATATCCAGACTTGCCACAGCTTTTTCAAGACTTTCTTCAAAAGTTCTCCCTATTGCCATAACTTCTCCTGTCGAGCGCATTTCAGTTCCAAGTGTTCTATCTGCAAGATAGAATTTTTCAAAAGGCCACCGTGGTATCTTGGTTACAATGTAATCAAGAGCCGGCTCAAAACTAGCCTTTGTTTCTTCTGTTATAGGATTCTCAATTTCATCAAGCGTCATTCCTATAGATATTTTTGCAGCAATCAGTGCTATTGGGTATCCGGTTGCTTTTGAGGCCAGCGCCGAGCTTCTGGAAACCCGTGGATTTACTTCTATTACAATATACCTATCACTTTCCGGATCCAGAGCAAACTGTATATTACATCCTCCTTCTACTTTCAGAGCTCTTATTATTTTCAGGGAAGCACTCCTCAACATCTGATATTCTTTATCTGTCAGAGTCTGGGATGGCGCGACAACTATGCTGTCTCCTGTATGAATTCCAACAGGATCAAAATTTTCCATATTACAGACTGTTATGCAATTGTCTGCTGAGTCTCTCATTACTTCATATTCTATTTCCTTCCACCCGGTCACACATTCCTCAATCAGAATTTGCCCTATCCTACTGTTTGCTATTCCCCCTGCAGCAATATTTTCGAGGTCCCGCATATTCTCAGCTATTCCTCCCCCTGTTCCTCCTAAAGTATAAGCCGGACGTACTATCACAGGAAATCCCACTTTCTCTGCTATATTCAGTGCTTCATCAATACTATTAGCTACTCCTGATTCTGGTATTGGTTCGTCTATAGCAATCATCATATCTTTGAAAAGTTTCCTGTCTTCGCAGTCTTTTATCGCTTTCAGAGGAGTTCCTAATATTTCAACATCATTTTTCTCAAGAACTCCTGCATCTGCGAGCTCTGCTGTCAGATTAAGCCCGGTCTGCCCTCCAAAACTGGAGAGAACTCCGTCCGGCTTTTCCTTTTCTATTATTCTTGTAAGAGACTCAAGTGTCAATGGTTCAATATATACAGAATCAGCCATATCGGTATCTGTTTGTATAGTTGCAGGGTTCGAGTTTATCACCACAGTTTTCAGACCCTCTTCCCTTATAGATTTGAGAGCCTGGGAACCTGAGTAGTCAAATTCGGCAGCCTGACCAATAACAACGGGACCTGCTCCAATCACAAGAACTTTTTTAATATCACTTCTTTTTGGCATTCATTACCTCCACAAACTTGTCAAACAAATATTCATTATCCATCGGGCCAGGGCATCCCTCTGGGTGGTACTGTACTGAAAATATTGGAAGCTCCTTGTGACGTATTCCTTCGACAGATCCATCATTAAGGTTTACATGGGTAACTTCAAAACCAGTCTTTTCCAAACTTTTTTCATCGATAGAGTAGCCATGGTTTTGGGTTGTTATGTGAACTCGTCCACTTTCCAGCTCCTTTACTCCGTGGTTTAATCCACGGTGTCCGAATTTAAGCTTGTAAGCCTTAGCCCCAGCCGCCAGCCCTATTATCTGGTGACCAAGGCAAATCCCAAAAAGTGGGACTTCACCAAACAAACTCTTTACAGTATCGATAAGATAGGAAGCTTTCGACGGATTTCCTGGTCCGTTCGAAATCATTACTCCGTCTGCTTCTTTAAGAATATCTTCTGCTCCAGTTCTTGCTGGAACAACACGGACGGTAACTCCCCTCCTAACAAGACACCTAATTATATTCTCTTTGGCACCACAGTCTATCAAAGTAACCTTCAGATTTCCATCTGCTTCGTAGATTTCTTCATTCTTTCTCGAGACTTCCGGAAGCAGATCCTCATTGTCAGGATAAGGCCTTTTCCGAAGCTCTTCTGCAACTTTTTCTGTGTCAATACCCTCTCTGCAAATTTTTCCGCGCATTGTTCCATGCTTGCGTAGTTTTCTGGTAAGTTCTCTTGTGTCTATTCCTTGCAGTCCTGGGATTTTATAGTCCTTAAGAAAAGTTCCAAGTGTTTTTTCCTTCCTGTGGTTTGAGGGAAATTCACAGGCTCCTGAAACCAGGAGCCCACGGACTTGTATTTCATTTGATTCAAAATCCTCACTATTTATTCCATAATTCCCGGCAAGCGGATATGTCATAGTAAGTATTTGTCCTCGGTATGAAGGGTCAGTAAGAGCCTCCTGATATCCAGTCATTCCTGTGCTAAATACAACCTCTCCAAAAACCTCAGAAGATGCTCCGAAAAACTCCCCTTTAAAAACAACTCCATCCTCGAGTACAAGTAGCGCTTTTTCTCCCACAATATCCACTCTACCTACTAAGCCCGCTAATCATTTGAAGATTAAATAATTATCTACAATCCAAATAAAAACTATTTTAGAAAGCTTTATAGCAGTAGTAGTACGGTAAATTAAGGATGAAAGGAGTAATTCTGGCGGCTGGTGGTGGAACCCGCCTTGCCCCTCTGACTAACACACGGGCGAAGCCTGCAATCCCAGTGGCTAATAAGCCTCTTATAGAGCACATAATAGCTTCCCTTAAGGGAGCAGGAATAGAGGATATAGTAATCATTGTAAACACTTCAGGGGAACTCGAAAAGCTGCTCGAAGACGGTTCTAAACTCGGGGTGAAATTAAAGTACGCAGTTCAGGAAGAGCAGCTCGGAACTGCACACGCAATTTCCCTTGTCAAGGAAATGGTAACTGAGCCCTTTATACTTGTAAATGGTGACAACTTAGTTCCTCGTTCAGTTGTTAATGAACTTGTCGAGAAATTCAACGGAACGGCAACCATAACTCTTCTAAAGGCTGAGGACCTTTCATCTCTGAGTACTTGTGAGCTTGATGGAAATAAGGTTCTGAAGATCATAGAAAAGCCCAAATCCGGTGAGGAACTAAGTCCCTATGCATCCATAGGAACCTACGCATTTTCTCCTGAGATTTTTGATTACATAGATAAGGTTGAGAAATCCCCTCGCGGAGAGTACGAACTCCCGAGCGCGATGGATCTGATGCTGAGGGATGGAAAAGAGATGACTTGGGTTGAAACAGAGCAGTTTCAGCACCTCAGCCATCCTTGGGACATGCTCAGCGAAACTGTTGTGTTCCTCGACATAATGGAAGAGGCGAGAGAGGGAACAATAGAAGAAGGAGCTGTTCTGAAAGGAAAAGTCTCTATTGGAAAAGGCACAGTAATAAAATCAGGCGCCTACATAGAGGGTCCTGTTCTCATCGGAGAAAATTGTACAATAGGTCCAAACTGCTTCATCAGGGCTTACACAACAATTGGAAATAATTGCAGAGTAGGAAATGCAGTTGAGATAAAAAATTCCGTCATTTTTGACGGGACAAACGTTCCCCATCTTTCATATATTGGAGATTCAGTAATTGGAGAGAATGTAAACTTCGGTGCAGGTACAGTTCTCGCTAATTTCCGTCTGGATAAAAAGAACATAAAGATGGAAATCAAAGGGGATCTTGTGGACACAGAAAGGAAAAAACTTGGAGCAATAGTTGGAGATAACACCAAATTTGGTTCAAATGTTGTTGTTAATCCTGGAAGAAAAATTGGAGCGAACTGCAACATATGGCCAGGAACTGTAGTCACGAAGGATCTTGATGACGGGGAAGATTACAAGTGATATGACTGGGAAATTCATAATATTTGAAGGATTGGACGGCAGCGGAAAATCTACACACGCAAAACTTCTTTCAGAGTGGCTTGAGTCAAAGGGTCTTAAAGTTCTACATACCAAAGAGCCAAGCCAGGGAAAAATAGGAAAGCTTCTCCGAGACTACCTTAAAGACAAGGATTCGGGTGGTCGCGTTGATGCTCTTCTTTTTACTGCAGACAGAGCGGAGCATCTTGAACGAGAAATAATTCCGGCCATAGAGCGGGGTGATATTGTGATTTGTGAGCGCTACAAGTACTCAACAATAGCTTATCAGGCGGCACAGGGAGAAGATATGGACTGGCTTATCGGACTCAACGAGTTCGCAATGGAGCCTGACCTATCACTTTTCCTAGACTTGGAATCTGATCTTGCATTGCGGCGTTCAGACGAAAGTGAAAAATTTGAGGCTCTGGATTTCCTAACCACTACACGAGAGAATTACATGAAATTTTCTGATAGATTTAAAATTGTGGATGCCAAGAAAAATAAGGATGATGTCCAGGAAGAGCTTCGAAGAATTGTTGGCGAATTCCTAAATTTATAATAAATAATTAGGAGTGGGGTTGAGGAGATTCGGAACCAATCCTTTTCCCTCGTCGTTTTTACTCCTCGGAAAAAACATTGATGAAAAAAATTCAATGGGGTCGAGGAGATTTGAACTCCTGATCTCCTGCTCCCAAAGCAGGCATCATACCAAGCTAGACCACGACCCCGTGTCTTAAACAAATAGACCTAGCTTAAGTTATATTTTAAACCTTTCATATAAAAAATTAAGAGAGGCAGCGCAAAAAATGCGCCGCCTCATGACAAGTCAGAGCCCTATCATCGTTGTTGTCATCATTATGTTCGGAACGCTCCGGATTCTACGCACCAAAAATTCATTTAGGTTATCAAGACTACTCGATTCCGCTTTTATGAAGACGTCATAGTCTCCATATACATTGTGTACTTCCTTGATTTCCCCTATCTCTTTTAGGTCGTTGAGGACCTCTCTCTCTTTCCCTGTTTTTGTTGTTGCCAGGATAAACGCTGTTACCATTGGGCATCACCACCTACTCTGGATAGGGGGTGTAGCTATATATCCCTTGCCGCAATTTTTGTGGACAAATTAATAAAAAAAGAGAAAAAGTTAAGCAAAAAGCTTATTAATACCCACTTCCTATGATCATTTGTGCAGGTACTATGGCGAAGCTTGACGATAAAGATAAAAAGATACTTCATGAGCTGCAGGATAACTGCAGACAGTCCTCTCGGGATCTTTCTAAGAAATTAGATTTGCCAGCTTCGACAATTCATCAGAGAATTAAGAAGCTTGAAAAATCAGGAATCATCTCTGGTTATACAGCGATTGTAAATCCTGAAAAAGTCGGCTACAATTCATCTGCAATAATATTCATAGAGTACAATCATTATGAGGCAAAGAAAAATAATTTGTCTCAGGAAACTCTCGTGGAAAAAATTTCAAAACTTCCTAATGTTCAGGAGGCTCACATGGTCACAGGTCTAGAGGATATTGTCATCAAAGTTGTTGGTAAAACTGACAGGGATATAGGGGCCTTTGTAATAAAAACACTCAGGGAGATTCCTGGCATACTCAAAACAAAAACAGGAATAATACTCTCAAGCACCAAGGATTCAAGAAGGGTTTTCCTTTAATCTTTATTTTTTTATAAAAGAACTCTTCCATAAAGGTGCAGAATTAGCTCGATTACAACTATCAGTCCTGATGCCACTATTACGTGCTCAGGCTTAAACTTAAGTCCTGTTCCTTCTTCATCAGAAACACGGAAGATCCCGCCTCCGCTTCCTGGCATATTTATGTTTGTCTTCTTTGCCATGAATTATCTGTGGTGTGTGGACTTTTTAAAGCTTTTTGGAAAGGCTTATATGTTTCTAGAGCTTTCTCTTCCTACAAAACAATGGACGCATCACTAAATCCTTTTGAAAACGCATTAAAGCAACTGGAAAATGCACAAAATATAGAGCCTATTGACGATGATATATATCAAATTCTAAGACGTCCTCAGCGAATAATAGAGCTTTCTATCCCAGTTAAAATGGACTCTGGAGAATTAAAATTTTTCACAGGCTATCGTGTCCAGTACAATGATGCTCCTGGTCCAACGAAGGGTGGTATAAGATATCATCCTCAGGTAAGTCTCGATGAGATAATGGCTCTTGCCTCTTGGATGACCTGGAAGTGTTCAGTAGCCGGACTCCCCTACGGCGGTGCGAAAGGCGGTGTAATTTGCAATCCAAAGGAGATGTCTGAAGGAGAAATTGAGAGGCTCAGCCGGGCTTATGTTCAGGCAATTGCAAACTGTATAGGTCCGACTGTGGACATTCCTGCTCCTGATGTTTACACGAATCCTCAGATAATGGCGTGGATGTCCGATGAATATAACAAGATCGTCGGTAAAGAGCTACCTGCCACATTCACCGGGAAGCCAGTTGAAAATGGCGGTTCAGAAGGGCGCAATATTTCAACTGGTGTTGGAGGCTCTTTTATTGTCAGAGAAATTTCAAAAAAACTTGGCCTCAAGCCTAAGGAAACTACTGTTGCTATTCAAGGCTATGGGAACGCCGGTTCTATAGCGGCGCAGAAACTTCATGAAATGTCTTATAAAATTGTTGCTGTCAGTGATTCACGAGGAGGAATCTACTCTGAGAAAGGTTTTGACCCCAATAAAATTCTTACCTGCAAAAGCGAGGTCGGCACAGTCGGAGAATGCGGGCATATAGGCGTTCTTGCAGAGGGTGCAGAATTCCAGAAGATAACAAATGAGGAGCTTCTGGAACTTGAAGTTGACATATTAATACCTGCTGCTCTTGAAAATCAAATAACTGTAGAGAATGCGAACAAAATAAAAGCAAAAGCAGTCGTTGAATTGGCAAACGGTCCGACGACACCTGCAGCTGATGAAATTCTATTCAAGAACGGAATTACTGTTGTTCCGGACATACTCGCGAATGCAGGCGGTGTTTCCGTAAGTTATTATGAGTGGTATCAGAACATGAATAATGAGCGCTGGACGGAAGAAGATGTATTCAAGAAGCTTGACACACTCTTGACAAAGGCTTTTGTTAAGGTTTCAGAAAAATCGGATAAGGATAAAATAGACATGCGAACTGCAGCTTTCATACTCGCAGTTCACAAAGTAGCAGAAAAAGTAAAAGAAAGAGGCCACTAGAGCCCCTCTCTTTTATTTCTAATTAATTACTAATTTGGAAGGAATCTGCAAACTGTTGTTCCGCATCCGCTTCCACATGTTCCCTTTGCCATTTTACGGTTGTTCTTTGTGGTTACAACTTCTGCGCCTGTAATGCCTACTTCCTTCTGGCACTTCATGCACCTTCCTTTGTAGTCAGCCATTTTAACCCTCCTTTTAAGCGATACGCTTAAAGTCCCATACATTCCACTGTTTAATAGTGTTTCTATTCGTGAAAATCCTTAAATAGTGGGTTTTTCATAGCTATGTTGATCAAAATGATTAGAAGTGAGTGTCTTCATAGTTGAGGAAAACAAAGCTTTTAGTCAGGATTCTAAAAAAATTTCATTTACAGCTTCAGCTGTTTTCACAATCAATAAAAATGGCCCGGATCAAACACGCAAGCGTGTAACTCCGGTCCAATATATAATCAATAAAAATGGCCCGGATGGGGTAATGGTTATCCTTCCAGCTTGTGGAGCTAGAGATCCGAGTTCAATTCTCGGTCCGGGCCCTCAGTCTCAAGGTGATTGCTATGGCTTTTGAAAAAGCAAAAGGAACACGTGATTTCAGTCCGCAGGAAATGTCTTTGAGAAACTATGTTTTCGACACAATCAGGAGAGTTTACAAGACCTACGGATATCAGGAGCTGGAAACTCCGGCCTTCGAGCGCTGGGAAACGCTTAGCGCTAAGAGTGCTGGTGGAGAAGATGTCTCACAAGAGATATTCCGTTTTACTGACTATGGTGAGCGTGAGATGGGTCTCCGTTTCGATTTAACAGTTCCAATGGCGCGCTATATTGCCAACAATCCGATGATTCCAAGGCCTTTCAAGCGCTTCCAGATAGGGCGCGTATGGCGCTATGACCAGCCTCAGGCTGGACGTTACCGCGAGTTCTGGCAGGCAGACGTCGATGTTGTAGGCTCCACGGAGGTCGAGGCAGATCTTGATGCAGTAGGGGCCGTTGTAGCCTCGCTTAAAGCCCTGGGTTTCAAAGATTTCATAGTTGAAGTAAATAACAGAGCACTTCTAGAGGAACTTGCCGAACTATTCGAAATTCCACGAGTTAAGTGCCCTGATTTGTTCAGATGCATAGACAAGCTTGACAAGATAGGGATGAATTCTGTCAAAAAGGAAATAGAGGACAAAGGAATCAAAAATGTTGACAAGTTCCTGAAATTTATAGAAACTGCCGGCATGAAGGAGCTTGAAGAAAAACTGCCTGAAAGCGCCGAACTTGCCAAAACAAAGGAGCTTCTGAAGGCTTCAAAATCCCTCGGCCTTGGAAAATGGCTAAAACTTACTCTGTCTATGGTGCGCGGACTTGCTTACTATACCAGTTTCGTGTTCGAGATAAAAGTGAAGGGAATGGAGAAATACGGAAGTGTTGGGGCTGGTGGCCGTTATGATGATCTCATTGGAGTCTACGGAAAATCCGATATGCCGGCAACAGGCTGTTCCATCGGAGTTGAAAGGATAATTGAGATAATGAAGGAGCGAAAAATGGTAGACATCCCAAAAACTGAGACTAAAGTCCTCGTCATTCCAATTGGGAACACCTTCAAAGATGCCGCAAAAATTGTCCAGCAGCTAAGAGATGCTGGAATTCCATCATCAATAGACTTGATGAAGCGTGGTCCGAGCAAGCTATTCAATTATGCAAATTCTCTTGGTATAGCTTATTCACTCGTAGTCGGCGAGAAAGAAGTAAAATCAAAGAAATACACCTTGAAGAATATGGAAAGCGGAAAGCAGGAAGAGCTCGGCATTGAGAAAATAATTAGTAAATTATCAAACTAATCCCTTTTCCAACAAGCTTAATAATATCCAAGCATTACTCCTCTTGTGATTAATAAGAAGGCATACGACGAACTAAGTCAGGATAACAAGGAAAAGCTAGTCTGCGCTCTTTTCGCGGCAAAATACCCAGGTCTCAGTTCTGATTGTGGAGTCGATGTCGACGCTGCTGCTTACTCTCTAAGAGCTTCCTGCGTTCTCATTGCAGAAGAAGAGGATGAGCTTGTAAAAAAAATAATTGTCCTTCTTGAAGAGCACAATGACTTCATAGAGTCTCTCGCTTCTGAAATTCTTACTCAATATGTTTCCGACCTGAATAAAAGCGATGAGTTCGACAAGGACAGAGATGAATTAGTTCTCATAACTGGTAGAAAGTGGGAGTCCTCCTCCTTTTCAGATGAGGGCAAGAAAGTTCTCACTGTTCTTGATGTGGATTCCCTTCTAGCTGGAATTGAAAAACACTCATCAAAAGACACAAAACAGGCAAAGCATCTGAGAAACCTTGCAAAAACCTTCAATATAATTTAATTTTACTCGAAAAGACTTAATCCTAGTTTATTTCCCATTTTCTTAACAGTCGCGTCATCTGGTCTTAGCTTCCCATTCTCTATCATTTTCAGCTCTGAGAGTTTCACTCCGAGAAAAACTCCGAATTCTTTCTGAGTCATCTCAAGCTTCTGTCTTTGCTGTGAAATCATTTTTCCAAAATCATCAACAAGAAGAGTCTCCTCAGGCATTTTATAATTAGACTGGCTGATTTTGGAGGCTTCTACATTACTCGTAAAAATCTCCTTTCCGTAGCGGGTGCAGTGCTCACAGACCGAAACGGTCGAGCCACCGACACTTACTTTTCTTTCTATGTCCAGCACCAGTCCGCACAGCTCGCACTCCATATATAGTAACTATATTAAGCAAGATTTAATACTTTCTTCTTATGGTAGAAGTTCATTTTTTAAATGACAAGAAAACGGTGAAAGCAAAAGAGGGAGATTCTCTAGAGGCCCTTGCCAGAGAGGTAGACAGTTCCCTCCCCTTTGGATGCAGAAACGGTCTTTGCGGAACCTGTCTTGTAACTGTCGAAGAAGGTGAAGAAAACCTTAGTCCAATTGCACCGCATGAAAGCAGAACTCTCGCTACCTGTGGTTCTAAGGAAAAACAGAGGCTTGCCTGCCAGTGCAGAATTCAAAAGGGTAGGGTAAAAATTAAATGGGGATGAATCAAGAACTTACTAAAGAGAAAGCTATCGAACTTCTTAAAGAATGCAAGGACCCGGAGCTTGGTCTGGATGTGTGGACCCTCGGACTCATTTACGAACTGGATGTATCAGCTTCTTCAGTGAAAATAAAAATGACTTTGACTTCTCCAACCTGTCCCTTTGGACAAATGATGATTTCTGAGATAAAAGACCGTCTGAAACTTTCTGGTGGGGCATCCGACGTTGAGGTTGAACTTACTTTCAATCCTCCTTGGGAGCCTCCTGCGAAAGTTAGGACAATGCTGGGCATTTAAGCAAAGCATAAAAACTACCTTTCCTTAATCGAGTTATGATTCCAAAGACACTGCGTAACAGCTGGAGTTCTTTCTTAGTTCTTCTGCTTGCAGGATATCTTTCCTGGTGGCTGACTCTTGACGTCCGTATAGTCTACGTATTTGTGTTTCTTGCAATTCCATTATTTCTTTATCTTCGTCTTGCCGCACCTTTTCTTTTCAGACCCAGGGCAAGGACAGGATTCATCCAGATAGGTGCCGGAGCTGTCAAAGACGTGGCCAGTCGGAAGCTCATTTATACTCTTACAGCATACTTCGTTCTATTTTTCTTGGCTGGACTGGCATGGAAAGTAATATGGGTCGGTCTTTCTCCGGGTTTTTATGAAATGGAGGATGGAACTGATTTCCAGTCGGAGCAGCTAGTTCTTAGCGATCTTGAATCCAGAAATCTGTTCACCACTGATGTCTATAGGAGAGTTCCTCATAATACAGGGGAGATAAGATTAAGGGCAAACCGTTTTGGCTGGACTACGATTTTAGATACTGAACCAGTCTACGAAGACGGAGTTTTATTGTGGAGAGCAGCATTGGAGCCAAACGGAGTCGTCAACCAACTTGTCAGGACTTCACCTGGATTTTCACAAACTTCTGGAATGATTGAGCTTAGTCCGGAAGTCTCAGAGATGGACCTCAGATACACAGAAAATCGTATGTTCAATCAGAAATCTAAAAGGAGGGCTTGGTATGCAAACAGGTTCTGGATTGTTGGAGACGGCTATCTAACAAGCGGAACTGACGGAGGAATATGGTGGCTCTATCCAAGAATATCCATTAAATGGTTTTCTTTTACGTATTCCCAAACCTTTGAAGGCGTAACTTTGGTCAGCGCTCAGAATCCAGAAATTCGTCATTATAATCCAGACGAGCTTGGTGCTCTCAAGGAATTTATAGGTCAGGACAATCTTCGTGTTTATCCAGAGTCACTGGCTTTGGCACAATCTTATATTTATGGAGCCAACCGCTTTGGTTTCATTGCCCGTGAAATAACAAAAAGGTCATCTGAAGGCGAGTCCCTTTATGAAATTCCAGGGGGTCAAATATCAGCTGGTGGAGCTGAGACCTTCCAAAAATATCCCATACTTTCTGTCTATAACGATGAGCTTTACTGGGCCACATTATACGAGCCTGTTGGGGGAGAGTCCCGTGGAGCAAGAACTGCGGCCATTGTCCTAATTGGAGCGGATTATAACAATGCCGGGGAAGTAAAGATGTATAAATTTGATGATTTAGAAAAGAACATTCCTGGGGTGAACAAGATTCTTAGACTTGCAAGGACAGAAGTCCAAAACTTCGAAGGCTGGGTTCCTCAGCAGGTTCAGATCTATCAGGATAGCCAGAACCGTCTTTATGCACTGTCTTCAATTGTCAGCGGATACGGCTCAGGTCAGAAAGTTGCCGCACTTGCTGGAGTGAATATGCTTGAGGGATCCGAACGGGCGTACATAGTCAAGACAAGTGACTATTCAGATCTCGAGGCTGCTCACACAGATCTTCTCAACACTATGTTTTCTAGAATAGTATCTACTCCTGTTTCAGAAATCACTTCAGAACAGCCAGCTCAAAGAGAGCAGGAATCTGAACCTGGTGTAGATGAGCGCCTCAGAATAATTGAGCAGAAGGTTGATCAGATTCTTGAAAGGCTTGAATAGCTATTTCTGATTTAGCCACTCACTTGTCGCGTATTTACTTTCTCTTAACTCCTTTGCCATCTCAAGCTCTTCTGCTGTGAGCTCTTCTTCTTCAAGCTCCCCGAAAACTCGTCTATATCCTTCTATCATTGCCTTCTCAACTTCCTTTCGTGAGATATCTCCAATTTCCTTCTCTACAGTTGTAACTCTGTCTTTTATTGCATCAAGAATTTTATCTGCAATTTTTGCTTTTGACACATTAAGAACTGAAAAGAGTTCATCTATATTGGTCTTGTACATCAAAGTTCCGTGCTGAAGAACTGCTCCCCATTTCCTCGTCTGAGCACTTCCTGATATTTTCTTTCCATTCGTCAGTATGTCATTAATTGGCTTGAATTCAGATTTTATTCCCAGAATATCAAGAGCTTCTATTATGGGCTGGCAGAGGAATCCATAAGATTCTGGTATTTTCTTGTTCAATGTGTCTTCTCCCATTACAACAGAATAGGTTATTTCCCCTTGCTGGTCGTGGTAAACGGCGCCTCCTCCTGTTATCCTTCGAACTGCGTCTATTCCAACTTCTCTGCGCTTTTCATCATATATTTCCTCTGCATAGCTCTGAAAGTAGCCAATCGTAACTGTCGATGGATTGAAAACAAAAAGCCTGCAAGTGTCCGGAACAAGTCCCTTTGAACGTGCTTTCAATATTGCTTCGTCAACTGCCATTGCCATAGCACCATCCTCTTCTCTTAGTTTAATCAGTCTCATTATTATGAATACACGCAGGTCTGGTTTTCTCCAAATATATATGCATTTACTTCGCCTCCTCCTGTACTGCTCACCAGTATTTCATTTACTTGTATGGTGACGCTATTAACACCTTCCGTGGTTCCTGAAACTATGTATTTTGTTTCAGTACTATTATCTTTAAAAACCTCAAATTTTGCTTTGTATGCTCCTCCTTCAGCTTCGTAAATCCCCTTGAGATAGACTAATGTTGTCCCACTCGTTGTACAGGGACTTTCCTCTGCTCCTGAAATAATATCTTCTGTAATATTTTCAATCGCTTCTGAAGTCTCGTT
>DVAE01000006.1 GCA_014189675.1 Candidatus Undinarchaeales archaeon SRR5007147.bin71 | reverse complement strand
TCTGATGATTTACGAAACCCCCACTATCGGTTTCGCCTATTACAAGCTTGCCTTCAGGCAGTTTCAAGTTAACTTGGAAGAGAAGACCTGCACAACTGTAGAGATAAACAAAGACCTTCAACACGGCCTTTTTCTGCTCTCTAACAATCCTTCAGAAGGTTTCGAATCCTACAAGGACTTTGAGAATGGATCCCTTCTGAAAACAAAGGAAACTGAGTTTATTCTTGGCAAGCTGGACTTAATCGATGAAAGTGATTTACTCTTAATCGACGGAAGTATAGAAAGAGAAACACTTCCTATACTCGAGAAACACAGGAATACAATGGCTGTCTCAAAGAGGACTTTTCACACAATTGGCGGATATTCTGCGCAGTCCTTCATGGCAAAGAAGGCAAAGGAACACGGAAAGGACTCAGTGCCTTGGTTCGCCTACCCAATTGTAAAAAAGTATCCTGAAAGAGCTCCCTCTCAAATCTCCTTCGGCACTTTTAGAAAGAATTCTGTTGTATTCAGGCTGGACTTTCCCACTGACTTTTCTGAAAATAATGTTGTAGATTGCATGCGAAAAGTGGGAATCTGCGCATTGGACTCAAAATACGGGTCTTATCCCTATCCTCTTGGTGCTGTACACAGCGATGCTGTTATGCGTCGAGGTACAAAGGACAAATTGAGGCGTTTTATCAAAAAGGAACTCAGGGAAGGCAATGCAAATGCATATGAGCGGCTAAAAGAGGATTTACACCATGCCGAGTGGTATGACAAGATGCGGGGCCAGAGCTAATTATTTATAAATCACCTGAGTATAGCGATTATAATGGAAAAAGTCGGGTCTGTTGACTATTTTGACGGGGCAAAGAGAAGGCTGTACTTCTTCGTCGAGCGTGAGAATTTTGTTGAAGAGGAAGGTTTTTACAAGGTTGTTAGCGGAGATAAAATTTTCTATATTTTTGTTACAAGTCTTTCCGAACATCCCCTTGAATCCGATGTCGGCTCAAGATATTCTCCAGCAGGTTTCGACTTCGATTTCGGTGAGAGATTTCTCCTCTATGGACAGGCTTCTGTTCTTCTTGAATACAGAAAAGAGGGAAATTCCAAGATAGTTGGCTACAAAACAATTCCAAGGCACGGTAGCGGCATTTATGAGCTTGATGAAAGTGATTTTGATATTCTTCAGCTGCCAAAGCTAGATTTTGCTCACGTCCGCTCAGGAAGCCGGAAACTAGAGACAAAAGTCGGCTTTGAGAAAGATGCATATGTAACTCACTGGCTTATCAGCGGATGGACCAACTCAGGTAAAACAAATTCAAGTAAAATACTTCTCGGAGGAACGCTTAAGGGAGATGGAAACTCGCCCTTTGCCGGAGGAATAGTCATAGACCCTCACGGAGAATATTACAGCGACTTGAAGTCCTTCAACACGCCTAATGACACCAGAATAGTTCACTTGACTATGTCCCCTGATTCAAATGACGAGAATGAAAAAGCGCTTCACATTCCTCTTAATATTCTGACTCCTAATGACTTATGTGAGGTCAAGGACTTCGCCTCTGAAACTCAAATTCCTTTTATGTGGGCTTGCAGAAAGCTTCACAGGAATCTGAACCTTAATGGACCATCTGGTTCAGAGGACGAAGTTTCTGCACAGAAGGAAATTTTGGAAAAGGCAAAGAACTGGGTGGATATGATCCTGAATTGTGACACTCAGCTATTAATGCGGGCGCTTCCTGACTACGGTCAGCAGTCAAAAGGGGACGCAATTATTGGAGCTGTTAAGAGACGAGTCCGCGGAATAATTCGTGAAGACAGCGATGTCTGGCTCGAGGAATATTATCCAATTATTGAGGAAGTCATTGAAGGCACAACAAGGGGTCTTTGGTATGTTCTTGATGTTAGCAGGATTTCGGATGACACGAGCAAGCTTCTTAGCTCACTTTTCTCGTACAAACTTTTCAACGCCTACAAAAAAGCATCCTTGGGAGACAGAAAAGCCTGGGAAAGTTTCAAGCCTGCCGGGGTTTTAATAGAAGAGGCTCACAACTATCTCTCTCCAGAGGAGTCATCAAAAGGGAATACTATTGCAAAGATAGCTAAGGAGGGAAGGAAATTCAAAGTGTTCACAATAGTCGTCGAACAGGATCCAAGCGGTATAGATCAGCGCGTTCTTAAACAAATACACAATAAAATAACTCTTCAGCTTATACCAAAGGATGCCAGAGCGCTTACTGAAACAACTCCGTATATGGATGACTTAGTTGACAAAATACCATATTATGAGCAAGGTGAGGGCGTTTTTGTTTCAACTGGTTCCTTCAACTTTGCTCTTCCTATCAAATTTCCGCATATATCTGAGTGGCTCGATACAAACTCGGAAGTCTGTAAAAAATGCAAAAATAAGAAAACATTTTCTTCTGATAAGGTCTGTGTTGCTTGCCAGGGAAAGAAAAAGCGTGAAGATATACGCTCAATGATGTAATTCCTTTTCTTTTACACTCCAACTAAGAGTCTCAATGTGTTTCTGAAGGCAGGCGCCAGTGTCAGGACAAGTATGGCGAATTTTATGAAATTATTGAAATTCATGTCCTCTTCATATTTGTCAAGTATGTAGAGTATTGCCCCTAGAACAAGGAGTTTCAAGGGGAACATTGCCCAGGGTCCAAAGATTTCAAAGAGGAGGTTTGGAAGAACGTGCTTCTCAAAGTAGCCATATTGTGCAACTCCAATGTAGGTTGATGCGGCGTCGAACATTGCTGCGTAGAGTATACCAAGATTTATTTTACTGAAAAAGTCGTTTTTCACGAGTGTTGAGGCAAAGAAAATAAGTCCTGAAGCCGCGAGACCAAGACCAAATATTTTTGCCGCTCCGACTACATTAACAACGGAAAGCAAACTTCCGAAGATAAAAATAAGTCCTACTCCTAGTGTGAAAGTTACAACGTGATACTTTAAGCGGGGAATTTTCCTTTCTACAAGGAAGGAACCAAGCAGTGGTATTACTGTCATAAGAAAAACAGAAACATATATCAGAGGACTTACAAGCCAGACGCTCTCTATTATATTTCCGTCTCTCAGGACTCTCAGAACCGCTGCCAATGCTATAAAGGGTATTGTCGCAACAAAAAATCTTCCGTCAAACTTCATTTTCACCTTGTTTAGAAAGCCGTACAAGTAATACACTGCTACTGCAAGAAGTATTCCGTAAGTTATTGTGTTGTAAATGTTGTAAGGGCCATCAGGATTGACAGTAAGAGGATTTATGTAATATGTTTGTACGAATTCAGTAATTCCCATTTTCCACTGGTGATGTCGCCATAGTAACTACTGTGGCGCTATCTACATTCTTATCTCGCTCAAGTTTATAAAGATATGTTGTAACTGCGCTTTCCAACCTCTCTTCATGCGTTATGAGAAATATTTGCTTTATGAGCTTTGGCAGCCTTTCTCTGAGAGCAGTAGCAAGTTCGTCTGTTGCATTTGTGTCCAGGTTGTGCGTAGGCTCGTCAAGAATCAGCCAACTAAGTGTCGGTGCAAGAGCAAGAGAGAAAGCTATTCTCAGAGCAAGTATTGCCACAGAGCGCTCTCCCCCTGATATTTTACCCTCTACTTCTGTCCATCCGGTGCTTGTTCTTACCTTGAGGACGTAGTCTCCGTTCTCAATAAGGAGTCTTGCACCTCTTATGTCTTGATAAGGATACAGAGTTTCCCATATCTCATCCATAACCTCGTTCACGACTATGATAAACTCCTTTCTCAGGGATTCCTGGGTTTTTCTTATGGCAGTTTTGTATAATTCAAGTGCATCTGTAAGCTCAGTCATTTTTTCAACATCTTTAAGCTGATCCTCCTGCAGTTTCCGTTTATTTTCAAGTGATTTTATCTGCACTTTTTTCTGCGAAAGAATTTCTTTCAGGCTCCTAGCTGATGCTGAAAGCCTCTCAAGAGAAATAATGCACCTGTTCTTTTCTTCTGTCACAGAGCGGTATGCCTCTCTACTAAATCCGAGTCTTTCAAGCTCTTCGAGAAGAGGGTCCCGTTCCTTTGAAATTTCTTTTAGTCTCTCTTGCGTGCGAACTGCTTCCAGAGTCTTCTCAAGGTCCTTAATTTCCCTTTCAATTTTAGAAGCTCCGTTTTTTTCAAGCATTTCCATAACATTTTCTAATTTAGTGTTAATTTCCTCAAGAGAGGAGTCAGCTCGTTCTATTTCTTCCTCCATATTTTCCCTTTTCCTTAAATACAGTTCAAGAATTTTTAATTCACTTCTTTTTCCTTCCTTAATGGATTCCGTTTTAGTCTTTAAGTGCTCCCGTTTTTCCATCTTTTCACTCAGAATATTCAATTCTTTTATCAGCTTCTCTTGCTCCGTATTAATAAGGGAAACTTCACGTTCAAAAGCGATTATTTTTGTCCTATGCTCGCTTTCAACACTCTCCTTTGTTTTTCCAGACATCTGTGTTTTACAAAGCGGGCAATCATCACTCGTTTCAATATCCTCGAGAAAATGTCTTGCATATTCTCTTTCAATTTTCAGACGATTTTCTAGTTTTTCATTTTCTGATAAGCTTTTCCGAACTTCTTCAATATCTCTTAGCTCTGAAATCTCCTGCGTAATTACTTCAAGACTTTCGTTTAGAGCAATTTCCTCATCTGTTTTCTCAAAAGCTTCAATTCCAATACTTTTTAGTTCTTCAAGAGAGCTTATGCTAATTTTTGCTGCTCCAATCTCACTTTCAATAATCTTTAACTCGCCTCTCAGTACATCTAATGTTGCGGACAGTCCGGCTTTTTTGAGGGAAAACTTTTCAAGGCTTTCCTTCAAATCTGCCATCTCCCTTATTTTTTCATGTTTTCCTTCAAGCTCTCTTTCAAGCTCCTCTCTGGAAATTTTTTGTCTGCTTTCCTTCAGGCCCTTTCTTAGAGCTTCCGCTTGTCCTGTAAGCCTTTCAATTTTTGATGAAATATCACTCGCAATTTTCTGTTTTTTCTCCATTTCCTGCACACGCTTTTCTGCTTCGGTTGCCAAGCTTTTTGCTTCTGTAAGTTCTTTTCCCAGTTCTTCAATTGCAGTCTCCTCTTTCTGTATTTCAGTTTCAAGCCGTGTTAAACTGTCTACATCTATGACATCGAAAATTGAACTTGCTGCTTCTTTTTTGCTCTGTGATTCAAGAAGAAGACTTGATGAAACGGAAGATAGATTTTTTCTTGCCAGTTCAAACTTGTCTATTCCCAGCAACTGGTCAATCTTATCCTTTCTCTTGCCTGTCGGAATGCTGAGGAAATAATCTATCTGGTTCTGTTCTGAATAGACTGCGCGTACAAAAAGTTCATAATTTATTTTAAGCACTCTTTCAACGTATTCTGTTACTCGTTGTGCGTTAGGTCCTTCAATCCTCTCTCCGTTTTTTTCAAGCCTGGACTTACTTGTCCCCTTTCCTCTTTCTATAATCCTCAGGACAGAATATTCATCATTTCCCGCCTGAAACTTTACATACAATTCAGATTTTTGTTCTTGCTTGGGTTTATTTCGAATAAGGTCATCAATCTTAAGCTTTCTCTGGTTCAGTGCAGGATAAGTTCCAAAAAATGCGAAGCATATTGCATCCATCACAGAGCTCTTGCCACTCCCCATTATGCCCATTATAGCGTTCACTCCCTCTGAAAATTCAAATCTAGAGTCTTTATGTGACTTCCAGTTTTTTATACATACTTCGCTAATCAAAACTCCTCCCACAGATACTTAACTCTTTATCAATTTAAGGCTTGCGAAATATACAAAAATTCCAGAAAGTATCAATCCAATTGCTATCATAAGATAAATTCTTTCAACATTCAAGAGTACAAACACAGAAACTAGTATGGATATTACAGGAACTAATGGATTCAGAGGTAGTTTAAATGGTATCTCTTTTCCAAGGCGCCTGTGGAAGGGTATTGCAATAAACAATATTATGTACAGAACCATGGCCAGTGAAACAAGAACATATATTAGTGCTTCAAATCCTGCGAAATATACAGCAATAGAAGCAAACAGTAGTTGCGAAAGCAGTCCGCGTGTTGGAACCCCAGTTTTCTCATCAATTTTTCCAAGGAACTTGGGGAAGTAGCCTTCCTGGGCCAGAGAGGCAGGAAGTCTGCCCGTACTCACAATCCAGCTGTTTATACATCCAAGAAGAATAGCTATTGCTCCTATTCCAACTATCAAACCTCCCCATGGGTTAAAGAATACATTTGCTGCGTCTGCAAGAGGTGATAGTGAGTTACTTAGTTGACCTGAGGTGAGCAATCCGAGTGTTACGAATATAACTGCTGAGTAAAGTATTGTCACGAAAACACTTGAATATATTATAGCTCTTGGTATGTCTCTTGTGGGGTTTTTTGAATCACTTGCGAAGAATGTAATCGTTTCCCATCCAATGAAAGGTTCTATAACAAAAACAGCAGCAGCAAACATGGATGTCATTGTTATTTGAGTTGTTGGAACATAATGTGTAACATCTATCCAGTAAACTCCCCATGTTACAAAAAACCAGAGGACAAGTATCGATACCGATGTTAGTATATATTGGGTTGTCAGACCCCAATGCATTCCTCGCAGGTTAATAACTGTGGTTAGAACTAGAACTCCTATTGCTACCAAGGGTATCGCTACCGCTCCAAGTGGGATGAAGTAGCTTATATAATAGCTAAAGGCTACAGCAAGGGATGCTATTGTAAACCAGCTTATCAGCCATGCAATCCAGCCTGACATAAATCCAGTGAAGCTCCCAAAAGTTTCCTTCACAAATTGGTGAAGCCCTCCTGCATTAGGATAAACGCTTGAGAATTCTGCAAAACAAAGCGCCATGAAGATTGTTAGCATTCCAAGCTCAAGCCAGACCCAGAATGATGCCGCATCAGCTAGGCTTGCCGCAAGAGAAGGTATAACAAAAATTCC
>DVAE01000005.1 GCA_014189675.1 Candidatus Undinarchaeales archaeon SRR5007147.bin71 | reverse complement strand
GAGAGCAGAAAAAGGCCGTGTTGAAGGTCTTTGTTTATCTCTACAGTTGTGCAGGTCTTCTCTTCCAAGTTAACTTGAAACTGCCTGAAGGCAAGCTTGTAATAGGCGAAACCGATAGTGGGGGTTTCGTAAATCATCAGAGAGCCGCCGTCAAAAGCAGCCAGTTTGAAGTCCTTCGGGGCGTCGTAGGGCTCGTAGGAGCTGAAAAGCTCAGGGCTTACAGGATTCAGGTCATATTTGGAGATTCCCTGGCCTGACTGCATAATAGAGCTGTCCATAACCGAACCCTTTGCAAAATCCAGACTCTTGATTAAATCTTTCATAAAATGTCTTAGATTGGAGAAGATATAAATCTAGGTACTTATGCCAAAACCTTTGTACTTAGGTCTTTTGCCGATTTCTCAAGAGAATCAACAAACTTTGCTATAACTATTGAAAGTATTCTGTAGTGAGTTAGATACTCCACCCAAGGTCTGAATGTGAGTATCAGGTATGCTTTTATTCTTGGAGAATAGAAATCCAGAATTACATCCAGCTTCTCCTCAGGAAGGATATACTTGACATTATCACTCCTGTCCAAGTACTTTATATTCCTCTTAATTATTCTCTCTATTTTATTCTCTGATGTGTGTTCAATTACATCAAGAACCTTGTAAACAGTTTTTAGATCAAACTGAGACTGTTCAAGAAGTCTCTTTTTGAGCTCTTTCAGCTTGACTATTTGACCTTCAACATTGCTGAAATCGTCATTTTCAAGGGCGTACTTCATTTCACGGCTTGATACAAGAGAAAGTACTCTGTGTACATCTCCATAAACTGTAGAGGATTCAGAACTTTCATTGACTCTTGTGTTCATCACTCTTGTAAATGCGTCCATGTCCTTTCCTCTGAGCTCTCTGCTGAAAACCCGCCACAAATAAGCTGTGAGACATATTGAGAAGTATTTATTTGAAACTTTAGAAGATATGCCACTTCCTTTAAATGTAAAACCACCAACTACAATACCACGCCTCATACCTAAGTCAGCATCTATACTATAATGCTCAGTAAATCTAGCATCCTCAACCACCTTATTGTATGCCTTATACGCTGCCATTAACTGAGCAAGAGAGCTATCATCCGGAAGGAAGTTTGGCTTCTTCTCAGCCATAACAATATTTCTGAAATTTCTCCTTGTTCCTCCTGCCACCCATAATTTCTGACCAAACAAGTGGGCAAGGGGCATTCTCTCCCTCATACTCTCGTTTATTTCTCGCTCATCCTGTTTGAGAAATTCTAAAACTGAGAGAGTCCAGGAAAGCTCATCACCATATGTAAAATCAGCATCTTTATCTGCGTCTTCTCCGCCTATCTGCCAATCCTTTTTGATTTTCTTATATCGTTTACTATAAAAACGAGTGCATACACCTTTGTAAGTCTTCGTTTCCAAACCTGGATATCCTAGATAATAACTTGTTCCTTCAATTGCTACGGGGTCTTCTGAACCCTTCGCAAGCTCAAAGAGGTGTAAATCTTTTGAAAATGAGTCTTCTTCCTGAACGTCCTCAAACCAGTCAGAAATTTTATCGTACGCAGCATTCCTGAATTTTGTATCTTTATAGGTCGCCATGTTATTAACGATGTCAAATCTTGTATATAAACTATTCCGTATTTGAGAGATTTTTCAGATTCTCAACTAATTTAGCCCAGACAATGGCATGCAACTTCTGGTCGGCCATTAAATGCTTCCATGGGACAAATACCAGGAGTAAAAATGCTTTTAGTTGTGGAACAATTGTGTCCAGCTCAGCATCAGCAGTAAAAACCAGAACTTTATTTCCGTCTCTGTCTTCATATGAAGTATTTCTCTTGACAAGACGTTTTATTGTTCTAAAATCATCACTCTCTATAGTTTCACATATCTCATTTAGAGTGGCAAGTTCCTGCTCACATATATTTATTAAGTCAGGAACTTTTTGGGAAGCAGCTATTGTCTGCCCTTTTATTGATTCATAATTAGCTCTTTCAAGAGCACTTTTAATTTCACGCTCAGTTATGATAGTATATAGCCTGTGTTGAATGCCATAAGCCGTATTTACTCCTGAAGAAGTCTGGAATCCTGAAACAACCTTTAGGAAAGTGTCCATAGTAGCCCCTGGTAATCTTCTGCTGAAAACACTCCACAGATAGGATGTAAGAGCCATATAGAAGCGCTGCACTTCATCAGTGTTGAAGCTTGCAGCATTAAGTTTTAAGTCCTCAGGAAAATTATCAAGGTCACGGAACTCTCTTGAATGGAGATAGTCGTCCCTGATTTCGTGGTCATCAAGAAGCTCATTGTATTTTTGAAGAGCGGGAAAAAATTGCCTCATCGTATCATCAGAATGAAGATAATTAGGTTTGTGTTCAGACATAACAAGCTTGCTGAACTGGCGTTTTCCCTTACCAGAGACCCAGACAGTTTCACCAAAGAGATGGGCAAGTGGCATCTTTCTTTCAATGTATTCTGGAAGCTTTTTTTCCTCATGTCTGTAATAATTTGTTATTGCAAGGACCATTGGAAGCTCTTTTGCATAATTGTAATCTGTTATTTTTACTTTCTTTGAACGACCCATCTGCCAGGTATCCATTATTGCATTAAAACCGTGCTCGATAAGAAAACGAGACATCATATCTCTCGTCAAGTTCTTTCTTAATACATAATAATGGCTTAAAAAAAGAGTATTATCGTCACGGTCACAGCCACCAGCTATCAATTCAAACAATGGAATCTTATCATTTTCATGGTGGTGCACGAAGAACTCCTCAATATAATCATGTATAGCAAGTCGCCTTCTGTGAGACATTATTCTTCTTGTGTAATTATAGTGCCTTCCTGATTCATCGTCTACAAGGGCTGCAGCATCAGGAGGAACTTCATCCGGAACAAGAGGACCGCCACCAGGTACTTCGTCTTCCGGAACGAGACCAGCGTCACCTTCATCATCCTCTTCTCCCCCTTCTCCTTCTTCGTCATCAGCATCGTCTGCATCGTCACCATATATATCTGGGGCTTCTCCAGGATCTCTGTGCCTTGCACGCCACCTTCCAATTCCACCAAGTCCTTTTCGTCCTAAAAATAAAAGTAAAATTGCTGCTACAGCAAGCAAAATAATGCCCATTCCTCCGGCTCCGGCTCCGCCAGATCCGTCTCCGCCAGCTCCGCCAGAAACTCCTCTTCCTCCACCGCCACCGGTGCTTATGGAACCTATACCAGAACCTATAGCAGAATAAATGCCAATATCAAAGCCTTTATCCACTGCAAAAATTAGACCGCCGACAACGAGAATAATTACAGTTACCTTAATTCCAAGAATAATTCTCTTTTTTGCAGCTTTTGCAGCGGAACTCATGAAAACTATGTGGAAAGTCTTTTATTTATAATTGGCGAATTAACAATATATAAAAGGAACAGCAAGGAGTGTTAAAAGATGACCGAACGCTATTTAGTTACCTGTGCGCTTCCATACGCGAACGGGCCTCTGCACGTGGGCCACATTAGGTCCACTTATCTCCCTGGAGACTTATACGCGCGCTACCTTCGACTTAGAGGCAAGGAATCACTATTTATCTGCTCTACAGACGAGCACGGAACACCAATAACGGTCAGCGCGGAAAAGGAGGGAATAAGCCCGATTAAAGTTGCCGAAAAGTACCACAAGGTAATAAAGGAAAATTTTGAGGGATTAAATATAAAATTTGACTATTTTTCAAGGACCAGCAGCCCAACAAACATTAAGAAGGCGCAGGAATTTTTTACTGAAGCAGAAAAAAACGGACATATTTACACAAAAGAAGTTGACCAGTACTATTGCGAGCACTGCTCAAGATTTCTTCCGGATCGCTATGTCGAAGGAGAATGTCCCGACTGTGGCGCAGAGGGAGCGAGAGGAGACCACTGTGAAAAATGTGCACAGGCTCTGAGCGAGCTTGTCAATCCAAGATGTATGCTGTGCAGCAGCAGTCCCGAAATGAAGAAAACTGAGCATTGGTTTTTCAAGCTTAGATCATTCAAGGAAGACCTTTCCAAGTTCTTAGACAGTGACGAGCTTCAGGACAATGTGAAGAACTATGCAGTAACTTGGCTGGAGAACTTGGAAGACTGGTGCATTACAAGAGATATGGACTGGGGAATTCCTGTACCTGTAAAGAACAGTAAAGGAAAGGTCCTCTACGTCTGGTGGGATGCTCCTATTGGCTATATTTCAGCCACAGAAGAGTGGGGAAAGAAGACAGGGAAGGACTGGGAGAAATACTGGACAGACTCAAAAATTGTCCACTTCATTGGAAAGGACATAATATACCATCATGCTCTTTTCTGGCCGGCGATGCTCAAAGCGCACGGGAAATATTCACTCCCATGGACAATACCAGCAGGTGAATACCTGAGCCTTGAGGGCAAGAAAATGTCAACTTCAAGAAACTGGGTTATATGGATAGATGACTTTCTCAAGGACTATCCCGCAGACTATCTGAGATATTATCTTACAATAAACTCGCCTTTGGACAGCGATATGGATTTTTCCTGGGATGATTTCCAGGCAAGAATAAACAATGAACTCTCCGACGTTATTGGAAATTTTGTTCACAGAGTTCTCACCTTTATAGAAAAATTCTACGAGGGAAAAGTTCCTGAGCAGGCCGAATTAGATGATGCTGACCAGACAATTATTGAAAAGATACAGAAAACACCAGACGATGCAGCGAAGCACATAGAAAAATTTAAGTTTATGGACGCGCTGAAGGAAGTTCTTGCCCTTGCTGCGGCAGGAAATCAGTACCTAAATGAAAAATCTCCCTGGAAAAACAAGGAAGATGGAACTCCATTGAATCTCTGCGCTTCCGTCGTCAACTCACTTGCAATACAGCTAAGTCCCTTTATGCCCGAAACCGCCCAAAAAATATGGGAACAGTTAGGAAGAGATGGACTTGTTGAAGAGCAGGGCTGGGAAAACGCAAAAGACCTGCTGGAAGCAGGTCACCAGATTGGAAAACCGGCGCCTTTGATAGAAAAGGTGGAAATAGAGGAGACGGAAGCTGAATTCTCAGGTAAAAAAGTTCTTGTAGACAAAGAGATAGAGAAGGCAATTGACAGCAAGGAACTCTCCGTAGCTCTTGCTGAAGTGACTGGGATAAATGTCAAGAGAAGAAGCCGACCGCTTGAGAGAGAGAAGAAAGAAGTTCTTGGAAAAACCGAAAAAAGCAGACAAAAGACTATGGACTCATACCGCTACCTTCTTGAAGAAAGGGACAAAGGGAAGGAAGGACTTTCATCTGAGAACCTTATCAAATTTGTTGAAGAATCCAAAATGCTTC
>DVAE01000039.1 GCA_014189675.1 Candidatus Undinarchaeales archaeon SRR5007147.bin71 | reverse complement strand
TGCCAGGGTAGCACTCTACCGAGCTGAGCTACGGGCCCATTGAATTGGATAAATGTGGCGTCTCGTTATTAAAGCTTGCGCCAAAACAAAATCTTTAAAACGGGGTGGAAACATCAAGAAATCCCTAATGCCCCGATAGTGAAGTCCGGCCAATCATACTAGGTTCTCATCCTGGTGACCTGGGTTCGAATCCCAGTCGGGGCGCTTCACGGGTTTTTCATCAATGTTTTTGCGAAGCAAAAAGATTGGTTCACGGATCCCAGTCGGGGCGCTTCACGGGTTTTTCTGTCTGTTTTTTAGGAGATTGGTAAAATGGAAAACTGAATAAGAAACCCTTTTAAAGTTTTCAGACATATCTAACATTATTATGTTATTATTGATTGATAATGGAAGTAAACATACTCCAGAATTAATAGCTTATTTTAAAAAGAGAAAAATAAAATACATAATTGCCCGTCCAGATTCTAGCTTAAAATCCGTGATGGAACATAAATTTAAAGGTGTAATCATGAGTGGAGGACCTTTGTTATACGATGAGGCAGTTGATATTGAAAAGATTGATATTGATTTAGCAGTTTTACTTGATTTGAATGTTCCTACTCTAGGTATTTGTTTTGGTCACCAAACAATTGCAGAAGCTTTTGATGGAAGAATGGAAAAATTACCTTCAAAAGTTGAGAAAAATGAAACAATTGTTATTGTTAAAAGTAACAAATTATTCAAAGGAGTACCTAAAGAATTTCAAGCTCATGAATTTCATACAGATTGTGTAAGTGAAATCCCTTACAATTTTGACTTAGTGGCAAGATCAGAATCTTGTGGAGTTGAATCAATGAAACATAAGTCGAAAGAGATTTATGGAGTTCAATTCCATCCTGAAGCATCTGGAGAAATTGGAGAACAGATTCTGGATAATTTTATAAAAATATGCGATATAAATAATAAGTAAATGTTCAGTCGGGGCGCTTCACGGGTTTTTCATCAGCCGACTTCGTTCAGCTTCTTCTGAGTGTATTTCTTCCGCACTTTGGGAACTGTAAGCTTTTTCCACTTCTCTAGATGTCCCGGGAACATTCTGTCCATTCCAAAAGCACCCAAAGACAGTCCTATAAAAACAACAAGAAGTCTTCCTATCCATTCCGTCATCAGAGTGGCTATAATATCCCTAAATGTCAGAAGGTTTTCCTGCGTTGCGAAGAATCCTGTGAAAAATATAGACATCCCAAGAAGAAGGTAAAGGAAGCCTCTGGTCCTGTCTCCTATTATGCTGGCTCTTTCATAGAAAATTATAACATTTCTCCGGGTGCTATGCAAACCGGAACCGGCAACTTCCTTAAGGTTTCCTATCTGGTTCCGAACCTTCGGGCTTTCAAGCGTAAAAGTAATTGGGTTCTTATTTATTTTTCTTATATCTTTCTCTATTTTTGTACTGACTTCCTGACTTACAGCTTCTCCCAGGGTTTCAAGAACTTCTTCTACTTTCTTTTCTTGTAGGTCTTTGGGAGTCTCAAGTTCTTCATCGGTCTTATCTTCTTCAAGGACGACTTTTATTGGCTTTACTTTTCGAGCCTGAGCTGTTGTTTTCACATCCTCGGGCTCTATAATTTCAATTCCTGCCTCTTCAACAACTTTCTTCTTAGAAGCTCTTTTCTTGGATTTTTTCGGTGCTTTACTTCCGGTCCTTGCTTTGCTCATGGCGCTTTCCTATTAATCGTTCTCGGAAATGGTATTGCGTCCCTTATGTGCTCAAGACCGCATATCCACATTACAAGCCTTTCGACACCCATTCCAAATCCTGCATGAGGTACTGCTCCATACTTCCTTGTGTCGAAGTACCAGTCATAGGTGCTCAAATCTTCTCCTTCGTCTGTCAGAACTTTTTTCATTGCATCTACATCAAGGTCTCTGACTGAGCCTCCTATCAGCTCCCCTACTTCTGGCACTATTAAGTCAAAGCAAAGGGCGGTTCCTGGATTCTTGGGATCCTCAGGTTTGTAGAAGGCCATTATCTCCTTTGGATAGTTTGTGACAAATACAGGTCTTTCAAAATGCTTCACAAGTTCTCGTTCTTCGAGAGTTCTCAGGTCTTTTCCGTACTTCACCTTCATCCCGTTCTTTGCCAGAATGTCCAGAGCTTCCTTGTAAGTTATCTTCGGGAAAGGCGCCTTTATTTTCTTCAATTCTCTAGGGTCCTGTCCAAGCTCCTTCAACTCGTCGGTATTTTTCCGTGCCACTTCCTGGCAGACATATGAGACCAGCTCTTCTCCGTATTTCATCAATTGAGGAAGGTCGCAGTATATGACTTCCATTTCAGCGTGCCAGTATTCAGTCAGATGACGTGGAGTTCTCGATTTCTCCGCTCTGAAACTCGGGGCTATTGTGTAAAGCTTCTCAAGAGATGCGGCCAGAGCTTCAGAATAGAGTTGCCAGCTCTGCGTTAGATATACTGTATCTCCGAAATAATCGACCTTGAACAGTGAACTTCCTCCTTCACATGCTGTCGGTGTCAGAACAGGAACTTGCGTTTCTAAGAATTCATTTTTCCTGAAATAGTCATGTATCGCACCCACAACTGTTGAGCGTATTTTGAAAACGTTTGTAAGTTTTCTTGACCTCACCCACAGGTGCCGGACGTCCAGAAGAAACTCCTCGCTTTTATCTCTTGATATTGGAAATGTCTCTGATTTCCCTACTATTTCGAGATCTCTTACTTGAAGTTCATAGCCTGTTGGGGCTCTCTCATCTTTTCTTATTTTTCCAGAAACAATAACTGAAGATTCCATCGTTGCATCTTCGGCAATCTTGAAAAGCTTTTTATCTTCTGCTTTTACAATGGCCTGTATTGTCCCGCTCACATCTCTTATTACAAAAAACTTGAATTTATTGCTTCCACGTTCTCGATGAACCCAACCTCTTATGTTTACAGTTTTTCCAACATTCTTCGTCGAAAGCGCCTCCTTAATCGGGATAGTTTTCTTCATACTTGTTTATGAGGCGCCTTCATTTATTAAGCTTTAGGGAAATTCCATAAAAAATCTTATTTTTTCAAAATAAAATAACAAGTTAAAGTATATTCTCCAGAACAACAATGGATATATAAAGAGATTCCTGAATAGAAAATTAGCCAACAGAAAGAGAGCAAGTCTTTGCCAAACATCAGTTGCCGCTGATGTCTTGATTTGCTTTGTTTCGAGTGTGAGTCGAATTATAGATAAGTCCTATTCAGGAGTTTATCCATTAAATTTTATTAATGAGTGGTAACACTCTTAGGTATATAAAGCCTTGTCACCACTCAAAAGTGAAACGGAGGGAAAAAAATGGAATTCTTAGTAAAAAACGCGATGAATCGCGAACCAGAACATTCGGCAGCACCCGCTGTCGGAAAAGCAAAAATTGTCGTTGTTGGCGCCGGTGGCGCGGGCAACAACTCTATCAGCCGACTCATGACAATGGGTGGCGTTCACGGCGCAGAGACCGTGGCAGTAAACACAGATATGCAGCATCTTGAGTCTATCAAGGCCGATACGAAGATACTGCTCGGTTACAAGCTCACAGAGGGGCTTGGCGCTGGAGGTTATCCTGAGGTTGGCCGCAAGGCTGCAGAAGACAGCAGGAATGAGATTCGTGAAGTCATGAAAGGGGCTCATCTTGTGTTCCTGACTTGCGGACTAGGCGGCGGTACAGGGACTGGCGCAATTCCAATATTGGCGGACATCGCCAAGAAGGAAGGCGCGATAGTAATCGCAACAGTTACGACGCCCTTTGACCTAGAGAAAGCTCGTCTCCTAAAGGCAGAAGAAGGTCTGTCAGAGCTGAGGCAAGTGGCGGATACTGTAATTGTAATAGACAACAATAAGCTTGTCGAACAAGTTCCAAACCTGCCTCTTGAGCAGGCATTTGCTGTCTGCGATGAGCTTATCGCGACCATGATAAAGGGAATCTCAGAAATAATAACTGTCCCCAGCTTGGTCAATTTGGACTTTGCTGATATAAAGTCAATAATGACTGGCGGCGGAGTTGCCATGATAGGAATCGGTGAATCCGATACCACCAATAAAGTTGAGGAGGCTGTGAAAAGCGCAATGCAGCACCCACTTCTTGACGTTGACTACAATGGCGGAACCGGTGCTCTGATACATATAGCAGGGGGTCCTGGAATGACTCTGTCTGAAGTTACACAGGCAGGGGATTTGATATCCAGTGAGCTTAACCCAAGTGCCCAGGTGATATGGGGTGCACGGGTTGATCCTGAACTTGAGGGGCGAATAAGAGTCATGACAATCGTAACTGGTGTCACGTCTCCGCACATTCTCGGCAGGCACAGCTCACAAGATGTTCCGGAAAAAAATTCCACATCAGGTCTTGAAGCTCCTGAAATGATGAAAGAGTTGAAAATAGACTACACATAATAAACCACCTACTGGCTCCTGGGTTGAATCCTAGGAGCCTCCCTCCCTTTTTAGTATTAGAATGTTCCAGTCCAGATTCCTATTGTTATCCAGTAAGTCTTTACTAGTGTGTATAGTGCCAATAATATTAGTATCTCAACCATCAGGCCAGCTTTAAGAAGGTCTTTCTGTTTGAAGTAGCCTGTTGAGTATGCCATTGTGTTTGGAGGAGTTCCGTAAACTGTTAAGAAGGCGAATGCAGTAGGTATCGCAGTTACCAAGGCTATTAAAACTGGATCTATATTTGAGATGAGAGCTATGTTAAGAGATATAGGGATGAGTATTGCTGCGGACGCTCCGCCGCTGAGGAATTCCGTTGCTATCGCGGCAACAATTATTATGCTGAGCATGATAAGTAGTGGAGATTCAGAGGGAAGAATGTGTAAGGCCCCTCTTGCTAACCACTCTGCTGCTCCAGTATCTTTGAGAGATATACCCATCGTTATCGCAGCTCCATAGATGAACATGATTCCCCAGGGTATGCTCCGTTCAGCCTCCTCCCAATCTATGACACCTGCCAGGAACATGAGTATTGAACCGAATATAGCTATCGTTCCTAAGTCTATGAGGCTTGAACTGGTAATAAAGAGGAGAATTGTAAATGCGAATACTCCAAGTGCCTTCCACTGTCTGGCACTCATTGGCTTTACAGTTTTCTTTAGTTCTGTAAGTACTTTTTCAATCGTGAAATCCTTTGGAGGGGGGAAAGTTATTCTCAGAATTATCCAGATTATTGGTATCATTATCAGAGTCAAAGGTGCCGCAGCTTTCATCCATGTGAAATATGAGAGCTCAACGCCTGCTAACTCCTGAAGGAAACCCAGAGTCACAGCATTTCTTGCTCCTCCAGATGGTGTGGCAAGTCCTCCGATGCTGGCTCCGAATGCCACAGCAAGAACTAGGGCTATTCTGAATGGTCCCTTCAATTCCATCATACTGACTATGAGTATAGCAACTGGTATTAGCATCGCAGCGACTGTATGGTCAGATATGAACATTGCAAGGAATGCGGAAACTGTGACAAAAAGGAGGAGAAGGAGATTAGCGTTATTTCTTGAATAAGTAAGAATCTTAATGGCGAGTCTCTTCGCAATACCACTTTGTGTAAGCCCCTGAGCAAGCAGAAGAGAACCTATAATAAAGAATACTGCAGGATGTGCATAGGTCTTGAAGGACTCTGTAGGTGTAGAATATATTCCAAAGAAATACAGTAATATTCCGGGAAGGAAAGCCGTAACAGGTAAGGGAACTACTTCTGATACCCAAAGTATGATTATAAACACGAAAATCGCTATTGCCCTTTGTCCCAACATACTCAGCCCGGGCATGGGAATTATCAGAAGAAGAAGAAATATTATTATGGAAAACAGGCCGAAATATCGTTTCTTTGTTATATCTTCTCTGAATTTCTCAACGTCGGTAATCTCTTCCTTAAGTTTTGAGATTTCGACGCGCATTCTCTCTATTCCGGTGACGTCGACTTCCTTTTTCCCAATTGCATCAAGTTCCTTTGTGACTTTCTGAAGGTGCTTGCTAATAGAGTCTCGAGTCTTCGCTTCCTTTATCTCTACTTTCATCCGCTCTTCTTCTGTCTCGCGGACTATGTCCTCAAGAGGTTCCTCATTTTCAGCTGTTTTACTCTCATCTGGTTGGCCATTCTTCTTTTTTTCATTCTTCTTCTTGCCATTACCATTGATGATCTTTTTCAGCTTTTTAGACACCTTTTTAGCTACCATCTCTTTTTCCCTTGAGTTGTCCTCTCTTTATAAGTCTTTATATTTGCATTAATAATTTAAATACAGGGCTTATATTGTAGTCTATGAAGTACGGAAAACTTGTTGATTCTTACAGAAAGCTCGGTTCTACAAGAAAAAAACTTGAAAAAACCTCCATCGTTGCAAAGCTTTTAAAATCTGCGTCTGACGAGGATATAGTGATTCTTGCTATGCTTTTCCAAGGAAGAATATTTCCTGAGTGGGACGAAACGGAGCTCGGTGTTGCTGACAGCATAATGATAAAAACTCTTACCAGGATTTCAGGGGTATCTGAGTCTGAAATAAAGTCAGTTTCTAGAAAAACCGGGGATCTCGGTGATGCCGCAGAGAAAATACTCGAAAAGAGAAAGCAAACAACTCTCCATAAAAAAAGTCTGAGCCTAGATGATGTTTATTCAAAGCTCCAAAAAATACCGACTATTGGGGGATCTGGATCTGTTGAAAAAAGAATGTCTGTAATCTCTGAGCTCCTGTCTTCGGCAAGTCCTGAGGAAGGAAAATACATAACTCGAACTATATTGCAGACTCTGCGTCTGGGCGTCGGAGAAGGAACTATGCGAGATTCTATAGCGAAGGCCTATGGTATTGAGTCCTCTCTTGTCGAAAGGGCTCATAATATACGTAATGACTTCGGCGAAGTAGCTACACTGGCCAGAGAACAAGGTGAAAGTGGTCTGAAGAAGCTTTCTCTGGAAGTTGGGCGTCCCTTGAAACCAATGCTTGCGCAGAAAACAGAGGGTATAGAAAAAGCTGTTGATGACATGGGCGGAATTGCCGCATGGGAAATAAAATACGACGGGATGCGTGTTCAAATACATAAAAAAGGGAGTGAGATCCGCGTTTTCACACGAAGACTGGATGATGTAAGTAAGCAGTTTTATGATATAGTTGAACTTGCTTCAGAGTCCATTAGTGCAAAAGACTGCATACTTGAAGGCGAAGCGGTTGGTATAGATCCAAATACAAGGAGGCCACTCCCATTTCAGCAGCTGTCCCGCCGGATAAAGCGAAAATATGACATCGAAGAGCTTTCGAGGGAAATTCCTGTCACTGTCAATCTCTTTGATATCTTATATCTTGATGGAAAATCCCTTCTGGATTCTCCATTTGAGGAACGCAGAAAGCTTCTTGTAAAGTCAGTAAAGCCTGCTGGCTCAAAGTTTTCTCTTTCTGAGCAGCTTATTTCTGGTGAACGGAAAAAAATAACGAGATTTTATGACCGTGCTCTTTCTATGGGGCACGAAGGTCTTATGGCGAAAAATCTCAAAGCAAAATATACTCCGGGCTCGAGGGTGAAGCACATGTACAAGCTGAAGCCGGAAATGGAAAGCCTGGATTTGGTAATAATAGGGGCAATTTGGGGTGAAGGTCGCAGAGCAAGCTGGCTCGGTTCATTCATTCTCGGAGCTCGCGATCCTGATACATCAGAATTTGTAGAAGTCGGCAAAGTGGCTACGGGGCTCACTGATGAGAACCTTAAAAAACTTACAGAGATTCTTAAACCACTTATCACAAAGGATAATGTTTCTAATGTCGAGATAAAGCCGAAGCTCGTTGTAGAAGTTGGCTATGAGGAGATACAGAAATCTCCTACTTATAGATCTGGGTTCGCTCTTCGCTTTCCACGAGTCAAGCAAATTAGGGACGACAAAGGTCCTGAGGATGCGGATAGTGTAGAAAGAGTGGCTCGTCTCTATGAAATACAGAGAAAATAGTCACTACTCTATAATAATAAAACTTTTATATACCACCTTAGTAACTGTACCTGTGGGAAATGAGTAAAAATTCAGATGTCCTTAATTTGCTGAACCGCGTTGGCTTAAACAAGTATGAATCAGAGCTATATACGGCGCTTCTTAAAATGGGAAGCTCTACTGCCGGCGAGCTCGCATCAAAGTCTGAGGTTCCACGGTCCAGAGTTTATGATGTTCTTATAAGTCTGGAGAAGAAGGGCTTTGCTCTTATTCAGGTTGGAAGACCTGTGAAGTATACTGCAACAGCTCCTGACAAGCTTCTTGGTAGTATAGTTTCAAATTACGAGGCGGATCACAAGGAAAGGCTTTCTGAGTTTGAAAGGATAAAGGGAAGTCTTTTGAAAAGTCTCAGCAGCATCCACGGAACTGAAGGTTCTGAGGATGACAACATGATCGGAATAATCCGCGGCAGGTCAAATATATACAGTCAGATGAAAAATATGATTTCTGATTCAAAATCTTCGATTGTGAAGATAGCCAGCGGAGAAAGCGCCGGTCATTTTGAAAAACATTGTTCTGGTCATATTGACGGAGCACGGAAAAGAGGAGTTAGTTCTCGTCTTATAATTAATTCAGGCGGAAAAGCCCCCGATTCAAAAAATCTAAATTACTCATCTGATTCAAGAGCTTCAAAAAGAAGCCACGGAAGGTTTCTTGTGAAAGATGGGGAAGAACTTCTCGCATTCCTAAAAGGCGGGGAATCTGCGCTGTGGATACGTGATTCATCCTTGGCAGGTTCTTTCGCAGGACTCTTCGAAACAGTCTGGCAGAACAGCAAATAATCACTTATTAAACAAGGTTTATAAACGGCGTTACACTACATTTTCAGGGTGTAACCAGTACTATGTGGCGTTACACTACTAAAATGGTGCTTTGCATTGGTCTATAAACGCTATATCAAAAAAGGCGGGAAGAAAGTAGGTCCCTATTATTATGACAGCGTACGCGACTCTGAGGGAAAAGTTCGTACAATATATATAGGTCGTGACCCGACGGAATATCTCAGGGAAAAAGCTATTTCAAAAAATAATACTACAACTCCTTCTTCCAATTCTCCATCTCCAGTAAGGAAAATTCCCGCACGTCCTCTAGGTGGCTACCGCAGACCAAAATTTGACCCGAAATCAATAGGTCTTTCTCTGGTTCTTCTTGCTCTTATTGCTGTGGCTCTGTCTTCTCCTTTATCGGACGCGCCAACAGGTCTTGTTGCAGCTGGTCAAAAAGTTTCCACGAGCTGGGAAAATGTAGAGTTTCTGCAAATAGCAGCTGGTCAAAGGGAAGTTTCTCATAGTATAGTCTTCAGAAACAATAAGCCAGGGGTATGCAAAGACGGAATATTCATTCTCTCTGGTAATGGAGAGGAAGTTGATTTTACTCTTACTGACAAGATTATTTCAGGAGGAGAATGTCAAGAAGTACTTGTTCACTTCACTGCCGGTCCTGAGGCTGATATTGCTGCTGTTTTAGGTCTCTTTGAAATAGATGAAATAAATATTGCATCTGAGTATTCAATATTCTATGGTCTTGTAATATCGGATGGAGCCGGAAGTTCTCCTGCGGCTGCTACTGAGCTGGCAGACGAACAGGAAATGCAGGACCTTCAGTTGGAATCTTCTCAAATAGTCGCCGGAGAAGATATTGTATGGACAAAGAAGGTGAAAGTTCAGAATACAGAAAAGCGTTCTAGAACTCTGGAGGTCAGCATTGACATACCTGATGGTGCGAAGAGTGTCACTTTCACAAGTTATGCAGCTCCAAATGAGTTCTCAGTTTCTGATACTGTAGAGGGGCAAGCTGTCGATTACGAGTATCAGCTAGAAAGCCTTGAGTCAGAAGCCTTTGAACTAGAGTATGTTACAGACGGTCCAGTCGTCGAGGAATCAAATCTTTCAGAGGCTGACGGCAGGCTCACAAAAACTCTTAAGGTTTCATCGGACTACCATTACGAAAATGTTCTCACCTATGCAACAGTTCCTGACCTCGAGCCAGAGCAGGTCCATCTCTTCTGGATTATTGACGGTGTTAAAACTGATGTCACTGAAAGAGCAGATTTCAATCTAAGTTTCTACGACGAGAACGGCGATGGGCTCATTGATAAAATGTCCTGGGTCGTTCCCCACCTCTCTACTCAGGAATTTATTATTGTCTTTGATATCACTGTAATAAATCCATGGCATACTGGGGCCACCGGTGAGGACTGGATTGTTTACTTCAACACAACGGGTGAGGGGACGCTGAACATAAGCAAAGACAGTTTAGCAGATTCAGTACTTTCCTTCAACTGGATAAAATGCGGTATTGCTACCTTGACTCCGATTATTGATGGTCCCAGTGTTATTGTTTACAACTATTCCTGTGATTACACCGGAAGTATCAGTCATACGATATCTGAGATGCCCGCCGAAATATTTAGCCAGAGATTTGAATTTGGCAATGACTTGTATAATGATGTTGATTTTGCTTATGACCCTTGTACTGACGAGCCTAACCATCCAAATGATTGCGACACTTCAGCATACGGTGGTGGTCCAGGGGTTACTTGCGATATGCTGACTGGACTTCCTTCTGTATTCCAAAATGGAACGAACTGCTTCTCAACTGGAGCTCCTGGTTCTAGTCAAGAGTGCACTAACATGGGGCCTCCCTTCTCTGTGTTATGCGCTGTTTACACAGGTGGTGCTAAAGATCCAGTAGCAACCATAACGGCCTCTGATGCAACTGCAACAGAAGCAGGTTTAACAACTGGTGGCTTCACAATAACTCTTGATTCAGCCGCCTCAGGAAATCTGGCAATAAGTTTTACTGTCTCCGGAAATGCCACAGCAGGAACTGACTATACAAGCATTGGTACCTCTGCAACAGTCCTCAACACAGAGGGCAATGTTGTTGTAACTGTCACTCCTCTGTATGATTCACGCGTCGACGAAGCCGAAATAGTCACTGTAACTCTCGCTTCTGGCACAGGTTACACAGTCGGAAGCCCTAGTGCGGCAACAGTTACTATAACAAATAATGATCACAAATTTATCCTTGGAACGGAGAGTACAACTTCAGCTTACACTGTAAATGGCTCAGCAAACACGACCCTTTCAAACAGCAGCAATTACAGCACTGACCAAATAATCAACTTCACTCACTCAACACACGGAGTCAGGCTGGCGTTGAATGTCCCATTCTCTACTTCCTTAATCAACCTTACTACTCTTGTAATAGATGCTAGCTATCTAAAAACCGCAATAAATTTTACTAGTGTTTCCGGTCCTGATTCTGCCAATCACACTATATATTTCCCACTAACTGGAGCCGGCGGTTACATTTGTCCGGATGCAAATGCGACTTCTCAGGTTTCATCAAGCTGTTCAAAGGTCGTCACTTTCTCACATCCTGAGGCTTTAAGCGGAACGTCAAAAGGAGGTTTCCAGTTCTATATAGAGGGGTCAAGCTACAAAATAATGAATCTCTCCGGTAGCGGAGCCGGTGGCTGGGACCAGCCCGGTCATACGACTCCCCTCCTCAATCTTACGGACAATCCGAACAATACTAGCAGTGCAAATCTCACAGCATGGAACCAGTCCACAAACCAGAATAACAGCGTTGCCGTTTACAACAATTATGACTGGATTGTCAACAACACTTCAATCGCTGTGGTAAATATGGCATTCGATGTCAATAACTCTACGGGCGTCAACAACTACGGGAATGGAAGCTCTGGTCTTGTTAGCGGACCGACTCATATGTCAAACGCAAGCTGCAAGCGAGGTGGCTGCTACAAGTTCGACGGGGTAGACGATTTCATAAATATATCAGACAGCAACTCATTAGATATAACTCAGAATATCTCAATCAGCTTCTGGCTCAATATCACTGCCCTTCCTGCTTCATATTCAACAATAATTTTGGGAAAGGCAAACACATCTACTCACTGGGCCGGACCTTACTGGTTTGAGCTCTACGGAACCAGTAATCCATCAGGAAAGACTCTGTCTTTCTGGATTGCTAACGCCTCCGACCAAGGAAGTTCAATAAATCATGTCAACTCTGCAAGTCTTTCCTATCAGCATATAGTTGGAACTTATGATGGAAAGACTATGAGGCTCTTCGTGAACGGAACGCAGGTCAGTTCTAAGGCAATATCTGCCACACTAAAAACTAATGCTCATCCTTTCTACATCGGAAAGGGTTATGGGGGCAGTAGCTACGGAGGCAATTACAGCGATGTAGTTGTTGATGAACTTACAGTTTACGACAGGACTTTGACTGCTCAGCAGATTTCTGCAATTTACAATTCCGGAACTCCAAAATACAATGTCACTGTAGCTGAGGAGCTCAAGCGCGGAGAGATTTGGAAGGTCAATGTTACTCCTATTGACAAGTACAGGAGCGGTCCAACAAAAACTTCTGCGACTGTTACAATAATGAACTCTGTCCCTACTCAGGCTTCTCCAATCCTCAATGCGACTGATGACCCTCTCAACAGGACTGATGCAAATCTTACGGCCTACAACCAGTCGACGAATGATGTGGACAATGACACGGTAATTAATGTCTTCAACTGGGTTGTCAATGAAAGTTCAATAACAGTGCTGAATATGCCATTTGAAATAGGAAATGGAACTCTAAATGTTGCTGTACAGGACTGGTCAGGCGCAGAGCGCGATGGAAGTATAATGGGTGGAGCTCTGACGTGGACTACAGGCGGTCCTGCAAATAACTTCTACAATTTCGGCGGTACAAATGAATATGTTTCAATACCTTATAGTGCTGACTTTAGTTTTGCAGGAGCTTCTCCCTTTAGTCTGAACCTTTGGCTGAGGACTTCAGCTACTGGAAAACAGGGAATTTTCCAGGTACTTGATGAGGCAATGGAGGTAGGGGGCGGTTGTGGTGCTGGTCCTCTTGGTGCAATGTACTTCCTTTACCAAAAGGCAGGACCCCCTTCTGTTGCCGAATTCATAATCTGTGATGATGTCGCTAAGGATACCATAACTGGAATTAATAATATTGCAGATGGAAACTGGCATATGATTACTCTTGTAAAGACAGCTATTGACTTGAATCTGTATTATGACGGTAGTCCAGATCTTATAGGAATTCCTCATACTCAGATAGACATTCCTGGCAAGAGAGCATCCGATCCTAACTCTAATCAGACAATTGGAAGAGTAAAGGACACTCAAACTCTCGCCGGAACTTCCTATTATGATGGAGATATAGATGATGTTATTGTTTACAACCGAGCTCTTAGTGTGCAACAAATCACAAAACTTTACAACGCCGGCTCAGCAAAATATGATGTAATGCTTTCTAGTGAGACAAATGAGGGCGATGTATGGTACGTAAACATTACTCCTATTGATTTAATAGCTAATGGAACTACCAACAGGTCTAACAACGTAAGTACTGGAGCAGTTGTTACTCTGACTCTGTCCAACTGCGATGTCAGTTTCGGAAATATGATTCCGGGTCAGGCTGACAACACTACGGACGGCTCTCCAGCGCCCTGTGTTGTTAACAACACAGGAAATGTTGATGTAAATCTATCAGTTGAGAAGAATGCCAGTCTCTTTAGTACAGGGGATGGTTCAGGCTCCGGCGCGACTGTAAACTTCGGAGTCATGGTAGCCAACACAAGTGGTTCTACAGCTTGCTGTGTAGGGACAGGTTCCGGCGGCCGCTGTGTCGGAGGAAATTTCAGCGTTATCAACACTTCAATAAATGAAGTTGTCAGAAACTTGTCTTATATTGACGGAAGTGATGTCTGCGAGATTGAATATTCTGTCAAAATTCCAAGTGAGGAGCCTCCTGGACTGAAGAACGCCACGGTTTTTGTTACTGGAGCGAAATCTGGTTAAGCTTATATACTTACTCGGCTTATCCCGAATTATGAAAGAAACAATGTCTGTGAGGTCTTTTTCCGTGTTGCTCATTGCGATTGTGTTCATATCAGTTATTGGAACTACATTAGTTCTCCAGAGTCTTGGATTTCTATCTCTTCCGACCTCTGTAGATTCAGGCTCTGCCACAGTTTCAGTTACTGTAGTTTCTCCGGATTCTGTAGTCGGCATAGAAACCACTGGTGAGGTGAAAGTCGACATAATTTCAGAAGAATCCACGTGATTGCAATAAAGTATATATAGCATATTTTTCACGTTAGAGTAGTAAAAACATGGCAAAACAAATAGAATCAGGAACGGCTGCATTTGTTCTTACTCTTGTAGCTATTGTTTCAGTTCTTGGAACGACAGCAATACTTACTTCTGGCGGTCCTGTACCTTTCATTACAGGTTTCACAACAGCCGGAGCTAACAATACAACTGCAACAGCCTCTGTCAATGTCAGCGAATATGTTATAATGTCCCTTAACGCCTCTGTACTAAAATTCGGAGAGGACGCTCCGCTTACCCCTGGAGCTTCAGACGATACAACTGACGGAAATCCTGATCCACTTATCCTTACTAATGATGGTAATATTGAACTGAATGTTTCAGTAGAGAAAGCTACTGACTTGTTCACAACAGATGTTGCGGGAAGTTTCCAGATAAAAGTCGCCAATGTAACAGGTGGAGATAATGCAGGATGCAACCATGGAGGAAGCGGAAGGAATGTCACAAGCTTTTCAGACATTAATTCTACTCCAAATCCTAATCAAATAATCCGCAACATTGGATATGTTGCAGCAAACGACACCTGTGCTATACATCTAAAAATTACAGTTCCCTCTGATGAGCCTGCAGGAAACTACACTTCAATTCTTAAATTCACTGGAGTAAGTAGAGGTTATCTACTCCTAAAGTAGTGGTGGCTTTGTTTGCTACGCTTGGTTTCGCGTCATACCAATTTCACTATGCAAGGAAAAATAAAGACACATATAGCAATTCTGGCAATTATTCCGGCTGCAATAATAGTGATTATCTTGATTCGTTCCTCTGTGGGTTCATTTAACATATCACTGTCAGGTTTCACAACAGCCGGAGCTAACAACACGACTCTGATGGCATCTGTCAATGTTTCTGAAACTATTACACTGTCTCTTTCATCTGCGACTATAAACTTTGGCGCACTTGTCCAGGGTACGGCAAACAATACAACAAACGATGCTCCAAACCCCTTCATTCTCGTTAATGGAGGAAATATTGGAATAGACTTAACAATTAAAATGAATCAGAGCCCCTTCAGCGGCACAGGTAGTGGGAATAATACAAACACCTTCAGGTTCAAAGCAGGCAATTGCTCCACAGACGTCTGCGGCTCAGGAAACAGCAGCGTTTTCAACTGGGGAACTTCCCAGACAAGTTTCCAAAACTTTACTACTGTGAATCCAAACCTCATTAAAAATCTGAGCTATTCAAGTGGAAATGATGTTGCTGAAGCAGAGATGCTTCTTAGTGTTCCCAGCGATGAATCAACAGGCTCA
>DVAE01000004.1 GCA_014189675.1 Candidatus Undinarchaeales archaeon SRR5007147.bin71 | reverse complement strand
TTTTGCTTTTTTCTCTTTTACAGCAGCCTTCTTAGGAGCTTTTGCTTTTTTCTCTTTTACAGCAGCCTTCTTAGGAGCTTTTGCTTTTTTCTCTTTTACAGAGGCCTTCTTAGGAGCTTTTGCTTTTTTCTCTTTTACAGCAGCCTTCTTAGGAGCTTTTGCTTTTTTCTCTTTTACAGAGACCTTCTTAGTACTATCTGGCTGGACAGGACTTAGATCAGTAGACTTGTTTGAGGATTCACTTATAGAATCCTGGAGTTTCTGCAATTCATCCTTAGCCTCCTTGCCATTCATCTCGATAGATTCAGAAATAATCTGACTGTCATCCAGAACGAGAGCAGCCAACTTAACAGGATCTGAAGGAGGTGCAACTCTAATTTTGACCCCAATAACTCCGGCCTTTCTCTTTGCCTGTTTAACAGAAGTTGAAACAGACTGCAGAGCTGTCTCCCCAGAATATTTTATATATCCTGCCATGAACTTCTCCTTTCTTGACCTTTCTCCACTCAACTTTCCACTTATCTCTATTAGGACCCCAAGTGCTCCTTTACCCATAATTCTTTTAATAAGACTGTGTGAGGCCCTCCTGAAATGTATGCCCCTCTCTATAGTTGAAACAAGCTGCTCAGCCATAATAGCTGGATTGAACTCAGGGATCTCGACTTCCTGAACCTCTATCTGAGGATTCTCTAGATTGAATCTTTTTGACAACTCACTTGTGAGCATCTGTATGTTCTTTCCCTTTCTTCCAATAACAAGACCTGGCTTGACAGCGGTAACAATGATACGTGTTCCAAGAGGAGTTCTCTTAACATCAACACTGCCTACACCAACATTATCAAGACTATCAAGAACGAATTTCTTCACCTTAACTTTATCTATAGACTCTTTTATCAGCTTTCTTTCAATCGCCATTACTTTGACACCTCATCATCTTTTTCCGAGACATCAGAAGTTTTTGGCTCTGCATCCATTACCCCTTCTGCCTCACTTATAAGATCGTCTGTTGTTTTCTCGCTTGCCGGTTTTGCGTCCGCCTTTGAAATTTTCCCACTTACTTTTCGTGGCTTCTCTTTGTTCTCGCCTTTTTCTACCGACTTCCCCTTAGGAAGCTTTACTTCAGATTTCTTCTCAGTTTTTGCTTTTTTCTCTTTTACAACAGCTTTCTTATCTTCAGATTTCTTCTCAGTTTTAAGCTCTACTTTCTTTTCTGCTGGTTTTTCATCTTCTTTTTTCTGAATAGAAACTGACTCTTTTGCAACAAGTTCTATATGGACAGTAGGATGATTATGTGCCCCTCCTTTGTATCTGCCCGGATTTATTTCCCCGCGGTGAGTGGCAACATGGAACAACTCAAGACTGTCTGCCTCCATACCTTTATAGACTGCGTTTGCCCTCAAAAGTCTTAGAGCTTTCATAAAGCCCTTGCTTGTGTTTAGTGGGTATCTTCCAGGACCAATTTTCTTCCTGTGGGAAACACCTCTATTGAACCTGCGATAAGGAACTGCCTCTTTCTTCTCCATGACATTGCTCAAGAATGTCTCAGCTCTAGGAAGACTCATAGACCGGATGGCATTTGCAAGCTCATAGGCTTCTTTTGGAGAAATCCTCTCTGATTTAACCAAAGCTTTTACAATGCCTTCCTTATCTCCTTGATATGTGTATCCTAGTTTCGCCATAAATCTCTACTTGAGCGATATAAACTTACTTGCTCTTGTCGCCCCCTTTCCTGGTGCTGTATGCATTACACGCTTTCGTGTAGGGGAGAGTTCTCCGAAATACATCCCTATCATATCAGGAAGTATCTTTACGCTAACAAACTCCTTCCCATTGTAAATTGCAAAAGTTCTTCCTATAAACTCAGGGAGAACTATCATATCACGGCAGTGAGTTCTAAGAACAGTTTTAGGATCCTTTCTTGACCTCTTGAGAAAGGTTGCCCTCCTGCCTTTCATTCCACGTATTAAAGAACGTCTTGTCCTAGATCCCGCGAGGCTTATAAATTCCTCTACGCTAAGCTTCTGCAGCGCTTCAAGCGTCAATCCGCGGTATTTGAATTCTTTTCTTGCCATTTATTCCCTACCTCTTTTTACCTGTCCTCTTAGGACTTATAGTTCCAACCTTTCTTCCAGGAGGAGCGTGTCTTGATACAGTCTTAGGCTTCCCAATATGTGGATGGTTCCCACCACCAAAAGGGTGATCCTTTGGATTCATGTGGATACCGCTGACACGAGGGTGCAGCTTTCCACGAGCTCGCATAACCTTTCTTTTTGTTCCACCCTTTACGAAGGGCTTCTCAAGACGTCCGCCGCCAGCAACAACGCCGACATTTGCACGGCATTTGGAGTTCAGAGTCTTGAATGCTCCTGACTTCATTTGAACAACAGTTCCTGTTGGATCATGAGAAACTATTTTAATAAATGAACCGGACGCTCTGGCGAACTTTCCTCCGTCCCCAGGATTTGCTTCAACATTATACACCAAAGTTCCTTCAGGAATCTTTGAAAGGAAAACAGAATTACCCAGACTTGTTTTTGCAGAAGGACCCTTGGAAACTTCATCTCCGACACTCAGACTGCTTGGAGCGATAACACTTTCTATAGAGCCGTCCTCAAATTTAACTCGTGCAACAGGAGCAGTTCTGCCCGGATCATGCAGAAAGTCTATTACCTCCCCCTTACTAGTCCCCTCAGCAAATGACTGGAGAGACGCATGCTTAATAGCTCCTTTGAAGCGATGCCCTGGAGATTTCCTCCGGGGGCTTATTCCAATTCTTTGTGCCCTGATTCTTTTTCCCATTTTATATTAATCTCATCAGAAAGCACCTATTCGACTGGCGATTTCCTCAGCTGAAAACTGAGAGTCCAGTCTTACGATGGCTTTCTTGAGTCCCTTGAATGTTCTCTGAGTGACAACCTTCTGGACTTTTACTTTGTATGCTTTCTCAACTGCATTGGCAATTTCTTCTTTGTTGGCATTCTTAGAAACCGCAAAAGTCAATTTATTTTCTGCGGTAGCCATTCCAACGGCCTTTTCTGTCATGAGAGAGTACAAAAGTACTTCGTATGGTTCCATTATGCAAACCTCCTTTGCAAATCTTTTATAGCAGATTCAGTCCAGATCGTAAGCCTTCCAGCATGAGATCCTGGGGCAAGCATGTCCATATCAAGCTCGTTCACTGAAACTGCAGTGACTCCTGGGACATTCCTTGCCGCCTTCAATATAGGCTGCTTCTCCTCTGAACTTGGAACGACAATTAGAGGACCTGTTTTTGTTCTGTACTTTCTTCCCCTGAGTTTGCCAATTCCCGCCCTGATACTTCTCTTCGATGTTCTTTCTAGCTCTGTAGAGAGACCAATCGTGGAAAGAGTCTCCTTGACCCCTTTAGTCTTTTCAAGAGACATGAATTTGTCATCTACAACAAGAGGGAGAGTAATATCTCCAATTGAATGTCCACGGCCTTTAACAAGCTCTGGAACGGCAGTAGATGCAATTGCACTCCGCATTGCTTTACCAAGCTCCTTAGTGTTTATTTTTTTGATGAGAATTTTGCAGCTTTTTGGGGGGTGAGCCTGTCTTCCTCCAACAGTTCCTGGAATTATGGCGCCTCTTCCTGCAGCTGGGAACCATCTTCCCTTGCTCCTGTACCTTCTTCCCTTAGCAGACCTCCCTTTCCTTTTTGGACCGGCCTTAGTACGAGGGATACGTGACATTCCTCCACCAGTTCCCCATCCAGTTGCGGTTGTTCTGAACCCAGCCAGTGGGTCAGCTCCCTTTGGCTGATAACGCCTGCTCCTAACGGCATGAAAAGCTCTCCTAATAAGGTCTGGCCTTAGCTCTTCGGAGAAAACTAGAGGTATATCTATGCTCTTCCCTTTCTTTCCATCAAGCTTCAGTATATTTGTCTTCATATTAGCGTCCCTGTTTTGACTCCAGACTTACATAAGTTATTTCAGGTTCTCCACGTGCCTGCTTCGACCTGACAGGAGTTCTAAGCCTGACCAGCCTCTTAGCAGGACCTGGAACCGATCCCTTTATTGCTATGTAGCCTCCTCCAATAACACCATAATTTACAAAACCACCTTTAGGACTTATTGCATCCCCTTTTTCCCCAACCTGGACAATCATCTTATTAAATTCTGTTCTTGAACCATATCCCATCTGACCGGCCATCGGAACAGTCCAGCGGGTTGCAGATGCCCTATTACCAAGAGAACCAACGTGCCTTGCCTTATTGTGACCTTTCCTATAATCTACTTTTACACCAAACCTTTTGACAGGACCCTGCATACCCTTTCCTTTAGTAACTGCAACAACATCAATGTACTCGCCTGCCTTGAAAACATTGTTTGGCTTCTGCCTCTTCCCCAGAAGAGATTCTGCAAACTTCAGCTGATCTTTAAATTCCTTTCCGCCGACTGCAATTTCAAAAACTTCAGGCTTCTTTTTTGGAACAGAAGCCTCAGAAGGTAAAGTTGAAACGAGAAGTGTGACGCGGTCAGCGTCAGAGGGAGGAGAAGAAGGAGTTTTTTTGGGAATATTTATTTTTTTGGCGATGTGCGGAGAGAGGGAATTCAGATTTTCAGCCCACAGCTCGCCAGAAGGCGTGAAACCGTAGGCAGATCGCTTGTAAAATCTGATTGCGAAAGGAACGATATCCGGACACTCAAGGATTGTAACTGGTGTAAAAACATCCTTGCCGGCAGTTGCTGAGTCTTTGCGAGGATCACGGACAAACATGTGGGTCATACCAGCTTTATATCCAGCAAAACCAAGTAATTTAGGATCATCAGAAATCGGCCAAGTCCTCACTCTAGGATAAATGCGAGCAGCCCTTTTCCTGGGACTGTATGCCATGGATCCGCGTCTTGGACTGTGTATTCTGGGCATGAATTCTCCGATTTTGGAAGAGGTATGGGGACGTTTTCAATCACCTTGCGCACTCCAGAGGGCTCATACGAAACCCTATGATGTCAAACTAAAAAACTAATTCTAGCGACCGCCTATTTATATAGAATTACCTATATAAACATTACGCTGGAAGGCAATCACTCGAGGCTACAACCAGTTATATCAGAAAGATCCTGAAGAGACTGAACTCCTGAATATTTCGTTCCACTGATTATCCAAGTAGGATAGGATTGTACGTTATTTTGCCTACAGAGCTCTGGTTTTGCATTTTTTCCTTTAGAATCACACTCAATGTAAAGAACTCCAGACAGGCTGTCACCGAACATTTCCTTCTGAGTGGTGCAGTGAGGACACCAGTAAGCACCATACATAATAGCATTATTCTCAGCAAGACACTCCGTAAAACTGTCAAGAGTATAATCGTGACCCAATGTTATGAAACCGGAAACTTGGGGTTTGAAAAGTAGGACCCCAGATATAATTACAATAAGAGAAACAGTGAGAAATATAGTTTTCTTAGACATAGTATAGAAGTGCCTGACTTAATTTATATATTTGCTTATACGGAAAAGGATTTATATCTAGGAAATATATTCATTTTTATGGCACTTGGAATTTTCAAGAAAAAGGTTCAGGAACATTATATTGAAGAAGGGGGACCCGGACTAGAGGGCCTAAAAGCAGAGAAGAATATACAAGAACTTACACTTGAAGAAGAAATTTTCAACAGTCTCAAGAACGAATTTGTTGAAGTAGATGGTGAAGAGTCTTTAAAGCAGTCAACAAGCCCCCGCGATCCGCCTATACTTGTGATGAGAACAGATTACAACCCAATGAGTGTGTGGCACAGATTACCAATTCGGGGAGGTTCAGGAGCAAGGCACATCCCTGACTTCGTGCTATACAGTGGAAGCCACAAGGTGCCTCCAGCAGGGAAGAGTCCTGAACTCATAATAGAATGCAGGCAAATGCCTGATGAAGCTTCAAATAGAATAGACGCAAGAGCAGTAGGCGATCTAGTCGCAAAGACTGTTGATCTCCTACCGTCAAACGCTATACTCGTCACAAACAGAGACCTTGCGGACTACGCGAAAAGTTTTGCGAGCCAGTACGGAATTGCCCTGATGACAAATGATCTTGACCTGAGCGGAAAAGTGTCTAAAATAGTAAATGCTCATGACAAGAAAGTGCAAGATAAATTAAGAGAACATGTAGAAAAGGCGGGAAAGAAGCTCGGAAATATGGAAACTTCAAGATCTCCGAGAAAAACGCCTGAGGAAAGCGCTAAAGCAGAAGAAAATCTTGGGCAGCAAATAAGTGACTCACTCGGAGCACAGGCAAGTATGAACGCAGACGACATCGCATCCGTACTCAAGATCTCATCAAGCGTTATTGTGAACGAACTCTACAAGCTAGAGAGGGCTGGAAAAGTTGGTCGCGTAGCAAACAAAAACGGAAATGCAGAATCCAATGTAATAAAGCAAGAGTGGGCTTTGCGGAAGAAGAGTTAGAGGCGAAATCGTAATAGTTTTATTAAGGATTATATACAAGACTTAGCTATGCCGCGATCAGATGCAGACCTTGCAAATTAGTACTGCATAACTCGCAGCTCGCATACGCTCGCCGCGATCGCATAATCTGGTATTGCACCGGTCTCGAAAACCGGGTCCTCCGGGACATGTCGGTTCAAATCCGACTCGCGGCGCTCAGTATTTTCATTACGAAATCTTTTTTAAGCAAAGTAGTTTAGAGAATACGTGACAAAGGTCTAGAAATATGTTTGAAAGGATAAAAAAAATTGGGGACAGGCCGGAAACAGAAATCGCCATTGAGGTTGGACTGATGTTCCTAGCACTTTTCATAACGAAGATAGTGATGGCCGAGCTTCTTATACTTCTGACAATCATAGTATTGATTTTGGCGAACTTTGCAGTCCGCTATGAAAGAAATGAATGGAAGGTTTTCATTCTCGGAACCATTGTAGGCTTTACAATGGAATGGGCAGGAGACGCCCTCTACCACCAATTCACATGGAAACAGACATTTGTCGATCAAACCCTCTTCGGAATGCCCCTCTGGCTTCCAGTCCTATGGGGCTACGGTTTTGTAATGATGCGAAGGATAGGGAACGTCCTTGTCCACGAAAAGCGCTATAAGTGAGCCGAGTCAAAAGCTGACCACAAAGTATTTAACAAACAATAAACTCGTATAAAAAGCATCACTACTTGTGTAATACGATGGGAAGCAGAAAGCATACCAACTACAAGCAAAGACTTGGAAAAATCGCGAGGCACGCGAAGAGAGTTCCACTCTGGGTTATTGTCAAGACTCACAGGAGGGTCAATAGCCACCCCAAGAGAAGGCACTGGAGAGTCGGAAAGACTAAGGCATAATGGCTGAAACTACTAAAAAAGATACAAAAACTGCCAAGAAGGCGAAAAAGACTGAGAAGCCTGAAAAACTTGAGGAAGCAGAGACTGTTAAAGCTGAAGAAGTTCCTAAAAAGCAGAAGAAATCAAAGGAAGAGGAGCCAGTAGAAGAATTTAAGGCTGTTTTGACAAGAGTTTACACCATCCCACTCAGAAAACAATATAATACTACTTCGAAAGCGAAGGATGCTTCAAAACGAGTAAGAAGCTACATAGAACAGCACATAAAACCTACTGCAATATACATAGATCCAGAGCTTAACGAGAAAATTTGGAAACGCGGATACAAGAAATCCCCAGCAAGCATACGAGTAAGTGTTGAGAAAAACAAGGAAGGACTCGCACGCGTAAGTCTCAGAAAATCTGAGGAATAATATTATGACAGACAATAAAAACCTTCAGGAAACTATTGAGAAATATAATATGAAGAAGGCCCAGATAGAAAACCTTGCAAAGGAAATGGAATCCTTGGCAAATACCCAAGCAAGCTTGGATGTGTCAAAGGAAGCTCTTGAAGCCCTGGACGGAGCTGAAAGGGAAACGGAAATGCTAGTACCAGTTGGTGTAAACACATTTGTGAAGGCAGTTATTGAAAACCCTTCAAAGGTCGTCAGAGGTATTGGAGCAGGACTTTTCAAAGATTCTGATATCAAGGAAGCACTGAAAGAAACAGAAGAAGCCGCCAAAAATTTTGAGAACATTAAAAATAAAATAGAGACAGAATTCAAAAAAACAGCCAAAGAAATGGAAAAGCTCGAACCTGAGCTTGAAAAAATGATGGCAGAGAATAGAGCTAAAGACTAATAAGCAGGAGTCGTATGATTAATTATGTTTGGAAATCTTAAAAAGAAGCTAAAGGGCTTTTTCGACAAAGCCGGAAAAGAGGCAGAAACAGAGGAAGTAGAAGAGGAAGTTCTTGTTGAAGTAGAGGAAGATCTTGAAGCTCCAAAGCTGTCTGCTAAGAAAAAAACAAAAATAAAGAAGAAGGAGAAATCCAAAAAAGACTCAGAAGAGAAAGTTGAAGAAGAAAAGAAAATCGAAGATTCCAAAGCTGAAAAGCCGCGAAAAAAACGAAGCATTCTCAAAAAAATAACAAGGAGGCACATTTCAGAAAAGAGCCTTGATAGCATATT
>DVAE01000038.1 GCA_014189675.1 Candidatus Undinarchaeales archaeon SRR5007147.bin71 | reverse complement strand
CCTCTTATGTCAGCCGCAAGGAATATACGCCAGTTGGCTGAGATTAAGGCAGATGAAACCGGAAAGCACACTTGGAGACTCAGGGGTCACGAAGTTCGGATAGCCGGAAAGGCAGCCCACAAGACTGGAAAAGAGCTTGCCAAGTCTTAAGTTCATTTTATTTAATCGAAATAATTAATTCAAGGGCTCGCGCTATTTTTTAAAACGTAATTAAAACTCAGAGATTACAGAGCTCTTGCTACCCACTTTCTTGAGTAGTAGTTTTTCACTCTGTTAACTATAGTCCTACTCTCAATTCCTGCTGCTCCTTCAAGCCTGTCAAGGGATTCAACAACTTCTGCCATTGATGCTCCAATAACATCTCCGATAAGAATTCTAACCTTTGCCTGCTGGTCGTTGTCAAGTCCTTTTAGAGACTTTGAACTTTGAAGTAAATCTCCTACCGCAACTATTGCTGAATGGAGGTTCCAGTTTCCAGATTTTACCTTCTCTTCAGCTATTGTCTGGACTTCCTCAGTCATGTCCTTGATATCTGTTCCTTTGTCAGCCTTTCTTACGACATCTGCAACTGTATTTATGATGTCCTCTGTTATTGGTTCTGAATCCTTCAAAAGCTTAATCTCTACTCTTTCCTCAACAGGTTCAAATACCTGGTGAAGAGTTCTTTCAAGTTCTTTTTTTACTTTCGGTGCTGCCATTGCCATTATTATCACCTATCTCATGCATTATTTTCCTTATATATTTTACCTATGCCTACCAGAGGCTGAAGTACTTCTTGTAAACCCACATTCCGAAAACAGGTAGTATTAGTATTATGATAGCAGGCCAGCCACACTGCGTGAATATACAGGTGAAACTCTGAAGAAACTGACTGCCAACACCGCCACTATCTTTTTTTGCGGGTGCATCAGCCGTTCTGCTGGATCTTGCCTCAATCGCTGCGCTTAAAACAAGCATTATAACAAGCGTCGCAACGAGCATAAACTTAGTCTTTTGCTTCATTTTTCCAGCTTAAAGTTCTCCCCTACTACGATAAGGCCTATGCCCAGCGCAAGGAGGATGAGTATACTGTACCATGACTGATAGGCCTGTAAGAACTGTATAACTAGCCAGATTACTCCAATAGTTATTGAAAATGCTCCAGCAATTGAGCCTGCCTGCCATACAAGAAGGTAGCGTTTTGCGTACTTTATCGATATGAAATGCTCACCTAATATTACAAGAAGTATTCCAACTACAATCAATAATGCGCTTCCGTATATCTGCTCTCCAACAAGTATGCTTGCGTAAAGAAGTCCTAATGTAATTGCGAGGAGAACAACGAACCAGCCTGTGAACTGGAAAACTTTCCAGACTTGCCTCTTCATGTTTGCTGTTAATGAAATGCTTCTTATAAACGTTTCTATATTTCCTTGAACTTTTCAACAAAGCCGCTTATGAACTTGTCACGATCTCCGGCCATTACTCTGGCACCGGCTGCCTTGGTGTGTCCACCGCCGTTTGCTTCCGCGAGCCCATCAACCGCGTATTTTATTATTTCAACCAGGTCAACGCCTTGCCCACCTGCTCTCATACTGAAGTAGTAGTGCGGCCCGACCTTCTCTGCTACTATTATTGACTTTTTCGGATACATAGTCTGAAGCATATTTGACACCATCCCTCTTACTCTGTATTCTGAAGTGAAATCAAACAATAGTATCCTGCCTTCAGCCAGCTCCTCAGCTTCAGACTCATGGAGCTTTTTCAGCCTCTCAAGCTCCTGCAAATACTCCTTCTCAAAGCTAATCAATGTTTCAGATTTTTCCAGCTCTTCAGGCGATTCTGCATTTCTGACTGCATCTCTTGTTTCTGCCAGCTTCCTCAATACTGCACCTGCTTCAAACATCTGACTCAATCTTTCAAAATCTACTTTGTATCGGTTTTTGACAGATTTCAGAAGTTCCTCTGCAGGATAGAATCCTTTGTCAGCTATGGTTCCTATAGCGGAAACCCAGTCTAGCTCCTGGCATATAACATAGGATAGGTAAGAAGTTGGTCCGACAACATTGTCCGGGATATTGAAAAGGTGCGGGTTTAGAATTAGTGTTTTTCCGAAATCAGGACTTCCAACTACTTTGTGATGGTCAAGAACCATCACGTGCATCTCCTCACTAAGTTCTTTCAAAGAGTCATATGCTTCGCTTCCAAGGTCAAGAACAATAAGACTTCCTGCCTCCTCCTTTCTGATTTCCTTTTTTGTATTACTGTGTATCAGCGGATCGCTACTCTCCATCAGGACAACTTCGACTTTCCTATCTTCGAGATATTTTGCTAATACTATCGCAGAGCAGGCTCCGTCAGCATCGCTGTCGTGCACGATTACGACTTTACCCTGTATGGCATTTAGGAACTCCCTGCCTTTTCCGTGAATAAGAACTTCAGCGTATTTCTGACGCATTCTGTCAGAAACTTCAAACATTGTCATTCCAAGATCCGGCTGGCCGTATACCACTCTACTTCCTTCTGGCGCCAGGAAAAGAGCTACAAGTGCCAGGAGGTCATCTTCTCCCTCAATCACTATTTTCGCAGGAGTGTTTTTTAGAGCATCCTCAAAAGCTCTCCAAGCCGAAAGTGATATTTCTCCTGCATTGTTTGTTGCTTTAATCTCTCGCACATCAAGAGACTTCAAGGTTTTGATATCTTCTTCAGAAAGTTCTTCCCTCTCGGCTTTGTAGTCAATAACGCATATGTCCGGAGTTACACCTTCTTTGAGGAGCCTCAGCGTTGTAACATCTCCTATAGCTATGAGTCCATCTCCGCTTCTTGGTAGCTCTTCAGTGAGCTCTCCAATTGGACTCTTCAAATCCTTTCGTGTTTCTTCTGCTATCTTAAAGTCAGTCAGCATCTTTATCTCGTTTCTTCTGGCTCGCAAGTATGTGCGAACAGTAGTTTCCCCTCATAGTGAAATAGCGACAGTCGCAGCTCCACATATTCTTTCTTTTGTTTAGTGCCACTTCGTGGCTTTTCTCCGTTCCTGGAACCCGGTAATACGCGGTATTTTCTGTTTCTATCTCGGCACTGGTTCCTGATGAAATCCTGCTGGCTTTTTTCAGCCTGTTTCTATAAGTCTTTTTCCTGTATTGATTTTTGAGTGTCTGGTAGTCTATTTCGCTTCCTACTTTGAAAAATGTGGAAAGTGCCGGGTCAAGTTCTGAAAACTCGCTTTCGGGTATGAAAAGTGTATTCATCTTTGTAAGAGCTGTCTCAAGATCATAGGATAAGTCTCCTATAGAGTTTTCAAGAGACTTTGACACAGGTCCTGTTCTGTAAATCGAATGCAGAAGCTCTAGAGAATTAGCTATTTTTGGAATAACAGCGTCATATTCCGTTTCCTCTATTTTGGACATCATCAACTCTATAGTTTTTGGATCAATCTGTGGCATTGCGCAGGTTGTAACGAATGCATACTGAGTTTTGCAGGCCTTGAGCCCTGTAAGTAGGCGGGTCAGAAAGTTTTTCTCAGGACTCATATCAGCGACAACATCACAGTCAACCAGCTTTTCGTATTCTTTTTGCCCTTTGTAGTTTTCAGCTACAACAAGAGTTCTTTTGAAGGCCTTCTTGGCATTTCGGAAAGCTATTTCCAGTATGGTTTCTCCATAGACATCCAGGAATGAGGGATCCTTCCCTTCTCGCAAGCCAGGGGAGAGCAGAACTGCAGAACACTTCATGAGAGAAAAATATAGTCGTAGAATTATTTATAATGAGCCTAAGTTCTATTATTTGTCATGGAACTTTTCGGAACGTCCGGTATACGCGGAGTTTATCCTAATTTTGTGAGCGCAGAGCTTTTCACAAAAATAGGGCTCTCCCTTGGAACTCAGGCTGAAGGCACTGTCTGCGTTGGCAGGGATTTCAGAACAAGTTCAAAGCAATTGCAGTCAGCCTTGGTTTCTGGAATCCTTTCTACTGGTGCGGAGGTTCTTGATGCCGGTACCTGTCCTACTCCAGTGCTTGCATATGCAACAAAAAAATTCAAGGCATCAGCAGGCGCCGTTATAACTGCTTCTCACAATCCTCCTGAATTCAACGGCGTTAAGTTATGGCAGCCAGACGGTTCTGCATACTCTCCAAAAATGGAGAAGGAAATCGAGGCTCTTATAAAATCAGGAAAATCAGAGAGGGCAGGGTGGGGTGAAGTAAAAAATCTAAGTTCAGTTGAGGCGCTTGAGAGATATATGGAGGACATCACTGCTTCCTTTTCTATAGAAGGCGGTTTGAAAACTGTTGCTGATTGCGGAAATGGCTCTGTAACACTGACTGCTCCTGAAATCCTGAGCAGAGTTTCTGACAATATTTCAATTTTTGATAAACCAGATGGTATGTTCCCAAATCGGCTGTCAGAGCCTTCCGAGAAAAATCTATCAGAGCTCAAGAAAAAAGTACTGTCTTCTAAAGCAGATCTCGGCTTTGCATTCGACGGTGACGGAGACAGGGTCGCTGTAATTGACAATCAGGGGGACTTCGTCAAACAGGATACCCTCTTAGCAATTCTTGCAAAGTCGGAACTAGGAAAAAATTCTACAATAGCGGTTCCTGTTGATACTTCAATGGCAATTGACGAAATTGGAGCAAAAGTTATTCGTACAAAGGTTAGCGACGTTTATGTTTCAGAGGCCCTGAAGCAAGAAAATGGAGTCTTCGGCGGAGAAGCAAGCGGCTGCTACATCTTTCCTGAAGTTCATCTCTGTCCTGATGGACTTCTCGCTGCTCTGAAAATTCTGGAAACTATGGAGCTTTCAGGAAAAAGTATGTCAGAACTCGTTGCAGAAATCCCCAGCTATCCAATCTTGAGGGGCGTCGTCGAAGGAGACAGAGAAAAATCTTTCAAAAAACTGTCTGAAAAGGCGAAAAAACTTGGCGGGGAACTAAGTGAGACAGACGGGATTCGAATTCAGCTGGAAGAGGCCTGGATACTTGTCCGAAAGTCAGGTACAGAGGAAAAAGTCCGTATTACTGTAGAAGCTCATTCTGAAGCAATGGCAAGGCAGTTAATGGGCAGTATTATGAACTAATAAGAGTTATAAAAGCGAAAAGTTACTGATGTATTATGGTTCTTGAGGGACTTGGCAAATCATTGAGAGACGGAATTCGAAGGATAGCGAAAGCAGGCTATGTCGACAGAAATACTCTCGATGAAGTTATCAAGGATATTCAGAGGGCGATGCTGTCTGCCGATGTTAATGTTAAACTCGTTTTCGGCATGACGGAGAATATAAAATCGCGAGCTTGGGATGAGAAGCCACCTGAAGGACTCTCAAAACGCGAGCACATACTCAATATAGTTTACGAGGAGATAACAGCCGCTCTTGGTGGTAAGGTGGCGGCAAAGGAGCTTGGAAAGGTTTCAAGAATAATGCTCGTTGGTCTTTTCGGATCAGGAAAGACAACAACTTGTGGTAAACTTGCCCGTCATCTGAAGAAGCAGGGCTTGAAAGTTGCCCTCATATCTACTGATACTTGGAGACCTGCTGCATATGAGCAGCTGAAACAAATTGGGGAGGAAATCGATGTTCCAGTATTCGGAAATCCAAAAGAAAAATCAGCTCTGAAGGTTCTAAAAGCTTCTCTAAAAGAGGCAAAATCCTTTGATGTTATCATAGTCGACTCAGCAGGCCGAGACACTGTCGACGAAGAACTCTCAAAAGAGCTAAAAAAGCTCGACAAGGAGTTCAAGGCAGAGGAGAAGCTTCTCGTTATCCCTGCTGATCTTGGTCAGAAGGCTGAGCCGGTTGCAAAAGGCTTTAATGAACTTGTAGGAATAGACGGCGTAATACTTACTAAGTTGGATTCAACTGCAAAGGGAGGAGGAGCTCTTTCAGCCTGTTCTGCTCTTAATGTTCCAATAAAATTCGTCGGTATCGGAGAACGCTCAGAAGATTTTGAGGCTTTTAAGCCTGATAAATTCGTCGGAAAGCTTCTTGGAATGGGTGACTTAGAATCTCTTGTGAAGAAAACACAGGAAATTTTCGGAGAAGTTGAAGAGGATCAAGTTCAGGCAATGCTCAAAGGAGACTTCAATCTCAAAGATCTTTACAAGCAGATAGAGGGTATGAAAAAAATGGGTCCGCTGAAGAAAGTTATGGAGATGGTGCCGATGGGTGCCGATATTCCAACTGACCAGATGGACATGTCTCAGGAAAGGATGAACTCTTTTATGGTTATTATGGATTCAATGACAAACAGCGAGCTTGAGGATCCAGATCTTCTTGACAAGAGCCGAGTTGAGAGAATAGCTACTGGAGCAGGAACGAGTGTTGAAAATGTCAGAACTCTTTTGAAGCAGTACAAGATGACAAAGAAAATGATGAAGCGCTTTGGAAAGAACCAGGGGTCTTTGAAAAAAATGATGAAGAATTTCAAAGGCTTCCCAGGTATGTAGAAAAGTATTTATTATGAATATATATTAGTGAGGTTCTATGGCAAAGAAGAGTACAAGTAAAAAGAAAAGTACAGTCCCCAAGAAGTCTGGCCTTTCCAAAAAAGCCAGAAAGTCTCTAACTGCAAAGACACCTGTACAGAAAGTTCTTCTTGCCGGAATGGCAGTTCTCATAATAGCTGCATTTTCTCTCTTTCTTCCTTCTGAGGGTGCTGAGATGGGAGACACAGTCACTTTCTCCTATACAGTCCAAACAGCAGACGGCGGACTCCCTGAGTCTGGAAATCTTACAGTAAGTCTTGGTGGAGGCAGGCTAATTCCGGGTGTTGAATCCGCTCTCTTGGAAATGTCTGTTGGAGACAAGATTAGTATAACTGTTCTTCCAAAAGACGGCTACGGCGAGAAAAATCTTTCACTAGTTGCCAAGCAGTTCAGATACATCAACCTCCCCATGACTACTGAGGCTGACAGGAGCTATATAGAAGAAGTTCTTGGTGACACTCCTTTGGGATATGGTGTCGAGGTAGAATTACCTGGAACTCACTGGAAAACAACTGTTGGTTCAATTTCAGGGGATACTGTGAATATAACACACCACCTTGTTAACGGTTCTCTCTATTACATTTTCAGTTATCCGTATTCACTCAAGGTTATTGATGTGACAGATGAGGGATATATTGTAGAAAACCTTGCAAAAGTCGGGGAGCCAATCCAGATACAGGGCAGATTAGGATATATTGAGAGTGTTGATGACACCTTCATTTACACAGACTTTAACCACCCAATGGCAGGGGAAACTCTTCTCTTCGACATTGAACTTCTTGATATACAGCGCGCTTCAGCGGAAGAACAGTAAAAACTTATTTAAGCCAGCTTTTCCCCTATACTGTCATGCACAGCTCAGCCGAGATAGGAATAATACGAACCTAGTCTCAGCGAAGCCGCGTGCCTCTTTCGATTGTGATTTGGGGGCACTGGCAAGTTTGTGCATCATGGGCCAGTAGCTTAGCCTGGTGGAGCGCGCGTCTTATAAGGCGTCGTTTCGTACACTCGCTTAAGAAAGCGCGAGGTCCCGAGTTCAAATCTCGGCTGGCCCACATGCCCCGATGGTGTAGTCCGGCCAATCATACTAGGTTTTCATCCTGGTGACCTGGGTTCGAATCCCAGTCGGGGCGCTCTCTGGTTTTTTCTAAAAAAGTGCTTCTGGGTCTCAGTCGGGGAGCTCTCTGGTTTTTATAGAATTCTATAAATACCTCTAGGAATTATAGCAATTATGTCCTCAAAAAAGAAAATCAATATAATTGATCTGTATTTACTTAAAGACCCAAGGCTATCAAAATTAAACAAAGATATTGCTCCTGTTTTTACAAGAACAATTGACGGAGAATTTATACCAGAGAATAAAAAGATGAAGCTTCTTTTACTAATTGAAAAGTGGATGGAGAATAATCCTGGCCTCCTGACCTCTCCTGTAGAGGATTCTGAAATGGAAGTAGGAGTTTTTCTTGAAGGCGTCTCTGATGTTATCAATAACATACCCTCTATGGACCCACAAACTTTTAAGGCGTGGCAAACCCTCAGGGTAGAGAACAGGAGAAGAAAACGCAAACGAAAGCCTAGAAAAGGATAATCTTCTAGCCCTTCTTTATTTCTTTCAGTATAGTCTTTTCCCCTTTCTCAAGTTTTAATGTAAAATGTTTTGCCTGCTCCTCTCGAGCAAGAGCAATCTCATCATCTATTGTTTTAATTCGCTTCTGTATATCATCTAACTTTTTTTGAGTAAATTCTAATTGTCTTTGAGGCATTTTTCTTGATTTCTCAAGTATAAGTATGCGTTCCGTGAGAGCCTCAATATATTCCTGTATTGTGGATTTCTCACCTATTCTCACCCTTTTCCGCAGTTCTTCTGTTCTTTTCTTCAGCTCCGCTTCTTCCTTACTCATATTCTGAATTTGTTGTCTCTCCTATATATTTCTGTCTTCCTGAAAGGTATTTATTCTTCTAAGCCTAAAGAAGAGTATGGCACGTAAATTTGAAGAATGGAACCATGCATACCTATGGTTGCAGGAATTTTTTGACTACCATCAGAGAAACCTCGACCTAGTAAATAAGTATCCGGGAGAAAGCACAGAGGATGCAATAGCCTACTCTCTCCGTGACCTTCTGGATCTTGTTGAGGAGTGCTCGAAAGTTCTCTTCCCTGGTGGTCCCCAAGTTGACACTGGAAGAGTTCTCCAGAAGTTCAAAGGAGTTCAGGACAACTTCAAGGGGCTCCGAAGGAAGCAGCATATGCCTGCTGATGAAAGGCAAGAGCTTGAACAATTCAGGAGAAATTGATGAATCTCAGTGAAGTTGAGTTCAGGCAGCCCTCTATCGAGGATGCTGAAATTTGCATGGAGTACATAAATAGTCTTATCGATGAAAATCTCTACATAGCCCATCTTGAGAAATTTACTCTCGAGGAAGAGCAGAAATTTCTCAGCTATGTACAGGAATTGTGTGAGACTGACAGAGGTGTGACTCTTGCCGCTCTGCACGACGGAAAGATAATCGGTATCTGTGGTATCAACAGAGATTTTATGAAGAAAAGTGCTATGGACCACGTAGCCATTATGGACATAAGTGTTTCAGTCAATTGGAGAGGTTCAGGCCTCGCTAAACTTCTTTTTGAAAAAACCCTTGACACGGCAAAATCCCTGGATTTAGAACTTATAGAACTTTATTGCGACTCTAATAATGAAGGGGCTTTGAGATTCTACGAAAAACTTGGCTTTTCAAGAGTAGGTTCCCGTAAAAGACATTCGAAGAGAGATGGGAAGTATTCAGATATTATCATCATGGAAATGTGGCTCCCAAAGTCTTAAAATGTTCTCTGCAATAATCTGCTTATGAAAAAATTAGTTCTTATTCTGATATTTCCACTTGTAATTTCAGGCTGTCTGGCCGGTTCGAGTGCTGAGGAAAATCTCTATCAGGGTGTCAGTGAAATCGTTATTCCAAATGTAGGGGGTAATTTACTTGAAAATCCGCAAAGCCTTTGCGTTAAACTCTGTCAGGATTCCAAGTCTGCAGGTCAGGATTTAAGTGCAGGTCCCTGTCTCTCAAACAACATAGTTGAAGGCTGGGTATGCGATTCCGGTCACGATCCGCGTGAAGAAGTTGACAGAGATCCGTCTAATCAGTGTGAGTCTTACATAAGCGGAGAGGCGACCCACTTTGTTGAAGTTTCTGTTGAAGACTGCCACATCATCGCCTCCAGATAAAAGTTTAATAAGAGTCCTTTCTTATCTGTCTTGAGGTTGGGATGAAGTCGCTTCTTATAGGTGATGGTGCCCGTGAGCACGCCATAGCAAAAAGGATGGTCGAAGGTTCCGAGCTTTACGCTTTTGTCTCCGTAGACAATCCAGGAATTTCTTCTCTCGCTTCTGAAATAAAAGTAGGCAATATTCTTGATGCAAATGAAGTAATACTCTTTGCCAGACATGTCAACCCTGATTATATATTCATTGGTCCTGGGACTGTTATCGAAGCTGGTGTTGGGGATGCTCTTTCAGAAGCCGACTTCCAGGTAGTGGCTCCAAGCAGAGCCGGCGCGAGGCTGGAGTGGGACCCTTCTTTCTTTAGATTTTTTATTCAGGATCATGCTCCGGATGCTTCCTTGAAATTTGCTGCATGTGAAAGTCGTCACGAAGTCAATAATGCCTTCAGAGATATTGGAAGTACTCTCTCTGTCAGCACTTCCGAAAGTCCGGAAAATCACTTTGAAAACCCCTACCTCGCCAGAGAATATGCTTACAGATCGATTGGGGACAAGTCTTCTGGTTCTTCTTCAGTTGTTCTCCAGGAAAAAGCAGAAGGCGAGGACTTCACATTGCAGGTTTTCACTGACGGTGAAACTGTATCTGCAATGCCTCTTGTAAAGAGTTACACTCTTTCAGAAAATGAAAAAACCAACTTAAGTGAAGGCGTAGGAACTTATTCTGAGTCAAATCATCTTCTTCCCTACATTAGTGCTGAGGATGCAGAAAAGTCTTTGTCAATTCTCCTAAAACTTCTAAGAGCTTTGAAATCAGAACACAATTCAGTCTATAGGGGGGTTCTCTGCGCTCGCTTTATAATTACTTCAGGGGGTCCAAAACTTCTTAATATTTCTGCCGGTTTTGGTGATCCTGAAGCACTCAATGTTTTATCTCTTCTAAAAACAGATTTTTCTCACTTGTGTATGTCCATTCTCGAGGGGAAACTATGGCCAAGCATAGAATTCAAAAAGAAGGCATCTGTTTGCAAATATTTAGTTCCTCTTGGATATCCGGAAAAACCGAAGATTGGTATCCCTCTTAGTGTTGACGAGGATAAAATATCCATGGAAGGCGCCGATCTGTACTACAATAGTGTCAGCATCAAGGACGGGAAATTATACACCTCTAAAGGCAGGTCACTTGCACTTCTGTCAGTGGCAGATTCTCACGAGACTGCGGAAGATTTTGTTGAGTCTGCAATTTCTGCTGTAAATTCCGAAAATTTATTCTATAGAAAGGACATAGGGACTATAGGACTTGCTCAGAAATCTATGAAAAAAATGGAGGAACTTCAAAATGCTTGACCTAGTAGGTTTTGGAAATCTGAATCTGGATCTTCTTTACAAAGTAGATTCTGCATCATATGGAAGAGAAGCTCGCATACTTGAGCAAAGAGAAGAGGCGGGCGGTTCAGCCGCAAATACTCTTGTTGGTCTTTCTAGACTCGGCTTCAGGACGGCTGCTTTGGGAGTTGTAGGTTCTGATTCCGCAGGAAAGATAATTGTTGAAATCCTCAAAAAAGAGTCAGTTAGAATATCAGGAGTAGCAAGAAAAAAAGGTCAGACCTCAAAAATACTTGCTCTAGTTGACAGAGCTGGTTCTCCAAGATTTTACAGAGATCCTGGTGTGGCTCAGGAATTTGAGTTAGATGACCTTGATATTGAGCAGATTAAAAAAGCAAAGTATTTTCATATGTCTTCTTTTGTAGATAGTAGCAAGATAGACCTTCAGAATGCGCTTGTCAAAAAAATTGGAAAAACAAAACTGAGCTTTTCTCCCGGCAAGGTGATGTCTCATTTCGGTTACAGTGAGCTAATTCCAATACTCAAGAAGACAGACACACTTTTCATCAACGAATCTGAATTAAAATACTTAATGGACGATTCCTACGAAGGCGCGTGCAGCAGGCTCTTTAAGCTCGGTATCCAAAGAGTTGCCGTGACACGTGGAAAGGAAGGCTCGTATGTTTCGTCAAGGAAAGAGTCATATAATATCCCAGCATACCCGGTTAATGTTGTGGACACCACCGGATCTGGGGATGCCTACGCTGCAGGTTTTCTTGCGGGAATCCTTGCGGGACGCACACTGTCTGAGTCTGGAAAAATGGGAAGTAAAGTGGCTTCCTTGTGTATCCAGCATATGGGTGCAAGAGAAGGTCTTCCAACAATGAAGCAGCTGCTCGCAAAAAGTGCGCAAGAGGTAATCGAATGAATCACATAACACTATTAGTTGGCTCGGAAACAGATATGCATATAGCCGAGTCTGTAAAAAAAGTTCTGGATGTTTACGAAGTTCCCTATCTTTGTGAAGTCTCTTCTGCACACAAAAATCCTGACAGAGTTCGAGAAATAGTTCTCGATTCTGAATCAGATGTTTTTATTTGCGTGGCCAGTCTATCTGCCGCACTTCCAGGATTTGTTGCAAGCATAACCGCGAAACCAGTTATCGGAGTTCCAGTAGATGCGAAACTCGGTGGTTTGGACAGTCTGCTTTCGACAGTACAGATGCCTTCCGGAGTCCCGGTTGCGGCTGTCGGCGTTGATAATGGAAAAAATGCCGCCTATCTTGCTCTGAGGGTGCTTGGAATAAAATATCCTGAAGCTCTTGTCAAAAGCGGAGATGGCGTTCCTGCTTCTACAGAGTCTCCTTCAAGCTTTGCATTTTTTGATTTACCGGGTTCATCTACAACAGATACTTCAAGTTCAGACCAAAGTGAAGATATAGAGTCTGAAGAAGATGAAAAGCCAAAAGAGAGACCCTCTGGGGACTGGCTCTAAATAATTAAATACAGATGGGCCTGTGGTCTAGCTCGGTATGACGTTACCTTCACATGGTAAAGGTCGCCGGTTCAAATCCGGCCGGGCCCACTACAAGCCTTTTCCCTCGTCGTTTCACTCCGTGCTTATACCGGGAGGTTGCAGGTTCAAATCCTCAGCCGTGGCGCTAAAAAATCTTAAATAGCCCCTATTCTTAACAAATAAGGGGATGGCTGAAACTATTGGTGACATTATCAATGATCCGATCTGCTCTTTTGCAAAGGGCGAAGAGCGAGGAGTCCATCTCCTCAAGCAGCTTATATTATTTGCACCCAACAGTGAAGCGGCCTTTGAATTACGCCAGCAAATTGAAGATGAAGTTGGCCACGAGGAGATTTTCAATACTAGATTAAAAGACTTAGATATAGACTGTGAAGGCCTGAGTAAGAACCTTAACAGTCTTTACGATTATGCCCAGACTTGTGTTGACGAAAAAGACTGGGTCAAGAGTGTTTCTGTTCAAGCAGTTATTGAAGAACTCGCAATGGCTTCCTTCATTTACAGATATCCAGAATTAGATGAAAAAACCCAAACTGTACTAAAAAAGGTAATAGAAGATGAAAAAAGGCACCTTGCATTCTGCCTCAATCAACTGGAAAAGTTTGCAGACTCTGATTCCAGGGCTAGAACAGAAGAAGTGCACAAAAATGCAATTTCAATAATGATGGCTGCAGCCGAGCAGGAAGGCCTTAGTAAAGATCAGTTAAATGATGCAAGGGAGATTATGAAAAAAGCATATTTTCTCCACAATTCAAGGCTTAAAAAGATAGGCATCGCACTTCCTAAAGTAAGCTTTGCCAGAACTAAGCTATTATAGCATCGATATAAGCAAGTAGCCCACTAGATTTAAATAAGCAAACATTCATCAAAATGCTATCCCCCTGTAGCTCAATGGCAGAGCGTCCGGCTGTAGAACGTCATCAGTATGTGCTGATACCGGAAGGTTGCAGGTTCAAATCCAGCCGGGGGGACTTTTGTTGTTTAAACTTCAATTTGAAAAACTATTATAGCTATAAAGTTCCCTAATATTATACGATGCTTAAGAAAAAGTATGGAAAATTTGGTAAAATCCTCATAGTTCTTATTGTAATTATAGGCGCACTCTTCCTTGCTGACAGACTCCTTGGTCTGGGCATAATGGAGAGTTTTGGTGGTATTTCCTTCGGCGGAGGTGGCGGAGGCGGTTCTGCTATTGGTGCCGGAGCAGGTGGCGGAGCCACTGGCGGCGGAGGTGGCGGCTCTGGAATAATTATTCTCATGGTAGCTGCAGTGGCACTTATTTTCCTATTTCGTCAATCAGGCTTTGGCGGAGGATCTGGCAGAAGACGAAGATCTACTCCTGAGCCTGGGGATGAAGAAGACGCTGGCAGGAGAAGAGAGGGAATAGATCCAGAAGGTCTGGTAGATTTGGTAGACCCTCTAGATAGCGACCCGGATATGCCGGATGAAAAGCGAGAAGAGCCTCAGCTCCACATCGACGAAGACCTCGATGAGATAGAGGGGGCTGATGAGCTGTCAGATTCCGAAAAAGAAGAAATTAATGCTGAAGAAATCTTGATAGACCTTTCTGAAAACTTTCTGGGTGTAAGATCTCAAGGAAAATTAGGTTCTTGCTCCGCATTTGCTGCGTCTTGCATGGTGGAGTATTACAATAATATTAGTGGAAGAGATGAGGTACTTTCTCCCCTCTTCCTTTACTATTTCGGGCGAGGAGCTGGAGCGAAATATGTGGATAATGGCAGCCATACTCAAAATATTTTTGCATGTATTACAACTAAATCAAGGGCGTCATATGAGGGAATTTGCACGGAGGCTTTGTGGGGATATAAGGACAAAGACTCAGATGATCCAAATAAATTCAAACAGAATCCTACAGAGGGACCTGAAAATAGTGCTGACATACAAGCAGATGCAAGACGAAGAGGTGCAGAGAAATCTCTAAAACTTTCTATGAATGACACTTCAGAGTGGATATCCTGGCTGAAACAAGGAGACCCAATATACATCGCGATTCATACTTACGGAAATTTTAACTATAGTACAAAATCTCCTTACACAAAACCTTCAGGTGGTAAAGAAGAATGTCATGCAATGACGCTTGTTGGTTACCACTCACACTATCCACACAAAGGTGGTGGAGTCAAAGCCTTCAAAATCAGGAACAGTTGGGGTAAGCGCTTTGGAGAAGATGGTTATGTATGGATTACTGAAGAGCTTCTTCTGAAGCTTCTTGCTGAGCCACCTGTTGTGCTTTCGGGTTTGCTGCCACCTGGTTATATTCCACCTATCTTTGATCCTTTTGAGGGGAAGACTAGGGAATACAAAAAGAAGGGAGACATACCCTCTGAGTGGAAAGATTTTTCGGACGCTCTTTCAGGAGGGGAATGGAGGGAGATGAACTCTGCTGAAATCACGGAAAAGTATCAGCTCTGGCTGCGAACTGCAATGGGACTACTTCACATCGAGAGTCTTGAAGGAATGGGTATTGACGAT
>DVAE01000037.1 GCA_014189675.1 Candidatus Undinarchaeales archaeon SRR5007147.bin71 | reverse complement strand
TAGCAACCCAGCGCAATACCAGATTATGCGACCTCGGCTTTGTGTTGACTTCTTCTGAGCCGAGGGTTACATAGTAACCAATTTTAAGGTCTATGTCTGACCTCGGCGAGCTTATGCGAGCCGAGGGTTATGCAGTATCCAATTGCAGTGTCTGCGTCTGACCTCGGCTTTGTGTTGAATTCTTCTGAGCCGAGGGTTACATAGTAACCAATTTTAAGGTCTATGTCTGACCTCGGCGTTATATAACCAACTTTAGAAACTAATTATAGAAAGGCTAGGATATAAAACTTAAGTTTTGACCTGAATTTCAATATCAACAGCATCCGGAATTGGTATTCGCATAATTTGCCTCATGACCCTCTCATTCGGCTCGACGTCCATCAGACGCTTGTGAATCCTCATCTCCCAGCGATCAAAAGTCGCTGTACCCTCTCCATCCGTCGACTTGCGAGTGGTGACCTTGAGTTTCTTTGTAGGAAGTGAAATAGGTCCTGCGAACTTTACCTTGCTGTCAGAAGCAATGTCCTTTATCTTATTGCAAATATCATTAAGAAGGTCTATTTTTCTGCTTGTTAGTCTTATTCTTGCTTTTGTAGTCATAAAAAGAAAAGGTGGAGAGGAAAAGAAAAACTCCTTTTCCCCTTCACTATATTTTTATTTGCTTAGTCAGACTTCTTAGCTGTTATCTTAGTAACTACACCAGCACCGACTGTTGCTCCCATATCCCTGATAGCAAATCTACCAAGAGGTGGGAAATCAGCGGCTGTCTCCAGAACAAATGGCTTAGTTGGTCTAAACCTGATGACTGCAGAGTCGCCAGACTTGAGCATTTCCTTGTTCTCAGTTACTTCCTGCCCTGTCTTCGGATCCATCTTCTTGACAATCTCTTCAATTGTGCAAGCTACCTGCGCTGTGTGGCAGTGGATTACCGGTGTGTATCCTGCGGTTATTGCGCTCGGGTGCTGTAGAATAACAACCTGTGCCTCGAAGGTCTCTGCGACCTGAGGTGGATTGCTTACTTCTCCAGCTACATCTCCGCGCTTTACCGAGCCTTTGTCAAGGCCGCGAACGTTTATTCCGACATTATCCCCAGGCTCAGCCTGTGGAAGCTGTTCGTGGTGCATCTCAACAGTCTTAACTTCTCCAGTTGCCCCGCTTGGCTGGAATACCAGCTTCATGCCTGGCTTGAGAAGTCCTGATTCAACACGGCCAACAGGAACAACACCAACACCAGTAATGCTGTATGCATCCTGGATTGGCATCCTGAGTGGCTTGTCTGTTGCCTTTTCAGGCGGAACTAGCTCGTCGAAATGCTTGATAAGTGAAGGTCCCTTGTACCATCCCATATGCTCTCCAGCATCTGCTGTCATGTTCTCTCCTGTTACGAAAGCTGCTGTTGGGATGAAAGTTACTTCATCAACCTTTACTCCGACCGGCTTTAGAAGGTCTTCAACAGTCTTCTTGACTTCATTGAAGCGCTCTTCCTTCCAGTCTACTTCGTCCATCTTGTTGATGGTTACGATTAGCTGGTTAACGCCGAGTGTTTTAAGAAGCCATGCGTGCTCCTTAGTCTGTGGCTGAATTCCCTCTTTGGCCGAAACGACCAAAACAGCTGCATCAGCTTGGGAAGCGCCTGTGATCATGTTCTTGACGAAGTCCCTGTGACCGGGTGCGTCAATGATCGTAAAGTCGTACTTCTGAGTCTTGAACTTCTTATGAGCTACATCAATGGTCAGACCTCTTTCTCTCTCTTCCTTTAGCCTGTCCATGACGAAAGCCAATCCGAATGTCTCCTTACCCAGAGTCTTCGCTTCCTCCTGGATCTTCTTCATTTCCTGCTCAGGGATGTTTCCTGTATCAAACAGTACTCTTCCGACTGAGGTGGACTTTCCGTGGTCCACGTGGCCAACGAAGACCAGATTCATGTGTGCTTTGTCTGCCATGTTTTTTTTCTCCTTGCGAACGATATGGTCATGCCATAATCGCGAGCATTATGATGTTATTACACCTATATATAGGTTTATATGTGATTTTTCGCTATCAACCGAGCAAGTCGCTAGGTGTCTGTGGATTCTCACTAAGACCCTTCCTGCCTCTGATTTCAGACACTGTTTTTGCCTGTAAATCCTGAGGAAGCTTCTCAAATCCTTCACCTTCAGTGCTCCACAGTACTCTTCCTTCAGTAGCGCTCCTTATATCACCTGCAAATCCGAACATTTCCGCCACTGGTGCCTTTGCGACTATCTCCATTTGGTCCCCTTCCTGCTGAATATCAAGTATCTGACCACGCCTTCCTTGCATTTCCTTGTTTACGGCTCCCATGTGAGTCTCTGGAACGCGGACGAAGACCTTCTGAACAGGTTCTGTGAGAAGTACTCCGGAAGTAAGCATCGCCGCCTTTATTGCATTCCTTACTGCAGGGATTACCTGTGCAGGACCTCTGTGAATAGCATCTTCGTGAAGCTTGACATCGTGAAGAACAACTTTTAGTCCGGCACATCGTTCATTTGAAAGCGGACCCTTCTTTATAACATCATCAAATCCGTCCATGCACAACTCCATTACCTCTCCAAGGTGAACTTCTCCTTTGACGACGCTCATGAATATGTTGTTTCCGTGAATGCTTGCAACTCCCTTTGCAAGCTTGCTGTCCATTCCAAGCCCTGCGAATTTCTTTACAATCTCTTTTTGTGATTTCTTCTTTATTCGACCCTGTGGAAGGTCACCTTTTAAAATTGCATCGGAGATTTCCTCTTCCAGTGGATGAACACTGATGTAGAATTTGTTGTGCTTGTTCGGGCTCTTTCCTTCGAGCTGAGGACTCATAGTGTCAATAGTTTCTCTGTAAACTACAATTGGATCAGATGAATTAATAGGAATATTGTGATCATTCTCTATTCTGTACTTCCAGATTTCTAGATGAAGTTCTCCAGTCCCGGACATTTTGCACTCCCCAGTTTCTTCATCGACTTCAATATGGATTGCAGGATCCTGCTTTGCAATTCTGTAAAGAACTTCGACGAGTTTTGGAAGGTCCTTTGTACTCTTCGCCTCTATTGCCTCTGTGACAACTGGCTCAGTCTCCTGAATCCTTTCAAATGGCTCTATTATCTGTGAAGGCAAGCACGCCGTTTCTCCAGAACGGGCTGTTTTGAGGCCACTTACAGCAACAATATTTCCAACAGGAACTTCTTCAATCTGGACTCTGTCATTTGTCATGTAAAGAGCCAACTGTTGAATCCTGAAATCCTGTTTTGCGTTTATTAAGTGTAGATCCGTTCCGGACCTGAGTGTTCCCGAGTATAGCCTTCCAAGAGCTACGTCTCCAGCGTGAGGATCTGCGTGGATCTTAGTTATCATAAAAGCCACAGGACCATCCTTGTCACAGGAGCTGAGTTGAGCCATTACTTCCTCATCTTCCCCTGGCCAGATTGCAGGTATTCTGTATTTCTGAGACTCGATAGGGCTTGGATGGTGCTTGACAACAAGATCGAGGGCAATTTTTGAAAGAGGTGCTTTGTCTGCTAGCTCCTTCCATTTGTCGTCTCCCTCACTATATGCATTGATTATGTCACCGAATGATATCTTGAGCTCCTTCATGTGAGGAACGGAAAGTGCCCAGCGATGGAAACCTGAGCCGAACATGACAGAGCCGTCTTCAACTCTGACCTTCCAGTCATTTTCGAAATCTTTTGGGAGGTTTTTTGCTATTAACTGATTTACCTTTGCGATTATTTTTACAAAACGCTCCTGCATCTGTTCAGGAGTCAGTTTAAGCTCTCTTATAAGTCTGTCAACTTTGTTTATGAAAAGAAGCGGCTTCACCCGCTCTCTAATAGCCTGCCTTAGAACTGTTTCTGTCTGGGGCATGCAGCCTTCAACAGCGTCAACGAGAACTAATCCGCCGTCAACTGCTCTCATTGCTCTGATGACGTCACCTCCAAAGTCAACGTGACCTGGAGTGTCAATAAGATTTATAAGATAGTCCTCTCCCTCAGAGTTGTGAACCAGTGTAACATTGGCCGCGTTAATAGTTATTCCTCGAGCCTGTTCCTGCTCGTCGAAATCGAGAGCCCTCTGCTGCCCAGCGAGATCTTCAGATATAAGACCTGAATCTGCAAGAAGACTGTCGGAAAGTGTTGTCTTGCCGTGGTCGATGTGGGCTATGATCCCCATATTCCTGATTTTATCAGGAGTCTTCATTAATTCCTTTATTTTCTCAATTAAATCTTCTCTTCGTCCCATTTTAATTAGCGTGCGCTTGCTGCGACTCTCTCAAGCTCGTCTCTCTTGCTAACAGCATAGCACTTCTGATCTCCGCTTCCTGCCGCAATAATCTCTGCAGCAAGAGAAGTTTCTACACTCTGTTTTGACTTGAAGGATCGTGCACTTGCTCCGTGACTGAGAAATCTGAGTGCCAGGTCAACCCTTCTGATTGGAGCAACGTTAACAGGCCTATGGGCTATAATTCCACCCTGCCTTATTCTTGTTGTCTCCTCAATTGGGGCGCTATATTCCACTGCACGGATAAGAACTTGAAGAGGATTTTCTGATGTCTTTTTTTCAATGATTTCAAGAGACTTTCTGACGGATTTGAGGGCCTTTTGTTTCTTTCCAGAGTCGCGACCGCTGGCTTTCTTGTGCGTTCTGTTGTCCTTAAGATGTCCTGTGACCATCATCTTGTTTGCAAGCCTCTCGACCATTGAATAATGTGAGTTTCCAAATTTTACCTTGGCATACTTTCCATAAGAGTGAGGAACCGTATTTCCTCCCGTGTTAAGGTAAGCTCTAATACCAATGTCCCTGACCACAAGATTTGTAGAGTCCCATTTTCCAAAAACTTTGAAATTCATTACTTAAGCGACCTCTCTTTTGTTCCCTTGATGAGTTCCGGAAGGGAAATTCCATTAACTTTGATAACCTTGAATCGTACACCAGGGATGTCCCCCTTTGATTTACCCATTGGACCGCGGATTCCTACGATGTCAACTTCGTCGTGTTCATTTATGAAACTGATAGCATTATTTCCAGGCATAAAGGCTGTGACTAGTTTGTTGTTCTTTGTAAGTTGGACTCTGACACACTTTCGGATAGCCGAGTTTGGCTGTTTTGCCTCAAGACCGACTTTCTCCAGTACTATACCTTTAGCCTGCGGAGCTCCAGCAAGAGGAGAAGAGCGGATGTTTAGAGCAAGAGCTCGCCTTTTGTAGAGGCGGTCACTCCATCTGAAGCGCTGCCTTCTCTTCTTAAGCTTTCTTGCCGTATAGAGTCCTGTTGGTTTTCTTGCCATTAGTTTACTTTTACCTGTAAATTATAGTGCCTTTTTAGTAAGGAGCCTAGTATTTTAACCTTTGTGCCGCCTTTTCCTATTATTCTTCCCTTATTGTAGTCGTCTGTATTGATTATGATACTGCCTTCTTTGAGTTCAGCAGAGTAGTCAATTCCAGTTCCGAGATAATTCTTGACGAACTTTACTGGGTCCTCTGAAATCTCAACAATTCGGACATTTTTTCCTACATCTCTGGACAAGCGCTTTGCGTTTTCCCCGTTTTTCCCAATTGCAATTCGGGCGTCTCCCTCTTGGACAATAAATATAAGTTCTTTTTCAGAATCAATACATTCAATAACACGGGCATTTGAGATTTTCTCAAGAGCACTTACAAGAGAAAGTGTATCATTTGTTATGAGAAGCGTCATTTCTCATCTACCTTTTTCATTATGAGCTCTGGAACGCCTGTTCCAAGATTTATTACCTGCCCGACAATTATGTTCTCAACAACACCGTTGAGTGGGTCCTCTTCATTGTATGCAGCAGCCTTGAGAAGGTGTTTCACTGTCTCCTCGAAACTAGCTCTTGCCAGAATCGATGCCTTGTCCCCGGAAATTCCGTGCCTTCCTACAGCCTTCACTCGGCCATCAGCACACATTGTGTCAGAGACAAGAGTTATGTGCCTGTTGTCAACAGACAATCCGGCATCATCAAGTGTAAGAATTGTCTCCTCGACAAGCATATTTCTTGCAGCCTCTATTCCGAATACTTTCTCCACCTCAAGTATATCGTTGCTCTTAGTTCGAGAAGAATCAACACCAGGGACAAGAAGAACATCCTTTAGATTAGTTCCACTTGTGTAGAGAATGTAGTCGCGATCCTTCTTCTGCACCACGACATAGCTTATTCCTCCAATTCCGGAAAGGTGAGTTTCGCGCAAATCTTCCTTTAGCTTCTGCAAAAGAGACGCGACTTTTTTCTCTGTTTTTACGACTACCTTGTTTCCACCCTCGACAGATATTCTGTTTCCGTATATCTCAACAAGTGTGTTCTCAAGTTTCTTTGGAGTGATGTTGCGCTTTTTCAGCTCATTTCTGTCAAGAGTAACTGTAACAGAATATTTTGCGAAGTCCGTAGACATTTCAGTCATTATGTTCTTTATTCTGGTCTCCTTAAGACGATGAGCCATAGACTCAGCCTTTTCAATTGTATTGTTAGCCTTATCTAGATAAATTTCCATCATTGGCGTCTTCGGAGTTCTTCTTGCATCGAAGATTTCAATAAGTCTTGGAAGACCGCGTGTAACGTCCATGGCAGTTCCAGCGTAGTGCTTGGTTCTCATCATCATTTGAGTTCCAGGCTCTCCCAGAGACTGTGCAGCAACGACCCCGACACCCTCTCCGGGCTCGACCTTCGCCTTAATGTAAGTTGAAGTGACAAGATTGAGAAAGTCCTCAGACTGTTTCCGTGTCTTTGTCTTGGATGCAAAGTCCTCGGCTGCTTTCTTTAGCTTAGGAGGTAGTAAAATTTCATTCTCTTCTCTTGATTTTGAACTATCACTCATTTATTTTCCACATCCTTTAATGTTTTCTCTAGATTAACAGACCTTCCAAGATCGGTCTTTGCCGGATCTATTCCATCTTCACCGTAGCTGAACTGTATAATGACTCCGCGACCATCTCTGACAGTCTCGTTGTAGTCAACAATAATATCCTGCATTGCGTTGATAAGCCTGCGCTGGAGATAACCTGATTTTGGAGTCCTCATTGCTGTGTCTGTAAGTGATTCGCGACCACCCATTGCGTGGAAGAAGAATTCAATAGGATCCATGCCACTCTTGTAACTTGAAGTAACGAATCCATGAGCCCTTGAACCAAGATCGTTCCTGGAGAAGTGAGGAAGAGTTCTTTCCCTGTATCCTCTGAGAATTCTCTGACCTCTGATAGCCTGCTGACCGATGCACGCAGACATTTGAGTTATGTTGAGCATGCTTCCTCTGGCTCCGGTCTTTGCCATGAGAAGTGCGAAGTTATTCTCCTCGAGATGGTCTTTTGCAAGAGTTCCTGCTTTATTCCTTGCATTGTTCAGCTCTACCATAATTAGCTCCTCAAGTGTGTCGATTACACTCTTTCCCTTGGATGGGGCGAGCTTTCCTTTACGATATTTTGAAACCAATTCGTCAACCTTTTTCTCTGCGCCGGAAAGAACATTAGAAATTTCTTTCATTGTCTTTTCAGGGAGGTCTTCCTCATCAAGACCGGTTGTGAATCCTCTCTTGTCAAGATATGCAATAGCAAGTTTTGTGATTGAGTTAAGGAAGACTTTTGCTCCCTCAGGTCCGTGTTTTCTGAGAACTTCATCAAGAAGCTTTCCGGACATAACTCCGACAGACTTCTCGTCAATTGAGCCCTTTTTGAGAACTCCTTTTTGTATGACGACCGTTTCCTTGTCTTTGGCAGTGTATTCCATGTTTATATTATCGGGGATGAAAAGGCTGATAATATCTCGTCCATGTACCTTTCCTGAACCGTGTTTAAACTCGTCTGTGTACCCTGCTCGTGTAGCCAGCTGGAACGCTTCCTTGGAATTGAATTCGTCGTTGCTGAGAGAGTAAAGTCCTGAAATGTGATCGTGTATGCAACCGATTATAGGACCTCCGAATCTTGGAGATCTTATCTGATTCTGGACTGACATCAGAAGACGGGCTTCAGTTCTTGCCTCTTCAGTCTGAGGAACGTGAAGGTTCATTTCGTCCCCGTCGAAGTCAGCATTGTAAGGAGTGCAAACGCAAAGGTTTAGCCTGAATGTCTTTCCTGGGAGAATTCTGGCTCTGTGCGCCATCATTGACATTCTGTGAAGAGAAGGCTGCCTGTTAAAGAGAACTATGTCACCGTCGATGAGGTGCCTCTCAACTATGTATCCAACATCTAATTCTTCCAGGATTTCATCGATACTTTCCGAACTTATCCTCTTTCTTCTTCCATCAGGTCTGAGTACATAGTTTGCCCCTGGATATTTGTCACGGTTTTTAACATAGTTCAAAATTCTGTCCTTGTTAAGAGTAGTAATTCTCTCAGGTATTGTGAGCTCTGTGGCAATCTCATACGGGATTCCTACCTCATCTATGCTGATGTTTGGGTCAGGAGAAACTACAGTTCTTGCGGAGAAGTCAACGCGCTTCCCTGCTAAGCTTGACCTGAATCGACCTTCTTTTCCCTTCAGCCTCTGTTTGAGTGTTTTGAGAGGTCTTCCTGACATGTGCCTTGCTGTTGGAACGCCGGTTACTTCATTGTCCATCAAGGTAGTTACGTGGTACTGAACAAGCTCCCACTGATCCTCAACAATTAGGTGAGGAGCTCCTGCTTCTATGTTCTCGCGAAGCCTCTGGTTCAGACGAATTATATCAACAAGTTTGTGAGTAAGGTCGTCTTCGGAACGCTCTCCTGTTTCAAGTGTAATACTCGGTCTTGTAGTAACTGGAGGAACCGGAACAACGGTTAGTATTGCCCACTCTGGTCTTGAACTCTCGGGGCTTAGTCCGAATAGAAGAATATCATCATCCGGTATTTTTTCGAACCACTCTTTTATCTCAGTCGGCATAATCCGGTCCCCATCTTCTGTGTAGCCAGTTGGCTTGTCAAATTTGATTTTCAGTTTTTTCTCAGAACAGTGGGCGCAGGCTTTTGGCTTTCTGGCTTCAGTTGTTGTTTTCTTAACCATGTCCTCGAACTCTTCAGCACCAAGATCCTTGGCCTCTCTAAGCTTCAGTTTGTAATCATCTATATCGCTTTGAGGCATGAGAATTCGACCACAGGGTCTGCAGGTTCCACGAAGAGTATTGTAGATCAGCTTATTGTAGCCAACATGAATAACAGGTCTTGCAAGATCTATAAATCCGAAGTGTCCTGGGCATTCACCCATCTTGCTTTTGCAGGTTCTGCACCTGAGACCAGGATCTATAACACCTAGGCGGGGATCCATAAGACCTGATTTGATAGGATATCCGTCAGTGTCATGAGTATCAGGAGTAATTATTTTAGCAACAGCCATCCTCTTAATCATTTTAGGGGAAAGCATTCTGAACTCTATACTGTCTATTTTACTTTTTATGAACTTGCTCATCCTTTATCACCAATTAAAAGTCTTGGGTAAATGCACAGTGACTTCATTTCATCAAGAAGCAGTTTGAATGCGTAAGACATCTCGACCATCTTTGCTTCGATGTTCTCACCACATACTGTACAGAAATACATATCCCTGAATCTGTCATATACAGAGACAAGACCGCAACTACTGCAAACAGGAACAGTTGTTTTATCTGACTCGTCAAGGAGCCGCTCCTTCAAAAGGAGTGCCGCCCCGTGTGCTACAAAGGTATCCTTTTCCATTTCTCCTACTCTCAGACCCCCATCTCTTGCCTTTCCTGCAGTTGGCTGTCTTGTTAGTATCTGAACAGGACCCCTTGAACGGGCTCTTATCTTGTCAACGACCATATGCTTGAGCTTCTGATAATAGACAACTCCAATGAAAATTTCCGCTTCAAGTCTTTCCCCAGTCACCCCATTATACATAACTTCTTTTCCGGTATTTGTGAAACCGTGAGTCTCAAGCTGTGACCTCATGTCCCCTTCTGCCTCCCCTGTGAAGGGACTGGCGTCAATTTTCCTTCCTTCTAGAGAGCCGAGTTTTCCACCTATTGACTCAAGCAACTGACCGATAGTCATCCTTGAAGGAATTGCGTGCGGGTTAATTATGAGATCTGGAATTATTCCAGCTTCTGTGAAGGGAGCATCTTCCTGAGGGAGAACCTGACCAATGACACCTTTTTGACCGTGCCTTGATGAGAACTTGTCTCCAAGCTCAGGAATTCTTTGATCACGAAGTTTTACCTTGACCTGTTTGTCTCCTTCGAGATTCTCTGAAATAAGAACTGTATCTGCTATTCCTCCTTCACCAGTCTTTGCTGCAAGTGAACTTTCTCTCCTGTTTTTAACAGAGATTCCGAACTCCTCCATAACCTCAAGGAATCTAGGAGGGGATGTCTTACCTAGTATAACGTCTTCTTCCCCTATTATTGATTCGGGCTCAACGATTCCATCTTCCCCGAGGTGCCTATAACAAGTCTCGGAACGATAACCCCTCACTTCCTTGTCAGGAACTTCTATTGAGTCAACCTGACCACCAGGATACCTCTGTTCAGATGCTTTGTAAGTTCTGAAGGCAACAGAGCGGCCTATTCCGCGCTCGACTGATGCCTTGTTTAATATGATAGCATCCTGCATATTATACCCTCCTTGTGAAAGAATAGCTACAACAAGATTTTGTCCTGAGGGTCTTTCATCATAATTCACTAAATCCATTGGGACTGACTTGACTATTGGCATCTGAGCATAATTGAGAAGGTGTTTCTGTGTATCAGTTCTAATTGAGTAATTGGAAGCATAAAGTCCACTACCCTGTTTGGACATATTTGCACCGAGGGTGACACGGGTTGCCATGTTATGGTTAAGGAAGGGAACAAAATTTCCGCATACTCCGAACATTGTTGCCGGATCCAGCTCCAAATGAGTGTGCTCATCAGTCAAGTCGGATTCATTGAGAGCTATATAGGTATTTTCCTCTTCTGAAGCGTCAAGGTACTCAATTATCCCTCTTCGGACAAGATCCCCCCATGACATCTCATCGTTCTTTACTTTGTTAAGATAATCTTCAGTGAGAATTGGAACTCCTTTTTCAACGCGAATAAGAGGTCTGACAACACGCCCTTCGTCAGTGTTTATATGAAGCTCGTTTTCAGAATCAATGTATGATATGCTGACATCCGATGCAATAACGCTCTGCCTTCTTAGGTTCCTCATCTCATCAGAAAGCTTGATAGCATCATCTGTATTGCCGATAATTCTTCCATTGAGATATACGTCAGTTGGTCTTTCCATCATTCTATTCTCTTAACTCCCCGCTTTCTAAGAGTCTCTTCAATAAGAGCGTCGTCTGACTGCGTTGTAAGTTTAGTAGTAAGTGAAAGATTTTTCACAAGTCCGATGTTAGAACCTTCAGGAGTTTCGGACGGACATAGTCTCCCCCAGTGAGTGGAATGCAGGTCACGGGCTTCGAAGTGAGGCTGAGTAGTACTAAGCAGAGATCTAACGCGTCTCCTGTGGGAAATAGAAGATATGTAATTCATTCTGTCAAGATGTTGAGAAACACCCTGCCTACTCCCAATCCATGCACCAGTAGCAACGGCGTGCTGGATTCTTTCTGTAAGGAAATTGCTCCGGATTGAATTTCTTATCGCAAGCTTTCTGTTCCTTTTGTATGCTTTCTCAAGTGAATAGGTCGTATTGTTGACAAGAGCCCTGAAGGCAACTCTGAAAAGATCTTCGAGAAGGCTTCCTGCCAGACCAAGCCTTTTATTCGAGTAGTGATCCTTGTCATCAACTTCTACCATACCAAGGTGCAACCTGATTACCCTGTTTGCCATTCGGCACAAGTAGACTGCCTTGTAAATTCTGTCTTCAGGCATAGTCCCTATATGAGGAAGAAGGAATGTGTCCAGAACTCTTTCTGCTCTCTCCATCCGGGCTTCCTTTTCCTGTCCGAAAGCTACCTTTTTTCCGAGAAGGTCAAGTGCCTCGTTCCTGTTCTTTGCTTCCTCTGACTCCTCGAAACTTACATAAAGCTCTGATGCCAGCGAAGGAGTACTTGCAACTTCTCTGACTATGTCAGAATCCTTTTCCATCCCGAGAGCTTTTAGAACTGCGACAAAAGGAACTGGTTTTGAGAAGGGAGGCATTTCCACAATTAGACCGCCGTCTTTCTTTCTGCTGACTGAATTTCTCCTTCGGTACCAGCCTCCTTCAGAGAAGACTCTTGCAGTCTCAGTTGTTGGACCCAGCTTAACGTGGCTGACATTCATTAGATTAGGAGCCAAATCCTCAACAAGTATTAGAACACGCTCTGTTCCATTTACAACGAAATATCCGCCAGGGTCATTTGGATCCTCATTAGCATCTATAAGCTCTTCTCGGTCCATTCCGTATAAATTACAAATTTTTGAGCGAAGCATTGTTGGGAGAGAACCAATTGGAACTTCCATTTTAGGTTGCTCAACTTCATTTTGAATTGGAGTAAGCTCAAGTATAAGAGGAGATGCATAAGTTAAGTCTCGAAGACGGGTTTCGTTTGGAAGAACTTGCCTGACAGCACCAGTTGCTTCTTTGATGGAAGGCTTTCCAACACGGATTCCGTCAAGGCGGACTTCAAAACCCTCAATATCAGGATTTATGACTCCTATTTCGTCTATGACACTCTGCAGACCAGTTTCAATAAATGAGTTATATGAAGATATATGGTGCTCCACAAGTCCGTTTTCTTCAAAAAATTTGTTGACAAGCGAGCGACGGTCCATTTAAATCACAACCCTATAATAAATTGTTTTGCCAGCCGTCTCACTTTTTCTGTTGATACGGATGACTTGGCCCTTTGAAGCTTTCAGACCCTTGATAGCCGGATCATTTTTGGGAATCTTAGGAAGCTGTCGGCGCTCTGCTCCATACTTTGCCAGTACAATCTCGACATCTTTTTCTTCCAGTATTTCGTGTTTCGGAACAAGTGAATGTGCCGACACATCGAATGTTGATTTCTCTTCTGCCATTTATGAATATCCTTTCTGCCTCTTGGGCAGTCTTCTGCACTCTTCTGGGCTATGGGCCCGACGGGATTTGAACCCGCGACACCCTGGTTAAAAGCCAGGCGCTCTCCCAGCCTGAGCTACGGGCCCGGTTTAGGCCCTTTTTGGTGTTGCGTGGGCCAAGCGCCCTGACTGGGATTTGAACCCAGGTCACGACCGTGACAGGGTCGTATGCTAAACCACTACACCATCAGGGCATTTTGCGAGACTCCCGACTGATATTGCAAGTCTGTTGAGGGGGTTATAGGTGGCCTGACATCGGTGATCTCCGCAAGCGGATGAGTATGGTGCCTGACAGCTTCATGGGTTTCCCGTACAGTTGCACAGTACACACCACATCGTAAGAGGGCTTAACTTCCGTGTTCGGAATGGGAACGGGTGTTTCCCCTCTGCTATGACCGTCAGACTCCATTTATGAGTACACTTTGGTATATAAGGCTTGTGGTAACTTTAAACAGCAGGAAGCGCGCTTAAGTATATATAGTAAGAAACTTTAGAACGAATATGGCATGGGGATTTGAAGCCATCGTGTACTACCTCTTCGTTTTAGACAGCAGTATATACTTTGTAATGGCTTTTTCGAAGGGAAAACTACACAACAAAGTAAAGCATTGGTACTCTAAATATGCGAAATATTTTTTTGACTTCCCTCTGAACAAGGGAGTCGCAATATTGTACCTGGCACTTGTAATATGGGTTGGACTTTCACTCTCCAGACTGGCAATTATTTAGATGATTTCTTTTTGTAGAGACTTGCTGTAAATCCTACGGTAAGCACGAGAACTGAGTCAGTTCTCTCTGCGAGTTCTTTGAAGAGCTCTTTCTTGTTGTCATTTATTGCTGTATTGAGAAATTTGACCTTAATTAGTTCATCCTTCTCAAGCCGGGCTTTTATCTCAGTTATTGCCTGCTCTGTAAGACCTGATTTACCGACACGAATAGAAGGAGGAAGTTGATTGGCCCTCTTTTTGATGCCAGGAGGAAATTCAGAGCTCATTTCCCTTTCTTCAGTTTCCTTCCAAGAATGTCCTTCTTGAAGCGGTCCTTCCTGAACAGAAACAAGTAGGCTATTTCCAAAACACCAAGTGTGTTAATAAGTAGCAAGGCAATGAACCATTTCTTCTGCAGATTTCTTGCGGAATGCCACAAAGCAAATCCTTTCCAGATTACTGCCCAGATTAAAGCAAGCCAGAACAAAGGGTATGTCGGATTTGAAATCAGCATAGCATAATTTACCATAGACTAAAGTGTGTTTAGTAGTTTATAAATTTATTTTTTTGCGCAGCTACAAGTTCCGGAGCTGTGTCCAACACAGCCTATAAGCCAGTGCTCTCTGCATCCACAAATTATGCATTTCATGCTGTCTCCCTCTGAAAGGTGTTCCTGATTTCTTCAAGAGCATCTGCGACTCTCTGCATCTCTGCTGTAATGTTATTGAAGAACTCAGCATCCTCCTCAGTCTCCTGCCGGGTTTCTTCTATTAGCCCTATGGAATCTTTTATGCCAGTTACTTTTTCTTTCATAATCGATTCAAAATTCTTAACCTTTGCAATGAGCCTGTTGTTTGCACTCCCTCCCAGCCGGACATATTCCTCCTGTAGTTCAAGAATTCGGTCTTCGTGGTCGGGCCATACCTGCTGAACTTCAATGTCATCGTAGAGAAGCCAGATCCTTGCCAGCATCTCACTTGCATGTTCCTCTGCGGTGTGATAATCCTCTAATGCAACCTTGCATTGCTGTATAACTGCCTCTGTACGAACTCGGGCTTTCTCCAGATCGTTTTCAAGGTCTTTAGCCATCTACTTTATTTTTCTTCCAAGAAAGTCCTTCTTCTTCCTGGTTATCTCCTAATCTCAAACACATCAACTTCGCCTATATACTTTTCCTCACCGCTCATATTTTCTGAGTTTTTAGATTTCATAAATCAACCCAGCTTAGCTCTAAGCTCTGATGTTTGAGATCCTTTTCAAGCCCCTTTTTCATGAGCTTTTTTTTCACCTTGGCGATTATTCTTTTTGCTTTCCGACCATCGGGCTCGAGCCAGTCCCTTCCTTTTGAATCTGAAACTTCAGAAGCTATAATTGTCCCAGATGCTTTTTCGTGTAAAGACTCTATTGATCCCTCGACAATTATTGTACCCGTATTTTCTCCGCCAAGATTCTCACCGGCGTCTCCAGATATATAGATTATATTGCTGTTTAGAAAGCCACAATCAGAGCCGGCGTCTCCTACAACAACAAGAAAACCCTTATTCCAGCGACCAAAATTATCCTGAGCTGTTCCACTTATAGTCCTGAGCTCCCCTTTGGGTGCTGAATAGAATACTGATTTGGGACGCATAAAAACAATTGGAACTCGAACTTATTATTCTTTACGCATCTTATTAAGACATTAAAGCCTGAGCTAAGAAAAATAAGTTCAAAAAATGTCAGTAATTACTGCATGTACATGAAGTAATAGACGAGAGCGGCCGCGATAAGGACGACGACACCCCCAACCAGGAGCTTGTTCATGCGCGATGTAAAGGAAGAAGGCTTATAAACTTTTCTTGTTCACCCACAGCTACATGGGATTCGAGTTAAATAGATTTCTGTGACACTTTAAGAGTAGAGGTGAGCTTATGGAAAAGCTGGTGATGAAGGTAAGTAAAATCGCAGGAAGTTCTCTTGCTGGACTTCTTGTGCTTTGCAATGCAGCCTATGCAATCACAGCGCCCAACACGAGCGCAGTGCCGGATGAGATACTACAGCCCTTTTGGAATGCCTATGCTTTGATAAAGGGAATAGCAACAGCAGCGGTTGCGCTTGCTCTTGCATACAATTTCATGCAATGGTCGGCGGCATCAGGAAATCCTGCAGAGCGCGAACAGATAAAGAAGCAAATGCTCGCAGTGATACTTGGATATGCCGGAATACTACTTGCAGTTCCAATAATAAATTATCTTGTATAGATGAAAAAACTGAGAATTTTTCTTGTAGCGACAGCGCTTGTCTTTGTACTGGGGACAGTGTCAGCGGGAGCTATAGGTTCCGGCGCTGTGTCCAGCACAGCAAGACCTTTGATAGACCTAAGTCCGATAAC